>JAIBBQ010000076.1 GCA_019694595.1 Myxococcaceae bacterium
AGGCGGGGCGCTGGGCACCGGGCGCGCAGGCCGCGCTTCCGGGAAGCCGCCCACGCCCAGGTTCACCCAGCGGCGCTCGAGCGGCGGGCGGTTGACGGCCTTGTTCACCAGGAACTGGAGCGAGTCGACGAGCTGGCTGCGCTTGCCGGCCACCACGCCGGGGGGCAGCTCGCCGGTGAAGTGCACCGCGACGCCCAGCGCGCCGTCGGCCGCGTCCTGGAAGTCGAGCGTCGCCGGGTGCTGCAGCATGGCGAAGATGTCGGTGAGCAAGCGGCTCACCGTGCCGCGCAGGTCCACCGCCGTCTTGGGGGCCTCGGTCATCGCGTGCTCCTTCATGCTCCGGACGCCTGCGGCTTGCCGTCCACCGCCTCGGCCTTGCGCGCGAGGTAGCGCTTGAGCAGCTGCTGCTGCGCGATGGACAGGAGGTTGTTGGTGAAGATGTAGAGCGCCAGGCCCGCCGGGTAGTTCATCATGATGGCGGTGAAGAAGATGGGCATGAACCAGGTCATGATCTTCGCCTGGGCCGCGTCCATCATCTGCGGCTGCGCCCGCTGGGTGATGATCATGGTGATGCCCAGTGCGAGCGGCAGCAGGTACGTCGGATCCTTGTAGGTGAGGTCGACCCACACCGGCCCGACGAAGGGCTCACCGTAGAGCTCGTAGCTGTTGCGCAAGGTGGTGAAGAGCGCGCCCCAGACCGGAATCTGCAGCAGCAGCGGCAGACACCCGCCGAGCGGGTTCACCTTGGCCTCCTGGTACAGCTTCATCGTCTCCAGGTTCTGGCGCTCGCGGTCGTCGGGGTACTTCTTCTTGATCTCCTCCATGCGCGGCGCGAGCTTCTTCATCGCCTCCGCGCTCACCATCGCCTTGTGCGTCAGCGGCAGCAGCAGCACCTTCACCAGCACGGTGAGCGCGATGATGGCCAGGCCCCAGTTGCCCATCAGCCCGAAGAAGAACTTGAGCGTGGGCAGCATCACCTTGCAGATGGCCGCCCAGATGCCGAAGTCGACCGCGCGCCCGAGCGCCGGGTAGTTCGCGCTGGTGGTGGCCGCCGCGCCGGGGCCCGCGCCTGCCGCGACCTTGCCGAGCAGCTCGAGGTCCTTGGGGCCCATGAAGATGCCGAACGCCAGCACCGCGGGCTTGCCGGCTTCCGCCACGAAGGGGAACGCCGCGTCGATGGCGCGCACCGTCTTGTTGGCGGTCATCGTGCAGCTGCCTTCGCGCTGGCCGCCGAGCGGGTAGAGCGCGGTGAGGAAGTACTGCTGGTCGATGCCGAAGAAGCCGAGCTGGCCCTTCTTGGTGACCGGCGGGTCCTCGTTGGGGCGCACCCGCTCCACGTCGTCGCCCACGTGGCAGAGCGCGATGGACTGGTTGCCCACGCCGCCGAACATCGACGGCGCCTGCTCCTTCGCCGGGTCGATGCCGCGCACCGCGTGCAGCACCAGCTCGCCCGCCACCGGGACCTGGGACTCGACCGCGGCCTCCACGGTGAGCTTGGGCTCGTACGGCTCGGCGCCCCACTCGAAGGTCTTCTTGAGCCGCCACGGGCCGGACTGCGCGGTGAAGACGACCTTGCTCTCCGACGCCTCGGCCACCGTCCACGCGAGCTCCGCGGGCACCGGCACCGCGCCGCCGATGGACAGCGACAGGGGCAGGGGGCGCCCGGGCACCGGCACCGCGAGGTCCATCGGCTCCAGCGCCGGCTTGGGCGCGCCGAACAACCGCTTCCAGCCTTCGACCAGGCTCACCTCGGGCTGCACGTGCTCCTTCGCGCCCTGCAGCACCGCGTGAGAGAGGCCGGCGCCGACCGACTGGAAGGTGAAGTGCGTCGAGGCGCGGTCGACCAGCACCTCGCGCGCAGGCGCGGCGGGGGCAGGCGCGGGGGCGGCCACTCCACCGTCGGTCTCCGCGGCGGCGACCATCGTCTCCGAGCCCGCAGGCGGCGTGGTGCCCGGGGCGACGGCCACGCCCGCGTCGAGCGCGCCCGCGGCGGCGGCCTCGGCCGCGGCGATCTCCGCCTGGTGGTTCGGCTCGTAGAAGAACTTCGACCACACCAGCGTGAGGCCGAACGACAGCGCGATGGCGAGCAGCAGGCGCTTCTGGTTGTCCATGACTTACCGCCCTCCAGGGGCGCGGACCTCGGGAACGGGGTCGACCCCGCCCGGGTTGAGCGGGTGACAGCGAAGGAGCCGCCGCGCCGCGAGCACGCTGCCGTGCACCGGCCCGTGCCGCTCGATGGCGGTGAGCGCGTAGGCGCTGCAGGTGGGGTGAAAGCGGCAGGCCGGCGGCAACAGCGGCGACAGGAGCAGCCGGTAGAGGCGAATGAACCCGAGCAACACCCAGGAGGCGATGGCGCGGGCGAACGTCACCAGCGCACCTTGTGCAGCTCGCGCGCGAGCTTGTCGTAGGCCTTGGCCAGGCGGTCGAAGTCCGCTTCCGCCGCGGATTGTCGGGCGATGACCACCAGCTCGATTCCTTCCGGCAAGGCACCCTGACGGGTGCGGAACAGCTCGCGCAGCCTGCGCTTCACCCGGTTGCGGACCACGGCGTTGCCCACCGTGCTCGAGACCGTCACTCCCAGGCGGCGCCCCGCATCGGGGCGCTTGAGCGCCAGGCCCAGCAGACAATCGGCGCTGACTTTTCTTCCCGTCTGCTGCACCGTGACGAAGTCACGGCGCTTGCGCAGCCGCGATTCCTTGGGGAACCGCGCCACGTGCACTCGCTACTTCTGGTACGCCTTGACGACCAGGCGCTTGCGGCCCTTCGCCATGCGACGCTTCAGCACCGCGCGGCCGGCCTTGGTGGAGTTCCGCTTCCGGAACCCGTGCGCGCGGTTCCGCTTGATCTTCGACGGCTGGTACGTCGGCTTCCTCTTCGCCACGGGGTGGCTCCTTCACTCGAAAAAGTGCTGCGTGAGGCGGCGGCCTGTAGCCCAGGGGAGCAGGCGACGCAACGACCGGGAACGCTCGACTCTGAGTCCTGTGGAATGCTCCCTGAGGCCATGTGGAAAAGCTGTGGAGTCTGTGGAGAAGGCCGCCCGGCCCGAGGGGCGCTGGTGTGGAAAAGCCCGGTGGAAAACCCGCCAGCCTGATTTTCGTCGACTGAGACTTTCAGTAAACTACCCCCAAGCTCGAAACGCGAAACCACGCCGAGAATCAGGCCTCGGTTGTCCACAGCGGATCCGTCGATGAAAAACGACGCTGTTACGCTGAGTTTCACTCCGTGCTTGCTCCGGAAAAATTGGAAGCGGTAGATCCGCGAACTTCGAACTTCGGCTCCAACGTCATCCCTTTCGCTCCTCAAGGTGACCGCAGGTGACAGCACTCGCGCAGTCCGCGTCGACGCAGCAAGCCGCCCATGCGCTGTGGCACAAGACCCTGGAGGCCCTGCGCGCGCGCGGCCTCGCCTACGCGGTGTCGCACCTCGAGAAGGTGCGGGCGCTGCAGCTGGACCGGGGTGCGCTGCGGTTGTCGATGAAGGACAACTACTCACGTGACTGGATCGACGACCACTACCGGCAGCTGATCTGCGAGACGGCGCTGGAGCTGACTGGATCGGCGGTCAAGCTGGAGTACGAAGTGTCCGTGGCTCCGCCCCCGGAAGATCTCGCCCCCGCGCCCATCGCCCAGCCGCGCATCGGCTCGGGCCTCAACGTGCGCTTCACGTTCGAGACGTACGTCGTCGCCGACTCGAACCAGCTGCCGGCCGCCGCCGCGCACGCGGTCGCCGACGCGCCGGGCCGCAACTACAACCCGCTCTTCATCTACGGCGGCACCGGGCTGGGCAAGACCCACCTCCTGCACGCGGTGGGCAACCGGATCCTCCAGCGCAACCCCGCCTCGCGCATCGTGTACCTGTCGAGCGAGGAGTTCACCAACCAGTTCATCGAGAGCGTGCGCCACAACCGCATGCCGGACTTCCGCCGCCGCTACCGCGACGAGTGCGACGTGCTGCTCATCGACGACATCCAGTTCCTGGGGAACAAGCAGGAGACGCAGAACGAGTTCTTCTACACGTTCAACGCCCTGCACCAGATGTCGAAGGCCATCGTGCTGACGTCCGACACGGTGCCGTCGGAGATCCCCGGCCTCGAGGAACGGCTGCGCAGCCGGTTCGCGATGGGGCTCATCACCGACGTGCAGGAGCCGAACTACGAGATGCGCATCGCCATTCTGAAGAAGAAGGCGGCGCAGGAGACGTTCGAGCTGCCCGACGAGGTGGCGCAGTTCATCGCCCGCCACGTGGTGCGCAACGTGCGAGAGCTGGAAGGCGCGCTGATCAAGCTTGCGGCGGTGCACTCGCTCACCAAGCAGCCGGTGAACGAGGCGCTGGTGGCCCAGGTGCTCAAGGACCTGCTGCCCGCCAAGCCGACGCTGGACATCGAGACCATCCAGCGCGAGGTGGCGCGCTACTACAAGCTGACGGTGGAAGAGCTCAAGGGCCAGCGCCGCACCGCGGACATCGCCCACGCGCGCCACGTGGCCATCGCGCTGAGCCACGACCTCACCGGGGCGACCTCCATCAGCCTGGGTGAGAAGTTCGGCGGCCGCGACCACTCCACGGTCCTCGCCTCCATCAAGAAGATCACCGAGCTGTTGCCGCGCGAGCCGGGGCTCCAGAAGGAACTGTCCGACCTGCGCACGCGCCTCGGCGTGGTGTGACTTGTAGGTTCTGTCTGCGCGAGGGCGCTGCCCGCGCAGACGGCGGGGCGTTCGCCCCGTCCCACGGGTGATGGTCCGGGGGGCTCTCGCCCGGGCTCGCACTGAAGTCCCTCGAGTCCTGGAAGACCGAGCCCTGAAGGGGCGGCTCCGGGCATGGGCACGGACTACCTCGGGACTTGAAAGACCTCGCTCGCGGCCAGCGCGTTGAACGCTTGCTGGCTCGCCGCACTGCTCCCCACCCGGTACGTGCACGCGCTGGTCGAGTTGTGCACCACCACCAGCTTCAGGTTCGGAAACCCGCCCGGGAGCGCCTGGGCCACGTCGGAGAACCACTGCGCCTTGCGCTGAGCGTTCGCGGGGTCCTCCGCGCAGGCGAGCTCGGTGAGGAAGAACGGCTTGTTCCCCCGGCCCTGCGCGACGAGCCCGTCGTAGCTCGGACGGATCAGCTCGCTGAAGGTCTTCCACGGCACCGTGCCGCCGCCGCACGAGAAGCTGTTGTACGCGGGCCAGCCCACCCAATCGACGACGTCGTCCCCGGGGTAGAGCGCTGGATCCGCGCTGCCTCCCATCAACACCAGCGCCCAGACCACGTTGCTCGCCCCCTGGGCGACCGCGCGCTGCCGCACGTGCCGGAAGGCCGCCGCGAACTCCGCCGCCGTCCCTTGCGTCCCCACGTTGGCTTCCGGCTGCGGCCCGAAGGTGACCCACAGCTTGCCCGGGAGCGCCGCGAGCGCCTTCGCCCGGGCGTCGATGGCCGCGTCCTGCGCACCGGAGGCGATGTCCTTCCACGACACCAGCGCGCCCGAGGAGAAGTTCTTCGGGCTCCAGTCGAGCAGCAAGAGCGACCCGGCCTGCGCGGCCGCCTTCTCGTCGGCCGTCGGCCAGTCCTGCACCCAGTCGTGGTACGCGTGCACCACGTCGAAGCGCAGCCCCGCGGCCGTCTGCTCCCGCGAGAGCGCGGTGCCCCAGTCGGGCGACACCCCGGGGTAGAAGCCGAGCCAGCTGCGGCACGCGGGCACCAGGGTCGCCGATGGCTTCACCTCGCCGCCGCCGCACGGGTTCTCGACGCAGCGGTCCTTCACGCACACCAGCGGCGCAGGACAGGCCCCCTGGGCGTCACAGGCCTTGCCCGCCAGCGGCACCGTGGGTGCACAGCCCGCGAACGCGAGGATGAAGAGCGCGCGCCTCACCTCACACCAGCCCATGGCGGGTGAGCAGCCGGTAGAGGTGGCTGCGGGCGATGTCCGCCGTCTTGGCCGCCTGGGTCACGTTCCCCTCGTGCTCGGCGAGGAGGTGCACCAGGTACGCCTTCTCGAAGCGCTCCAGCATCGTCTCGCGCGCCTCGCGGTAGTTGAGCGGGAGCTCCGCGGCGCCCGCATCCCCTCCCGCGGGCGCGCCGGCCGGACCTTGCGGCTCCGGCGAAGTGCCCAGCGCGACCGCCCGCAGCAGCACGTTGCGCAGCTCGCGCACGTTGCCCGGCCACCCGTAGCCCGAGAGCTGGGTGAGCACCTCGTCGCTCAGCTCGAGCGTGCGCCCGGCCTCCGCGAGGAGCCGCCGCGCCAGGAGCGGCAGGTCCTCGAGCCGCTCCCGCAGCGGCGGGATGCGCACGGTGAGGACCGCGAGCCGGAAGAAGAGGTCCTGCCGGAAGCGGCCGGCCTTCACCTCGGCCTCGAGGTCCTTGTGGGTGGCCGCCACCACCCGCACGTCGACACGCTGGCTCACGTCTCCGCCCACGGCGCGCACGTCCTTCAGCTCGAGCAACCGCAGCAGCGACGGCTGGAGCGAGAGCGGCAGCTCACCCACCTCGTCGAGGAAGAGCGTGCCCCCGTCGGCCCTCGCCACCGCGCCGGGCCGCGTCTCGTCGGCGCCGGTGAAGGCGCCCTTCACGTGCCCGAAGAGCTCGCTGGCCACGAGTTCCTGCGACACCGCGCCGCAGTCGAAGACCACCAGCCGGCCGCTGCGGGCGCTGGCGAGGTGGAGCGCGCGCGCCACCGCTTCCTTGCCCGTCCCGGTCTCCCCGGTGAGCAGCACGGTGGCGTCGGAGGCGGCGGCGCGCTCGAGCTCGCCCACCAGCGCACGCGCGGCCGGGCTCTTGCCCACGAAGCCGTGAAAGTCGTGCGCCGCGCGGCGGGCTTCCCCGGCGGGGAGCACCTGCAGCTCGCTGTCCCCCAGGCGCAGACGGGCCCCCAGCGGCACCACCGCGTCGCGCACCGAAGCGCCGTTGAGCTGCGTGCCGTTGCGGCTCTGCAGGTCGGTCAGCTGCAGCCCGGTGGGCGTGCAGGCGAGCTTCAGGTGCTGGCGGGAGACCTTGGGGTCCGCGAGCACCAGGTCGCAGCCCGCGGCGCTGCCCACCAGCGCGCTGCCGCTCGAGAGCTCGAGCCGCTTGCCGAGGTCCGGCCCACCCACCACCGCGATGCAGAACGGCCCCGGCGTGCCAGTGCTGGAGCCCCTGGCCGTCAACGTGCGCTCTGGCTGCCGTTCCGTGGGTGACATGCAGGCGCGGGGCGGATGGTACCTTCGCAGCCGCGGCCCATGGAAGCGCGCGGCTTTCGCATCGGTGGTTACCAGGTCGTGGCCCGCCTCGGCGCGGGCGGCATGGGCGAGGTGTGGCTCGCCCAGGGCCCCACCGGGCAGGTGGTGGTGAAGACCATGCTGCCGGAGCTCGCCGACGACGCGCGCTTCACCATGATGTTCCTGCGCGAGGCGCGCATCGCGGCGCAGGTGGAGAGCGCCCGGGTGGTCGCGGTGAAGGAGGTCGGCGCGGAGCGGGGCGCCCCCTTCCTGGTGCTGGAGTACGTGCGCGGGGTGTCGCTGCAGCGGCTCCTCTCGAAGCAGGGGAAGCTCGAGCCCGCGCTCGCCGCCGCGGTGGCCATCGAGGTCGCCCGCGCGCTGCAAGACGTGCACGACGCGGTGGACACCCAGGGCGCGCGGCTGGGCGTGGTGCACCGCGACGTGAGCCCGAGCAACGTGCTGCTGTCGTGCGCGGGCGAGGTGAAGCTGTCGGACTTCGGCATCGCCAAGCTGCGCGACACCACCGACCACTCCGCCACCACCCAGGGCGCCATCCGCGGGAAGATTGCCTACCTCTCGCCCGAGCAGGCGCGAGGCGACGCGCTCGACCACCGCACCGACTTCTTCGCGCTGGGCGTGATGCTCCACCGCATGCTCACCGGGGAGCTGCCGTACAGCACCCGCACCGACTTCGCGCTCATCCAGGAGATCGCCGCCGGCCAGCGCCGGGCCCTGCGCGACGTGCTCCCCGGGCTGCCCGAGCCCGTCTACGCGGCGGTGGCGGCGATGCTGTCCCAGGAGCCGTCCGGGCGCCCGTCGAGCGGGGAGCGGGTCGCGATGCAGCTCGAGGAGGCCTTCAGCCCGGAGGCACTCGCCGCGGCCCGCGCCGACCTCGCCCGCCGGGTGTCCGCGCTCTTCGAGGCCGAGCCCAGGCCCGCGGCGCCCACCACCACGGCGGAGGTCGCCCCTCCTCCTCCGGCGAAGGGCGCCCCGAAGCGCGCGCTCGCGCTGGGCGCGGGCGTCCTGGCCGCAGTGGCGTTGGCCGCGGGAGGCCTGGCCCTCACCCGGGAGGAATCGCCCGCGCCGCCGCCCGAGGTCCCGACCAATCGACCCGAGCCGGTGCCTTCCACGCCGCCTCCCCCGGCCGCCGCCACGGCCCCCGTGGAGCCCGCGGTGGCCGACCCGTCACCCCCGGCCCCCTCGCCGCCAGTGGAGCCCGAGGCGCCCGCCGCCCGGCGGATCCGCCTGGAGGTCGAGCCGCCCTGCACCGTCTTCATCGGGAACCGCGAGCTGGGAAAGAGCCCCCTCTCGGTGCCGGTCACCTCCGGCGAGGTGCGGCTCACCGTGCGCTCCGCCGAGCGCGGCATCGACTACTCGGAGACGCTCAAGGTGGGCCCGCAGCAGAAGTCCCTCAAGCTGACCGTGCCCAAGGGGACGCTGCAGCTGCGCATCGCGCCGTACTCCGAGGTGACGCTCGATGGGCGCGCGCTGGGGGAAGGGCCGTACCCGGTCCTCGACGTGTACGCCGGGCGGCACCAGGTGGTGGTGGTGAACCGCGAGCTCAACGTGCGCCGCAAGGAAGTGGTGCCGGTCGCCGCCCGCGAGCAGCACGTCTTTCGCCTCAAGCTGCAGTAGCCGCTTCAGAACAGCAGGCTCAGCCCCGCGCCCAGCCCGAGCGCTCCGGTGCCGAACGCGCCGAGGAGCCCCAGCCCCCAGAACATCGCCGAGCGCTGCTGCAGGCGCTGTGCGGCGAGAGCCTGGGGCTCGTCGATGGCGCCGCGGTAGTTGGCGTTCCACGCGAGGAACATCGCGCCCGAGGCGATGGCTGCTGCTGCGGCGGCGATGCCGAGCCCGATGGCCAGGCGGTGCGTCACCACGGGCGCCTCGGTGGCAACCACCGGCGCGGCCGCGAGGGCATTTGCCGGGGCCGGCTGTGGAACGAGCGCCGGCGGTGGGGGCGAAGACTCCGGCCGCGGCGCCTGCGCGCGGACCTTGTCGAAGACGCCCTGTACCCGGCGCGAGCACCAGTCGGGCAGCGAAGCGCCGCGGTCGAGCTCCAGCGCCGCGGCGAACCACCGCCGGGCCTCGCTCTCCTGGCCGAGGTTGAGCCGCGCGATGCCCGCGTAGACGGCCGCCCGCGCGCGCAGCATCGCCGGGGTCGCAGCCGACGAGGCCAGCGGCTCCAGCACCTCGAGCGCCTTCTCTTCCTGGAGGTTGCGGATGAGGGCGTTGCCCCGCTCGACCTCGGTCTCCACGTCGCCTGCCGGCGCGGACAGCAGCAGGCTGAGGAGCAGCGCGGCGGTCACGGACGCGAGCGAGTGTACCGTCCCGCCCGGCGGGACGGTGGCGCGCGACCGCCTGCACCAGGTCCCGGGCGGAGGGTCTCAAGATGTTGAATTTGCTCGGCTTCGGTCCAGGGCACGGCCCGTGAAATGGGGGCCTGCACACCCGCAGTCCAGCCGAGGGTTCCATGCACCGCGCCCCACCATTCCTGCTCAGCGCACTCCTCGCGGCAGCCTGCGCCGCGCCCTCGGGAGACGATGACCTGCTCTCGCAGGAGCAGGGCCTGTCGTCGCTCAGCTTCGCGCCGGTGGCCGACGCCGAGGTCCAGGCCGGGGCGCCGGACCGCAACTTCGGCAGCAGCACGGAGCTGGGGGCGGATCAGAGCCCGGCGCGCCAGGCGTTCCTCCGCTTCGACGTCCGCGGCGTCTCCGGCACGGTGAAGCGCGCGCAGCTGCGCTGCTACGTCACCAACGCCAGCGTGAACGGCCCGTCGGTGTACGCCGCGGGCAACGCCTGGTCCGAGGGCACGGTGACGTACCGCACCCGGCCTTCCACCGGCGCCTGGCTCGCGGGCTCGGCGGTGGTGGCCTACAAGCAGTGGCTGGTGGCCGACGTGACCAAGGCGGTCACCGGCAACGGCACCGTCACCCTCTCGCTGGTCGCCGACTCCACCGACTCGGTGGTGTGCACCAGCCGCGAAGGCGCCGCGGGCAGCCGCCCGGAGCTCCTGCTCCAGGTCGAGCCCGCGACCACCCCGCCGCCGCCCCCGCCCCCGCCCCCGGCGCCCACTCCGACGCCCGCGACGGGCATCGCCTGCCCGTCCGGCACCCGCGAGGTCTTCCGCGACGACTTCGACGGGACTGCCGTCGACACCGGGAAGTGGACCGTCATCCAGCAGAACAACGGCGGGGCCGGCACCTTCACCCAGCTGACCAAGATGCGCGCGCAGAACGTGACGGTGACCGGAGGCCGGCTGCACATCGCCTCCCAGCGCCACTGCACGGATCCGTACAACAACGCGGCGTCGCTGGAGAACGTGGGGAGCTGCGCGGGCACGAATTACTACTCGGGCGGGTGGATCAAGACCAAGGCGGCCTACGCCGCGGGCAAGGGCCTGATGGTCTTCCACGCCAAGATGCCGGCGCCGGTGCGCGGCATGTTCCCCGCGCTGTGGGCGCGCAACGAGCACTCCGACCAGTTCTACGGCGAGTACGACCTCATCGAGACCTGGTGGGACTCCTCGGGCAAGGGCACCGCGAGCGACCCCAACCTCTTCTCGTCCACCACCCACTTCGGCAGCGGCGCCGCGGTGCACACCGCGAACAACCAGGTGGGCCCCTTCGCCAACCTGACCTCCGCCTTCCACGTCTGGGAGTTCGAGTGGGACGCGACCGCCACCCCGGCCGTGGGTCGCTACTACTACCGCGACGCGCCGGACGCCGCCCGCGTGCTGCTGCGCTCGGTCACCGCGAGCTCCACCGGCCTTTCGGGCAAGGTGACCGACGCCCAGTTCCAGACGGCGATGGCCGACGGCTGGCGCCCGTACGTGGACTTCGCCGTGCAGCCCGACACCACCTGGCACGTCAGCCCCGACACCGCGGCCGTCTACGACCCTCAGGACCTCGAGGTGGAGTCGGTCATCGTCTGCCAGTGAGTCGGTCCGCCTTCCGGAGGCGAGCTCACTTCGCCTTCGGCAGGTCGGAGAGCTCGATGCGCAGCTTGGTGACCTCGTTCGCCTTCACCGGCACCGAGAGCGACCGCCGCTGCTTGTCCACCCCCACCAGCGTCAGCAGGTGGGTGCCGGCGGGGAGCGGGATGTTGAACATCGGCGTCTGACCGAGCCGCTGCTTCCCCTTGAACACCTCGCTCGCGGGAATGGTCACCAGCGTCAGGCCCCCTTGCTTCACCACCGGCCTGGGAGGCTCGGGCTTCACCGGGGTCTCCGGCTTGGCCGTCTCCTTGGGCAGCTCCGGCGCGCCGCCCGCGGGAATCCCGGGAACGAGCGCGGTGTCGACCGGCGGCGGCTTGTCCGAGGGCCGGGGCAGGGGACGCGGGCCCAGGTCCACCGGCGCCTCTTCCGCCGCGGGGAAGGCCACCCGAACCACGAAGGACGCCAGCCCCACCAGCACCGCGAGGCCGAGCGCGAGCATCACCCAGCGCTGCCCGCTCTTCGCTTCCGAGGCGAGCTTCTCCGCGGTCGCCTGCTGCTCCGCCCGCAGCGCCTGCACCGGGTCCTGGGGCGTGTCGCGCACCAGCGTGGGGCCGGGGGCCTTGCGCTCGTCCGTCTTCGCGTCGGCGAACGCGCGCGGGTTGGTCTCCACGAAGGCCCCGTCTTCACCGTCGCTCAGCGACTGCACCGCCTCGGCGAGCAGCGGCTCGTCGACCTGGCCCTGCGCCGACTGCAGCAGCGCCTGGGTGGCCTTCTTCTTGTCCTCGAACAGCTCGAGCATGAAGGTCGCGCGCTGGTCCTGGTCGAACAGCAGCTTGGGACAGGCCTGCTCGATGACCCGGGCCATCTCCTTGGCGCTCGCGAAGCGGTCGGCCCGCTCCCGGGCGAGCGCCCGCATGACGACGGTGTCCAGCCCTTCGGGCACGAAGTCGGCCACGCTGCGCGGGCGGGCGATGGGCCCTTCGAGGATGAGCTTCATCTCGTCGAGCTCGGTGGCTGCAGAGAAGAGGCGCCGCCCGGTGCACATCTCCCAGAGCATCACCCCCAGGCCGAAGACGTCGCTGCGGCCGTCGAGCGGCTCGCCGCGCACCTGCTCGGGCGACATGTACCCGGTGGTGCCCTTCACCGTGCCCGCGGTGGTGCGGCCGAGGCTGCCGCGCGCCTTGGCGATGCCGAAGTCGAGCAGCTTCACCACGCCCTCGTACGTCACCATCACGTTCTTCTGCGCCACGTCGCGGTGGATGACGGGAAAGGGCTGGCCCGCGGGGTCGGTGAAGGTGTGGGCGTAGTGCAGCGCAAGCGCGAGCTGGTGCACCACCGAGACCGAGAAGCCGAGCGGGAGCACGGTGCGCGTCCTGGCGCAGGCCGCGGTCACCTGGTTCAGGTTCTGGCCGGCGATGAACTCCATCACCAGGTAGTGGCCCTGCGCGTCTTCCCCGAGGTCGAAGACCTGGCCGATGTTCGGGTGACTGAAGGCGGCGGTGATGCGCGCCTCGTCGAGGAACATGTTCACGGCCTGGTCGTTGTCCTTCACGTCCGGGAGGATCCGCTTCACCACCACGTACTTCCGGAAGCCGCCGGGCCCGGGGGTGAAGCCGAGGAAGATCTCCGCCATGCCGCCCGAGGTGAGCTGCGACAGCACCTCGTACCGGCCGATCTTCTCGCCCCGATGCTGTTCCAGCGCCGCGGATCCGCCCCGTGCCATGGCCGCGCGCACGTTACCAGTGCCAGCGTCCTGGCGCGTTCGGGCGATCAGCCGCAGTGGAGAACCTGTGGGCAGTCCCGGTGGAAAACTCGCGTTCTCCGCAGCGTGGCTCCACCACCTGACCGGGCGACGTGGTGCGTCTGGACATTTTCACCAGTCCAAGACCGGTCCGGAGCCGCCAACCCACCGCGGGCCTTGAAGGAATCGGTCTCTCCACATTTCCACAGGCCCTACGACTCCTGCTGCTGATCAACAGTGTTTTCCTTACGTCTTCAGACATCAGGGCTGGGCAGAACTGTTCCACCGACATCGCCACACTGGCCTCGAAGAAATCGTGCGCACGCGAGGTGCAGGAACTTTCTGACCTACACGAAGCGGTGCCACCATTCCGTCAGTCGCGGTCACCGTGAGGAGCGAGATGCGGTCCCTCCTGTGGTGCTGTGTCGCGGTGCTGCTCGCCGCGATGGGATGTCGCGAGCCACACCTCCGGACTGCGACCGGGCAGGTGAAGCTCTCTCCCGCGTCGGTCGACTTCGGCACCCTCTGGGCGGGCGCGGAAGAGAAGACGCTCACCGTCGAGCTCCTCAACGAAGGCCACTCCGACGTCGAGGTGGCCTGGCAGGTCGACGAAGGGGCCTTCACCCTGGTCGATGCGCCCCTGGTGGCTCCGAGCGGCACCACGCTCGTTTCCGTGCGTTTCAAGCCCATGAGCACGGGGCAGCAGCGCCGGCGGCTCCAGGTGCTCGCGGCGGATCAGGATCCGGAAGACGTCCTCCTCACCGGGGCCGCCCGGGAGACCCCCGTCTGCGCGGCGCCCGGCGAATGCCGCGCCGTGCACTTCGACGTGGTCACCGGCACCTGCGTCGAGGACCTGCTCCCCGACGGCCAGGTCTGCAACGCCGGCAGCGTTTGCATCACCAACGCCACCTGCCACGCCGGCCAGTGCGTCGGCCTGGAGAAGAGCTGCGACGACGGCAACGCCTGCACCCTCGACGTCTGCAACGCGACCCTGGGCTGCGAGCACCTGCCCGCGCCGCCGTGCCCCGGCGACGGCGCCTGCCAGGTTGGCGTCTGCAACCCGGCCTCCGGCTGCGGCCTGGCGCCGGCCTCCGACGGCACCACCTGCGGCCCGGTCCAGACCTGCGACGCCGCCCAGGTCTGCATTGGCGGCAGCTGCGTGACGCGGGACCCGCCCGACGGCTACCTGTGCGCCGAGGCGTCCCCCTGCCAGGGCGAAGGCCACTGCAAGGGCAGCACCTGCGAGCGGCCGGCGGCCCGGGCCCTCCAGCCGGCGTGGAGCTTCGACTCCGCCACCGCGTCCTCCGCGGGTGCCGGCACCGGGCCGGTGGAGCTGCACGACCTGGTGCTCGAGCCTTCGGGCGCGGTGACCCTGCTGGGCTTCTTCCAGACGCCCGCGCGGCTGCGGGCCAACACCGCCCAGGCGCGCTCCGCTCCTTTCACCGGCCGGCGCTGCAGCCTCTGGGGCCAGCGCCTCATCTGCATGGACTACCCGGCGACGGTGAACGGCAAGGTGAGCGCGGTCGACCTGTCCACCGGCGAGCTGGTGTGGACCTTCGATGTCCGCAGCGCCCGGCCGGACTTCGTGATGCAGACCCAGTCGCTCTTCCTGGCGCGCCTCGCGGTGCTCAGCAGCGACCGGCTGGCGGCGCTCTACGAGGCCTACCCCAAGTCCTCCGGAAGCTCGCAGTCCACCCAGTGCCGCCGCTACTTCCTCATGGTGCTGGACGCGGGCGGTGGCCTGGTGAGCGCCCAGCAGGTGCAGGAGCCGATGCTGGAGCAGTGCAACCACCCGCACCCCTACGGCTTCGCCTCCGACGCCCAGGGCAACCTCTTCATCAGCTTCTCGCCCACCATCGCCGACCCCGCGCCGCTGGTGCCCGGCTCGCCCTCGCTGGTGCTGAGCTACAGCCGCGACGGCGTCTTCCGCTGGCGCTTCACCGACTCCGCGCTGGTGGGCGGCGAGCTCGCGGTGGCGCGCGGCGTGGTGTTCGCCGAGAACAGCCCCATCGCGGTGCTGGCGTCCACCGGGCAGCCGGCTTTCGCCTACCAGCGCGCGGTGGGCCGGCCGGTGGTGACCCAGAGCCGCATCATCCCGTCGCCGAGCGTGGGCGGCGTCATGCTCGAGGGCTTCGAGTCCGGCCTCGACACCCGCCGCTGGGTGGACCTGCTGCCCCCGGGCGAGAAGTACTGGTCCGACCAGATTCGCCTCGCCTCCTGGGAGACCTCGCAGGGCCCGGTGACGGTGGCGCTCACCTTCACCACCCGCTCCGGCGGCCACACCCTGCGCGCGACCGACCCCCGCACCGGCTTCGAGGCCTTCAGCTGCCCGGTCGAGCTCGACGGGAGGACCGGCCCCCAGCTCTTCGAGGTGGCCGACGGCAGCCTCGCGGTGATGGAAGGCTCCGACGCCTGCGGCAAGTGCGACCCGCCGTACGCCGGCAGCAGCGCGGCCTTCCACACCTTGAAGACGCCGCTGCTGTCGGTGTCCAAGACCGAGCCCTGGGTGGGCCCCTTCGGCGGCGCAGGCCACGACCACCACGAAGAGGTGATGCTCGGGCTGCCCGGCGCGCCCAAGTAGCGCTGTGCTGGCAGGCCGCGGCATCGACTGCGCCTGGGCGCGCGGGCTCCGAGTAGGCTTTGAGGCCTTCCCGTGCCGGACGCTGCCGCACCTTCGAGACCTCTCCCTTCCGGCGTGCTGCTCATCGCCTGCTCCTGCCTCGGCTTCGCGGCGATGGCGGTGGCGGCGCGCGCGCTGAGCGGCTTCGCCTCCGCGCCGCAGGTGGCCTCGATTCGCTTCGGCACCGGCGCCGTGGGAGGCCTGATGGTCTTCCTGCTGCGGCGCCAGCGGCCGGCGCTCCACCGGCCCTTCGGCCTCGCGCTGCGGGGGCTCTTGGGTGGGGTGGCGGTGCTGCTCTACTTCACCGCCATCGACCGGCTGGGCGCGGGCCCGGCGACGATGCTCAACTACTGCTCGCCCTGCTACGCGGCGCTCTTCGCGTACCTCTTCCTCAAGGAGCGGCCCGGTCCGCTGCTCTACCTGGGGCTGCTCATCGCCACCGGGGGCGCGGTGATGGTGGTGGTGGGCACCGGCACCCTGGCGCACCCGCTGTCGCCCGGGGTGGGCGCGGTGGCAGGGGTGCTGTCGGGCGTGGTGGGCGGCGCGGCGATGGCCACCGTGCACACCCTGCGCAAGGACACCGACTCCCTCACCGTCTTCGTGGCCTTCTGCGTGGTGGGGCTGCTGGTCTGTCTGCCCTTCGCGCTCGCCGACTGGCGGCCGCTCTCGCCCGAGCTGTGGCTGCGCGGTGCGGTGGTGGGGGTGCTGGCGATGGTGGGGCAGCTGCTCTTCACCTGGGGCATGGGCTTCACCACCGCCTCCACCGGGAGCGCCACCACCCAGCTCACCGTGGCGCTCAGCTTCGTGCTGGAGCTCCTGGTGCTGGGCGTGGCCCCCGCCGCGCTGTCGGCCGCGGGCGCCGCGGTGTGCTTGCTCGGGGTGCTGGTGAGCGTGGTGCGCCCGCGCGAGGCCCGCCGGCTGCCGTAGCGGCCTGTAGCGGGTGATCCACCTGCACGGCGACGACCACACCGGCGCTCGACTCCCGACACCAAATGCAGCACCCGACGCGCGGCCGGTCGGCATCGGGTGTAGGCTCGAGGCTGTCTTGGCTGCCCAGCCCTTTCTCCGGCCGACTGAGCTCGAGCGTCGGACCCTCGGCAAGTACGAGCTGTTGTGCCGCCTCTCCACGGGGGGCATGTCGGAGATTTTCCTCGCGCACCAGACGGGGCTCGCCGGCTTCCGCAAGGTGGTGGTGCTGAAGTCGATTCTCCCGGACATCCGCGGCGAAGAAGAATTCGTCCGCATGTTCCTGGAGGAGGCGCGCACCACCGCCGCCTTCAACCACCCGAACATCGCCCAGGTCTTCGACCTCGACACCGACGACGACCAGCTCTTCATCGCGATGGAGTTCGTCCAGGGCTGCACGCTGGTGGAGATGGCCCGCGCCTGCCGCACCGCCAAGGAACCGATTCCCATCGGCTTCACGCTGCAGTCGGTGCGCGATACCGCGCTGGCGCTCCACTACGCGCACACCTTCATGGACCCGCGCGGTCGCCGGCAGATGGTGATTCACCGCGACGTCGCCGAGAAGAACATCATGGTGACGTACGAGGGGACCACCAAGCTCCTCGACTTCGGCATCGCCAAGGCGATGGGCAAGCGCGGCGCCAACCTCACCAACATCGGCATGGTGAAGGGCACCAGCGGGTACATGTCGCCGGAGCAGATTCGCGGCGAGCCGCTCGACCCGCGCTCCGACGTCTTCTCGCTCGGCGTGGTGCTGCACGAGTGCCTCACCGGCATGCGCCTGTTCCACGGCAAGTCCGCCGAGGACGGCATGATGGCCGCGCTCCGCGAGGAAGTGCAGCCGCCGTCTCGCCTCAACCCCGAGGTCACCGAGGCGCTCGACGAGGTGACGCTGAAGGCGCTGGCCCGCGAGCGCGACGCGCGCTTCTCCACCGCGCTGGAGTTCGCCCGCGCCATCGAGAAGGCCTGCCCCGGGCTCATCTGGCACCCCGAGCAGACGGGCGAGCTGGTCGCGCGCCACTTCGCGGAGCGCCGCGGACAGACCCGAGAGCTGCTCGAGGAAGCCCAGGGCCACGAGTCCACCAGCGAGCTCAACGTCGACCGCCTGCTGCGCAACCGCGACGTCAAGACGGCGCCCGGCCGGCCGTCGCTGGTGCCGCCGCTGGCCTCGCCGCCCCGCCGGCCGAGCGCTCCGGGAGCGAACGAGTCGGAAGCCCGGCGCAACTCGGCGCTGGTGCCGCCGCCCGTGCGCCGCGACTCCAAGGCCGCTCCGGCCGTCGCACGCTCGAGCCGCGACACCACCAACACCGACTCCGCGGGCGACCCGCTGTCCGAGCAGTCGTCTCCGTCGGAGCACACCGAGCCCGGTCGCAACACCCTCGAGTCCGAGGAAGACGACGACCGCGACAACAAGACGCTCCCGGCCGGAGCGCTGCCCGAGCTGCGGCACCTGCTCGAGGGGCAGCGGCCCACCGGCGAGTTCAACACCGGCCTCGGGCTGCCCGACTCGGTGCCGGCCCGCACCAACACCGACGAGACGGTCGCCGTCGCCGAGCCGCAGTCGCGCCGCCGCGCCGTGGTCGACGGGCCCGACCGCGACCACGGGGTGAGCACCGCGGTCGGCGCCCCGTTCGACGACGGCCCCAGCCGCACCTCGCCCGACCTCGGGCCGCTGCCCCCCGAGCGCGGGACCATCGTGCGCACCGTGGCCACCGCCCGGTGGTTCGCCGGCGGAGTCGCCGGGGCGGTGGTGGTCATCGTGGCGCTGCTCTACGCGCTGGGGAGAGGGCCGTTCACTCCGCACGTCGCGCCGCCTCAGCCCATCAAGGTCGAGCCCAAGGCGAAGCCGGGCACGCCCCCGAAGGCCGAGCTCGAGGCTCCCAAGGCGGAGAAGGTCGAGAAGCCGGAGAAGGTGGAGAAGGCCGAGGCCGTGGTCGCCAAGCCGCCGGAGGCCGCGAAGACCCAGGAGAATGCCAGGGTCGCCGACCCGGAGCCCAAGGCACCTCCCGCCGAGAAGGTGACGCCGCCGCCGGCGCCGCGGCCCGAGCCCAAGCTGGAGAAGGTGGTGGCGCCGGCCCCGAAGCCCGAGCCGGTCGCCATCAAGCGCGAGCTGCCCAAGCCTGCGTCGGCGCCTCCCGTGCGCGTCGCGCCCGTGCCGCCCGCGGAGCCGAAGCCGAAGCCGGAGCCGATGGCGGTCGTCACGTCCACCGTGCAGCTGGTCATCAAGGGTGGCGGCCGGCTGGTGTGGAAGGGGAAGGAGCTCGGGGTGTCGCCCGTGTTCGTCGTGCTGCCGGTGGGGCGCCAGACGGTGAGCGTGTACCCGGTGGAGGGTGGGCCGCCGAAGAGCTGGGTGGTGGAAGTGAAGGAGTCCGGCGGGTCGATTCGAGGGGACGTCGAGGACTTGTAGGGCGGGCTCCGGCAGGGCGTGCGGAGTCACGCAGCGCAGGTGCGCTCTCGAGCGGGCTGAAGCGGGAACGCGCTTCCCCGCGCCGGCCGCGAGGCCCACGAAGTCCCTCAGGTGGACGGGGCGGGCCAGGCGAAGCCGGCCTCAGCCCCGCCGCGTCGCGGGCAGCGCCCTCGCGACGCTAGACGTTGAACCGGAAGTGCATGCAGTCGCCGTCCTGCACCACGTACTCCTTGCCTTCCATGCGCAGCAGGCCCTTCTCCTTCACCGCGTTCTCGCTGCCGAGCTCGAGCAGCGTCTTCCACGAGTAGACCTCGGCCTTGATGAAGCCGCGCTCGAAGTCGGTGTGGATGACGCCCGCCGCCGCCGGAGCCTTCCAGCCCTGGCGAATGGTCCAGGCGCGGCACTCCTTGGGGCCGATGGTGAAGTACGTCTGCAGGCCGAGCAGCCGGTAGCCCGCGCGCACCACCTTGTTGAGGCCCGGCTCGGTCAGGCCCGCGCTCTTGAGGAACTCCGGGCGCTCTTCCACCGGCAGCTGCTGGATTTCCGCTTCCAGCGCGGCGGCGATGACCACCAGCTCCGCGCCTTCCTTCGCGGCGATGGCCGCGGCCGCCTTCACCAGCGGGTCGCTGTCCGCCTTCGACAGCTGCGCCTCCATCACGTTGGCCACGTACAGCACCGGCTTGGAGGTGAGCAGGAACAGCTCGCGGATGATTTCCTTCTGGTCGTCCGTCAGCCCGTGCCCCCGCACCGGGATGCCCTGGTCCAGCTTCGCCTTGAGCACGTCGAGCACCGCGAGCTCGGCCTTCGCCGTCTCGCCTTCCTTGCCCGGCGCCTTCGAGCTGCGCTGCGTCTTCTCGCGGCGCTTCTCGATGGTCTCCAGGTCCTTCAGGCACAGCTCGGTGTCGACGATGTCCTTGTCGCGCGCCGGGTCGACCGACTTCTCGACGTGCACGATGTTCTCGTCTTCGAAGCAGCGCAGCACGTACAGCACCGCGTCGACCTGGCGGATGTTGGCCAGGAACTGGTTGCCCAGGCCTTCGCCCTTGCTCGCGCCGCGCACCAGGCCGGCGATGTCCACGAACTCCAGGCTGGTGGGAATCGTCTTCTCGGGCTTCACCAGCGCCGAGAGCTGCTCCAGCCGCTCGTCCGGCACCGGCACCACGCCCACGTTGGGCTCGATGGTCGCGAACGGGTAGTTCGCCGCCAGCGCCCCGGCGTTGGACAGCGCGTTGAAGAGGGTCGACTTGCCGACGTTCGGCAAGCCCACGATTCCGATGGAAAGGCCCATGGCCCGCGCGTGTACAGCATCGAGCGCGCGGTGCCTACCGACTTAGGCGCGGGTCTGCTTGCTGGTCAGCTCGGCGACGAACTTCTCGGCCAGCGCCTGGTGCTTGGCCGCGTCGAGCTTCTCCTCGAGCAGCTTCTCGGCGATCTGCACCGCCAGGCTCACCGAGTGGCCCTTGAGCTCGGCCACCGCCTTGGCGCGCTCGTCCTCGATGGTCTTGCGGGCGTCAGT
Organism: Myxococcaceae bacterium; assembly: GCA_019694595.1. Taxonomy (GTDB): domain Bacteria; phylum Myxococcota; class Myxococcia; order Myxococcales; family Myxococcaceae; genus JAIBBQ01. The sequence continues at coordinate 20,357 of JAIBBQ010000076.1, forward strand.
CTTGAGCGACTCCGCCTCCGCGCGCGCCTTGCCCATCAGCTCCTCGCGGAACTTCTCCATGTCCGCCTGGTTCTTGCGCATCATCTCCGCGGCCTCGTTGCGGGCGGCGGCGATGGCGGTCTTCTGCTCGCCGAGCAGCTTCTCGGCCTCGGCGCGCTCGCGCTTGGCGGACTCCACCGCGTTGGCGATCTGCTTCTCGCGCTCCTCGACCGCCTTGAGGATCGGGCCCCACGCCGAGCGGCGCAGCACGAAGGCCACGATGATGAAGGTGACCAGCGTCCAGAAGACGAGGCCCGGCTTCACGTCGGTGATGCCACCAGCGGCGAGCACGAGGAGGTGGTTCATGGTGCGGACTCCTGACTGCGTGTTGCGAAGCAAAGAAGCGTGGGTTCTTCCGAGAAGCGCACGCCTGGGGCCCAGGACACCGCCTGGAACCTCACGCGTGCGAGGCGCTCTCCTTGGAAAAAGCGAGAGCGCCTGGCACCCCTGCGCGACTAGGTCTTGGTCGCGAGGATGATGCAGATGACGAGCGCGAAGAGCGTCGCACCTTCGATGAGGCCGGCCGCGATGAGCATCGACGTGCGGATGTCGCCGCCCGCCGCAGGCTGCCGCGCGGTGCCTTCGAGGGCCGCCGCCGCGAGCCGGCCGATGCCGCCGCCCGCGCCGATGATCGCCAGGCCGGCGCCGATGCCAGCCGCCAGGTACGCCAGAGCTACTGAGGTCATGTTGCGTTCACTTTCTTCTGTTGGGCCCGCTTCTCGGGGGGGCTCTTGGTTTCACTGTCCCATCGGGTGCTACCTCTGACCCACGTGTGGGCGGCCAGGTCCTGGTCCGCGGCGAGGCTCGCCGCGCGAAGTCGTCAGTGGGCGTGCTCCTCGTGCCCGTGGCCATGGTCGTCGTGGCCGTGGTGGCCCATCGCCACCCCCATGCCGATGAAGAGCGCCGACAGCATGGTGAAGATGTAGGCCTGCATCAGCCCGACGAAGATCTCGAGCATGTACAGCGCCGCCGCCATGGGGACCGACGCCACGGCCGCCAGCGGGTGGATGATGAAGATGAGGCCGAGCACGAAGAAGAGCACCATGTGGCCGGCGAGCATGTTGGCGAACAGACGCACCATGAGCGCGAAGGGCTTGGTGAACAGGCCCAGGATTTCCACCGGAATCATGATGGGCCACATCGGCCACGGCGTGCCGCCGGTGAGGTGCGAGAGGTAGCCGCCGATGCCCGCCGAGCGGATGGCCGCCACCTGGGTGAGGAAGAAGGTGATGAGCGCCAGGCCCAGCGTCACGCCCAGCGAGCCGGTGGCGGTCGCCATGTTGGGAATCAGGCCCAGCCAGTTGCAGAAGAGGATGAAGAAGAACGCGGTGGTGAGGAACGGCGTGTAGCGGCCGGCCTCGGCGGCGCCGATGTTCTTCACCGAGATCTCGTCGCGCACGAAGAGCACCAGGCTCTCGAGCATGTTGGCCCCGGTGCCCCGCGGAACGAGCTGGGTGGCGTCGGTGTGCTTCATCAGCGAGACGAGAATCACCAGCAGGCCGACGGCGATCCACATCATGAAGATGCTCTTGGTGGGCCGCAGGTCCCAGCAGCCACCCATCGCCTGCCCGATGGACGGGAAGGCCCCGAACGCCGCCGGCGCGGGAATGCTGCAGGCGCAGGGCGCGGTCTCGATCTTCAGCGGCGCGAAGATGTGGCCCAGGTCGAGCGTGGGGTTGTGCTCCACGCCGGGCCAGGGCAGCTCGAACTCGTACTCACTCGAGTCGCTGACGTGGTGGAAGATGACCGACGAGGTGTCGGTGTGGTGCTCCTCGTGCTCCACCGGGCAGCCGCCTTCGGAGCCGTGACCGCCGTGCTCCTCGTGGCCTTCGTGGGGCACCGCTTCGGGCGCGCCGGCCGGCATGCCTTCTTCGGCGGAGGCGGCGAACGAGACCAGGGCGAGCAGCAGGCACAGGCGCTTCATGAGGTGACCTCGGAGCTCAGCGCCACGGCCTTGGGGGCCGAGGCGAGCACGTAGGAAATCTCCAGCCACTGCTGGAGGAAGTAGCAGCCGAAGAAAGCGGCCACGAAGGACAGCTCGCCTTCGCCGTGGCGGGCGACGCTCCACAGGCCCGCGCCCATGACGACGAAGCGGGCGGCGAACACCAGGGCGAAGATCTTGAGCCAGAAGCCCAGCGGCGCCGAGCGGGCCGGGTCCTTGGCCACCGCCCAGCGCTTGGCGAGCAGCGCGAAGAGGCCGGACGCCAGCGCCAGGGACACGCCGAGCGCGGCGGCCGACGACGAGGCGGCGTCGAGCGGCAGGGTGCGCGAGAGCACCAGGGCCACCGCGGAGAGGGCGGCGAAGAGAGCGGCGAATCGAACGAAGGGCGTCATTGCTTCGGCGGCTTCTTTCCCATGCGCAGCACAGCGAGCGTGAAGCTGTAGAAACCAGCTCCGATTCCCAGCACCGACAGGCCGATGAGTCCCCATGGCCCCTTCCAACCCATCCACCGGTCCAGGGCGTATCCGCCCAGGACGCCGAACAGGGTTCCTCCGGTGAGCTTGGAGACCGCCGCGAGCCACGGCTCCGCACTGCGGAGCGCGCTCGCGTACGGCGACAAGCCATCGTCGGGCCCGGCCACGGCGGCGCGGGCTGTAGCACACACCCCCCCTGGCGCAATGCGAAACGCTTTGGGCGGCGGGAGGTTGGGGAGGGGGGAGGGGGCCGGCCCCGGGGGGCCTCAGTGCGCCTTGGCGCCGGCGTCGGGGGCCGGGCCGCGCAGCTGCAGCAGCACCAGCTTGGTGGCGGCCTTCAGGGCATCGAAGACGCCCACCCCGGTGCGGGAGACCGCCTCGACCGTCGGCTCGTCGGTGACTCCGAGCTGCTGCTTGAGGGTGGCGATGGGCAGGGCGCCCTCGAGGTCGCGGTGGTCGAGCTGGAAGACCTTGGGCATGGCCGCCCAGGTGAGGGGGCGGGGGGCCAGCACGGCCTTGAGCTGCTTCAGCGTGGCCTGGTTGGCGGAGGCGCGGTCGGGGGCGCCGTCGGCCACGAAGATGACGGCGTCGGCGTTCTCGAGGAGGCGCTTGGCGAGCTCGGAGTCCGCGGGGCCGAGGGTGAAGGCCACCAGCTCGACCTTCACCGCGTAGCCGCGGATGGAGCCCAGGGTCAACGGGAGCACGTCGTAGGTGGGGACGCCCTTCTCGGCGAGCACCACCTTCTTGCCGCGGGAGTCGGGGTTCGTCTTGTCGAAGATGTACTGGAGGGACTGGGAGGTGAGCTCGCGGGTCGGGCTCACGTAGACGATCTTCGCGTGGACTTCGTGGGCGGTGGAGTCGACCGTGCTCGCGAAGGCGGAGGAGGCGAGGACGAGGAAGGAGAGGGTGCGCTTCATCGGGTGATGGTCGGGCGGGGGGGAGGGCGGTGCAAGGTGCATGTGCCTTCAGTGCTTCAACATCTGATGCCCACCCTGCGCTTCCATCCCGTGCGCGAGCACGAAGTACCCCATCGGAATCCGATCCTCCTTCTTCGCCCCCCCGCCCATCATCTCGAACAACCACTGCCCGCTGTTCGGGGTCTCCACATCCGGCGACGCCTGCACCAGGAGCACCTGCTCCCGCTCGAGCACCAGCTCCCCCACCAGCGCCTTCCCGAGGATGACCTGCACCACGGCGGTCCCATCCTCCTCCTCGAAGAAGTCCCAGTGCAGGGCCTCCGCGTCGAAGAGGGTGGCGTCAGCGGTCCCGGCGCGCACCACGCAGTTCGCGTGCTCCTGCAGCCAGCGCCAGAACTGGTCGAACGTCAGCGGCGCGGTCGTCGTCTCGGGAGAAGCCATGGGGTCGCCCCTTAGAGCGCCCCCCGGCCAGGGTGCAACGCGTCTTCGCTACAGCGAAGCCTTGAGCGACTCGGCGACCTTCTGCGCGTCGAAGACGAGCTTCGCGGCCTGGTCGAGCTGGTCGAACTTCGCCTCGCGCAGCGACTGGTAGACCTTGGCGAGCCCGTCGATGAGCTGCTCGGTCATCGCCTGGGTGGCGAGCGCCTTCTTCTTGGCGTCGGAGCCGTCCTTCTGCTTCGCGGCGGCCGCGGCGACCTGGTTGCGAATCTCGTTGAGCCCCTCGAGGTACGAGTAGAGGCCCAGGCCCTGCGCGGTGAGCACGTACCCGGTCAGCTTGAGCTGGGTCTCGCGGCTCTCCTGATCCTTCTTCGACTTGGAGACCTTGGTGAGCAGGTCGATGGCGTCCTTCAGCGGGGGCGCGATGCGCTGGACCATCGCCTCGGGCGACTTGGCGCAGCGGTCGTGCAGCTTCTTGAACCAGGCGATCTGATCCGCGATGGCCTCGGTCTTCGGCCCCTTCATCAGGTCTGCGACGACGGCGTCCATGTGGCGCTCCCTTTGCGATTCCCCGCGCGTGCTTCTACCCCAAGCGCCCCGCAAGACGAACGCCCGGTCGCACGCTCGAACTTCGGCGTACGGCCGGGCGTCGCACGGCTCGGGGCCGTCTGCGCCTTACGCCATCGCGTACTGCGGCTGGTACTGCATGGGGTACGCGCCGGGGTTGAACTGGAACGGGGGCAGACCGTTGCCGAGCTGCGCGCCGAGCTGCTGCTGCTCGATGGCGTTCCACTTCATGTTGCGGCCGATGCCCTGGGCGATGTCGTAGCCGCCCGAGACCATGTTCCAGCCGGGGAGCACGCCCAGCGCGTGGATGCCGAGGTCCGCGGTGGCCTTCAGCTTGTCGCCGAACGACTTGGTCGGGTTCAGCCAGGTGCCGATGGTCTTCGGAATGCCGATGACCGTCTCCACCGCGTTGATGGCGTTGCCGACGCCCGGAATCATCTTCAGCAGGCCGAGGAAGCCGCGCGCCTTCGCGTGGTTCTTCTCGGTGTGCGTGTTGTGAATCTGCCCGTCAGCGGTCTGGACGTTCACGCCCTGGTTGAAGGGGTTGAAGCCCATGCCGGGAACGCCGAGGCCAGGCATGCCGAGCCCGGGGACGCCCATACCGACGCCGGGCATGCCCATGCCGGGAACGCCCATGCCCATGTCGTAGTTCGGCTGCATGCCCATGCCCGGGTACTGCATCGGGTAGCCGCCGCCGTTGAACTGGTACGGGGGCAGACCGCCGCCGAGCTGCGCCGCGAGCTGCTGGTGCTCGATGGCGTTCCACTTCATGTTGCGGCCGATGCCCTGGGCGATGTCGTAGCCGCCCGAGACCATGTTCCAGCCCGGGAGGATGCCCAGCGCGTGCACGCCGAGGTCCGCGGTGGCCTTCAGCTTGTCGCCGAGCGACTTGGTGGGGTTGAGCCAGGTGCCGATGGTCTTGGGAACGCCGACCAGCGTCTCCACCGCGTTGATGGCGTTGCCGACGCCCGGAATCATCTTCAGCACGCCGAGGAAGCCGCGCGCCTTCGCGTGGGTCTTTTCCTTGTGCGTGTTGTGGATCTGCCCGTCAGCGGTCTGGACGTTCACGCCCTGGTTGAAGGGGTTGAAGCCCGGCAGCCCCATGCCCGGCACGTAGCCGCCGCCCGCGAAACCCGGGTTCTGCCAGCCACCCACGCCGCCGACGCCGCCGGCCTGGGGGAAGAAGCCGGGGTTCTGCCAGCCGCCGGGGTTGATGCCGGTGGTGGGCATGCCCGCGCGCATGTTCCCCAGCTGCGCCTGCAGCGTCTGCAGGTCGTTCATGCTCACCACGCCGTCGGGGCGGGAGCCGCTGTGCATGGTGCCGCCGTAAGCGCCGGTGTCCGCGAGGCGGAAGAGGTCCGGGTTGGTGGCGAGGAACAGCGCCGCCTGGCGCACGTCGGGCGGGTAGTTGCCGCCGGCGACCGCGTTCAGGTCCTTCACCGAGAACTTGCCGTCGCGCATGCTGAAGAACGAGCCGGCCTTGTCGACCAGCGGCATGTACGCGGTCAGGGTGGCGAGCGACTGCTGGAAGGCCGGGAGGCGGCCGTCGTAGCGCAGCTGGTTCAGCTGGTTCTCGCGGCCGAGCTGGCCGATTTCGAGCGAGAGGTCCTTGAGGGAGATCTTCCCGTCAGGCGACGCCTTGCCGCGGGTCTCGAGCTCCTGCACGTACTGGGGGTGGTTCACCAGGAACGCCGCCGCCTGCTGCACCTCGGGGCCCTTGCGACCCTGCGCCGCGGCGTACAGCTCGTTCATGTCGATGGTGCCGCCGCTGAAGATGCCGCCGCCCGCCTGCCCGAAGTGGGTCGCGAGCACCGCGCAGGCCTGGCCGAACTGCTGGCGCTCCATCGCCTGCGCGTCGAGGCCCGGCAGCTGCTGCGGATACGGAGACGTCGGGCCCGGGGGCAGGCTGCCCGGCTGGTAGCCGTCGCGCGGCAGGGGATACCCACCGCCGCCGCCGTTGATGCCGATGGGCGGCTGGCCCCCGGAGGCGCCCGGCACCGCGCGGGTCATCTCGATGAGCTGCGCGAAGCCCTGCGCGTCGGGGACGTTGCTGGTCGCGAAGTGCTGCTGGAGGTACTGCAGCTCGAGGTTCGACGCCGGGCGGCCCGGCTCCTCGCCCGCGAAGATGGTGAACTGGTTGGTCTCGTTGTTGAAGACGATCTTCGCCGGGTCGCCGTTCCTCAGCTGGCCTTCCGCTTCCACGATGCCGTTGCCCAGGGGGCGAATGGCCGCCTCACCCTGGTTGAGCTGGAACCCGAGCGCCGACGTCGGCAGGCGGGTGGTGGGGAGCTGAATCGGCGTGCCTTCGATGCGGGAGACCATGGGCAGAGGACCTTTCGAAAACCTTCGGAAAATGGAGACGTAAACCTTCTGTGGGACATTATCGGTCCATGTCCGCAGAAGTCCTGTCACTTCGGTTGACAGCAGTGCGGGCAAATCCAAGGAGTTAGCCGGACCTGCGCGTCGACCCGGCGGTGGATCACGAAAGTCTCTCGAAAATCGAGACTCTACAGCATCACCGGGTGGGAAAGGCGACCCCCAGGGTGAGCTCCAGGGCCCCCCTCAGATCGCCCGGAACCGCCAGACCTTGGATCAGCGCGCGCGGGCTCACGTTCACCGAGCCGCCGATGCCCACCGCCAGCCGGTCGAAGACGAAAAGGGTCAACTTGGCGCGCACCGAGGCCCAGAAGACGCTCCACATTCCCGCCGACAACGACAGCGCACCGCGCACCAGCTCGCCCGCGCTCACCATCGCGTGCGCGCCGATGGACAGGTCGCCCAGCGGGATGATCAGCGCCTGGGTGCCGGTGCCCGTCTGCACGAAGGGCTCCTTGAGCGAGACCCGCAGGTGCAGCACCCGCCCGAAGTACTCGAACTGCACGCCCGCCCCACCGAGGTAGGCGCTGGCGAGCGGCGGGGCGAGCGCGCCCGACGGCAGCGCCACGTCGCCCAGCGCCGAGAAGACGCCGAGGTTCGGCCGCCCGGGCAAGGTCAGCACCACCTCTCGGCGCTCCTTCGGCTCCAGCGTCAGCGCCCGCGTCGCCTTCGCGCCGTCCTCGTCCTCCGCGGTGAGCTCGCTGCTGCACACCGGGACCAGCCGCTCAACCGGGGCCTCGCCCAGGCTCGCGCCGTCGAGCAGCACGCGCGCACTCACCCGCGCGCCGCCGCGGTTCTCCACCACCACCCCGAGCGGCGTCTGTTCCACCAGGTCGCCCACCGCGCGGCAGAGCGCCGGCCCCAGCGCCGCCGGCTCCACCTGGGCGAGCAGCGCCGCACGGCCCGGGCGCGCGTACTGCAGCATCGCCTCGCGCAGCGCGGTGCACTTGGCGGCTTCCGGGGCCTCGGCCGAGCGCAGCACCACGAGCAGCGCGTCGATGGACGGGCGCGGCGGCGCCAGCGGCTCCGGCGCGGGCATCGGCGGCGGCGGCGGCAGCACCGGC
>JAIBBQ010000077.1 GCA_019694595.1 Myxococcaceae bacterium
GCCCGTCGCGCCGCTGCCGCCGCCGGTGGTGCCGCTGCCACCGCCGGTGGAGCCGCTGCCGCCACCCGAGGAAGAGCCACCATCGCCCGAGCACCCAGCCATCAGCGAGAGCGCAGCTGCGCCCAGGCACGCCATCAACACGTTCCGCATGTGGTTCATCCCCTCTGAAGATTTTCCGAAAAGCGCCGTCGGCCTCGATGGTCGCGAAGGCGCGCGGACCCTAGCCCAACTCCAACCAGGGGCGGGCGTGAAATCGGCGGTATTCCCCGATACCCCGTCGGGCCCAGGCCTCAGGGCGTCGAGGTGCAGGGGCCGCCGCACGGCTGCACGAAGGTGCCGCTCTCGAAGAAGGCGCGCATCTGCGCCTGGGCGGTGGGCTCGGTGCGCAGCTTGAGGTGGAGCGGGCTCTTCTCGCCGGGCATGGCGTCCCGGTAGAGCGCGGCGGTGTCCACGCCGTAGTCCCAGAGGGTGATGGCGGCCTTGTCGGCGGTGGCGGCGGCCGGCAGCCCGTACACCTCGCGCGGCGACGGGGTGAGCAGGGTCGCGCCCAGCGCACGCGCGTGGAAGAAGGCGCCGAGGTTGGGCACCGAGGTGTCGCCCAGCGCGGTCTGCAGCAGCGCCTTGCGCGCCGGCGAGCCGGGTGGCGGGCGGGTCACCACCAGCGGCGCCCAGAAGCCGGGGTCGATGGTGTCGAAGGGCCGCTGCAGCGTCGCGGTGTAGGCCTGCTGGTCGAGCGGATCCTTCAGGCCTTCCTCGAGGAAGAAGAGGAAGCCGGCGAAGGGCTCGGCGCGGAACATGAGGTGGGTGAAGGCCGCGCCGCCCACGTTCCCCACGTAGCGCTCGGTCCGCGGGCTGACCGCGCTCAGCACGCCGCCCAGCAGGTGGCCTTCGCTGATGCCCAGGAAGCCGTTCGCCGTGGTGGTGAGCGCGGGGACGCCCGCGTCGGTCTGCAGCTCGGCCAGCGCGCGCACCGGGCCGGGCACCGCGGTCTGCATCACGATGAAGTTGGCCATCGCCTGGTTCACGCGCTCCGCGAAGTGCATCGTCACCGACGGCCGCTGCTGCAAGTCGTCCACCACGCGGGCGATGTCCGCGGTCGACATGCCCTGCCAGTCGACGCAGAAGAGCGCGCGCGAGAGCTTGTCGCTCAAGGGGCGGCCGCCCACCGGGTCGTCGAGCTCGTTGAGCGTGCCGAAGAAGCCGTGGCCGTAGCCGAGCGAGTCGACGCCGCCGTCGAGCGCCTGCAGCGGCACCACCACGATGAAGGGCGCCGTCGTCTCGCCGTGCTGGGCGACGCCGCCGTCGGCGCCGCGGAAGAGCACGCCGCCCGGCTCGTCCTTGTCGAGGAAGAGCGGCACCTGGATGGTGCCCTTCACCACCCGCCAGATGCCGGGAGACGGGGTGTCGAGCGACGAGGTGACGGTGACCGCCGGCGTGTGGCCCGCGAGCCAATCCATGGTCAGCGCGCGCACGGTGAGCAGGTCGTTCTGCGCGGTCTCGTCGGCGCCGGTGGTGAAGTCCCACGCGAGCTGCAGGCCCTTGCGCTCGAGCCCCGCCTTGGTGAGCGGCCCGAAGACGCCCGACTCGAAGCGGGCCTTGAGCGCCTCGAGCTGCGGGTCGCCCGCCGCGCGGCCGTCGCGCAGCCGGGAAAAGCCCTTGGGCGCGGGCACCGGCGCGCCGCTGGGGTCCTCGAGCTTCTGGAAGGCGAGCACGTAGCGGTGGCTCGGCAGGAGCGGCACCAGCGCGTGCAGCACGATGGCCTGGCGGCTGAGGTCGGTGGCGCGCGGGTCCAGGTCGACGAAGTGGGGCACCGGCTCGAGCGAGTCGGCGTCGAGCCACACCGTGCGCGCGCTCGTCGGGGTGAGCGTGTCGCCCGGCGCGTCGGCGAGGCGGGTGAGGCCGGTCCACGCGACCTGGGTGGGCATCACCGCCACCACGGTCGACAGGCGCGAGAAGCCGTCGAAGAGGCGGGCGCGGTCCTGGTGCACGTCGGCCAGCGCGCCGCGGGCCGTCTTCAGCTGCGCCGCGGGTGGCACCTCGATGCGCCCGGCCGGCGTGCGGAAGAAGTCCGACGGGTACGGCAAGAGACAGTGCTTCCCGGCGAGGAGCGGCTGACACCCCGCCTCGAGCCCCAGCGGTCCGTCGTTGCCACAGCCGGCGAGGACGAGGGCGGCCGCGAGGCAGGGAAGAGCGCGCATGTGACGCTCCCCTCTAGCAGCCCGAGGCGTGCTCTGGTGCGCGGCATGGAAGAAACCTCGTCGGTGCTGCTGTCGGTGCTCCTGCCCCGGTTGCCGTTCTTCGCGGTGATGGCGGTGGCGTGCGTGGTAGCGGTGGTGCGCTGGGACAAGCACCCGCCCATCTCCGCGATGGTGCTGGGCGCCTGCGCGGTCGACGTGCTGCTGGGGGTCGCCGGCGGGCTCCTTCCGTTCTTCATGCGCGAGCGCGGGCTGCCGATGAGCAGCGTCGGCCTCGTCTCCGGCGGCCTCAGCGTGGTGGGCGCGGCTTCGCGGCTGGTGCTCATCGCCGCGGTCTTCATGGGCCGCGACGCGGCGCCCGCCCGGCCAGCCGCCTGACGGCTACGGCGGCAGTTCCTTCTCCAGCTTGCGCATCGCCGCCGCGGCCGCGTCCTGCCCGCAGTCGTCGTCGCTGAAGAAGCCGCCGCCCTTCTTCTTGGGCGTGTCCTTGAGCGCGCGCAGCGCCTTGAGGGCCCCGGCGGCGGGCAGCTCGGACAGCCGCCGCGCGGCCGTGCGCCGCACCTGGCAGTCGCTCTGCTCCAGCGCCGTGGCGTAGAGCGAGACGAGGTCCAGCCCCTGGCCGGCCCATTCCTGGTCCACCAGCCGCAGCGCGCCCCACTGCCCCTTGTCGGGCGACTCGTTGGCCAGCGCCTGGAGCTGCTTGAGCACCACCGCCTTGGGCCAGCTGGTGAGCGCGCGCCGCGCCGCCGCCGACTCGCGCCGGCCGTAGTCGTCGGCGAGCGCGTGCACGGAGAGCGGCTCCAGCGGCCCGGTGGTGGGCACGCGGGCGAACAGCTCGAGCTCCTCGTCGTGCCGGTTCACCTGGTGCAGCGCCGCCGCCCGCAGCTGCATCAGCGTCGGGTCCTTGCCTTCGTCGCCGGCGTCGTCGATGCGCTGCAGCGCCTCGCCTCCGCGGCCGGCCTCGAGCAGTGCCCGCGCCCGGCGCTCGGGCGAGGAGGCGCGCCAGGCGAGGCCCAGGCCGCCGAGCAGCACCACCGCGGCGAGCGCGCCCGCCTGGAGTCTGCGCGCCGGGCTCGCGAGCGCGGTCTGTGCGCCGGTGGTGAACCGCTGCAGGGCGCCGGTGGCCTTGACCGGCGACGCGACCGGCAGCTCCAGGGTGCCCACGCCGGTGGCCCGGCCGCGCAGGGCGGCGAAGGCGTCGGCGAGCACCGCGGCGCCCTGGGGGCGGCTCGCCGGGTCCTTCTCCAGGCACTGCATCACCAGCGCGGCGAGCGCCGGCTCGCTGGAGAGCGCCGGGGCCACCTCGAGCAGCGGCGTGGGCGCGGCGTGCACGTGCTGCGCGATGAGCTCGCCCGGGCCGGAGCCCGAGAAGGGCAGCCGGCCGGACAACATGCGGTAGGCGAGCACGCCGAGCGAGTAGAGGTCGCTCTGCGACGCGGGGCCCTGGCCCATCGCCTGCTCGGGCGACAGGTACTCCGGCGTGCCCAGCACCAGGCCCGCCTGGGTGACGCCGCTGCCCGGCGCCGATTGGTCGGCGAAGCGGGCGATGCCGAAGTCGAGCAGCCGCGCGGTCTCTCCGGCGGGCGTGTCGCAGAGCAGCACGTTCTCGGGCTTGAGGTCGCGGTGCACGATGCCCTGGGCGTGAATCACCGCCAGGCCCCGGGCGAGCTGCTCGAGGACCTGGAGCGCGCGGGCCGGAGCGAAGGGGCCTTCGCGCAGCGCGAGCTCGAGCGTGCGGCCCTCGATGAGCTCCATCACCAGGCACAGCAGGCCTTCGTGTACCCCGAAGTCGATGATCCGCACCACGCTGGGGCTGTCGACCGCCGACAGGAGCAGCGCCTCGCGGCGGAAGCGCTCGGCCATGCCGGCCTGCTGCGAGAGGTCCTCGCGCAGCACCTTGAGCGCCACCGGGCGACCGAGCGAGACCTGCTCCCCGCGGTACACCATGCCCATGCCGCCGCCGCCGAGGAGCGAGGTGACGCGGAAACGGCCGTCGAGCACCAGCGCGCCGACGGCGAGCGGGCCACTCGACAGCCTCGTATCCGATGGGGCGGGCCCGGCGTTGGGCATGGCGGTGACTTGCCATGCTCCGGCGCGGAGCGCATCAGCGAAGCGGCACTGGCCTCAGGGGGCGACGAGGTGGCCGAGGAAGACCACGGCGCCGGTGGCGTTGTCGCGCACCAGGAAGACGAAGGGCCGGTCGAAGGTGACGGTCCTGAGCTGCCCGGGCTCGGCCACGGAGTCGCGTTCGAAGACTACCGCGGTGGCCGCCGCGGCCTCGGTGCCCGTCTCGTCGAGCTTCACGAAGGCCTGGTGGATGACGTCGGCGATGTGGAGCTTGTCCTCGGTGGTGATGCCCGAGAAGTCAGCGTCGCCGGAGAAGGCGGTGCCGAGGCCCAGGCGCTCGAGCGGCCCCTTGAGGCTCACGCTGGTCCCGTCGACCTTGAAGCTCGGCAGGGTGAGGACGACCCTGGCCGCGCCGAGGGAGCCCACCAGCGCCTCGAGCTTGGCGGCGTCGAGCGAGCGCTCGAAGGCCGCGAGCTCACCGGCGCGCGGGAGCACGGCGAGGAGCGAGAGCTCGTTGCCGTCGTAGGGCAGCTCCACCACCTGGGCGCCGTCGAGCTCGCCGTAGCGGCTGGCGACGTCGCTCGAATGCATCAGCGGCACCTGGCGGTCGCCGTGCGGCGCGTGGAAGGTGCCGTCGACCGTCTGGTTCTTCTGGAACTGCGTCGCCCACGAGGCGTTGAAGTAGATGGCGTTCACCAGCACCAGCCGGGTGTCGACGGTGATGGACCCGGCGCCGAGGAGCTCCTTGATGCGCTGCTCCGTCTGGTCCGCCACCCAGCCGTTGATGGCCACGCGCGAAGGCTCGGGCGCCGCGCGGAAGTCGAGCAGCCGGCCCCCGGCGCCGTACTCGTCGGCGAGCAGGTCGAGGAACGGGCGCTCGAAGCGGCCGCCCTTCTGCGAGAAGAGCTGGTTGGTCTGGCGGAGCCGGAACGGCTTGCCATCGGCGGCCTTGGCGCCCTGGCCGCGCGACTCGAGCTGCCGGTCGAGGTCGTTCATCGCCCGGTGGTACTGCCCCTGCGCGAGGCCCAGGTGCAGCGTGCGCTCGAAGCCCGTCTGGGTGCTGTTGCGCGCCCCTGCCATCGACATCGACAGGGCGAGGGTGATGCTCTGCGGCGAGAAGAAGAGGTTCTCGTCGTCGCGGCCGAGCTCGTGGAGCAGGTCGAGCGCGAACTGCGAGTTGCCGTGCACCGCCGTCGCCACGTCGGCGGTGGGGGCCGCGGTGAGGATGCGCGCGTGGTCGCTCTTCACCTCGTCGCCGGGGGCCGGGGTCGGAGCGGGGCCCTGCGTTCCGCACGCGGCGAAGGTGAAGGCGACGACGGCGGCGAGCAGGCGGGTGAGCGGTCGGATCATGCCCGGCGCCTCTTCAAGCGCTGCGCCAGTCGAAATCCAGAGCAGTTTCGCTGGGGTGCTCGGGCCTCAGGTGCGCCGGCCCGCTGAGGTTCGAGGCGCCCGCCCGCGAAAATCTGAAAGTCGCTACTTCGCTGCGGCGAAGACGAACGGGTAGGTGATGTCCACCGGCTCCTTCGGCCGCACCGGGAGCGTCCAGGTGGCCACCATGCCGCGGATGCAGCTGGTGAGTGGCTCGGAGCCCGTGGTGTCCTCGGCGATGGTGACGTCCTGCGCGTGGCCCGAGGTGCCGATGACGAAGTGCACCGTCACCTTCCCGGCGAGGGTGGGCGCCTTGGCGAGCTGCTTCTCGTAGCAGGCGCGGATCTGCTTGGCGTGCACCCGCGCGTACTTGCCGATGGCCTCGCGGTCGACGCCGTCCTCCTCCGCGACCGGAGCAGGGACTTCGGGCACCGGTGCTCCGCCCGCCGCGGCCGGTTCGTCGTGCTGGACCTCGGCGAGCGCCGAAGGCTCGTCGGTGGGGGCCGGTGCTGGCGCGGCGGCGTCGACCGGGTCGGCCGCGCCCGCCTCGTGCATCGGCTTGCCAGGGAGCGGCTTGAGCACCAGCAGCGTGAGCGCGGCCGCGACCAGCACGCCCAGCCCGAGCGCGCCCAGCACCACCGTGCGCAGCGGCTGCGGCGCGGCCTCGGTGAGCAGCGGCCCCTGCTGGAGCGACGAGTCGGCGGCCGGCGCTGGCCGCAGGAACGCGGCGGCCGCCACCAGCGCGAAGGGAATCGCCGCGAAGGCGAGCCCCAGCACCGCGCAGTGCTTCGCTTCCGCGTACCCCACGTAGAGGATGACTTCGGCGTCTCGCGGGTTCACCACCGCGAGCGCCCGCTCGACCTGCTGCTGGCCGAGCAGCGTGCCCACGCCTCCCAGCACCAGCACCAGCAGGGTGCTGACCGCGGCGGCGACGGTGAAGACGTGGAGCTTGGGCTTGCCGAGGCTCAGGGCGAGCGCGATGACGCTCTCCGCGAGTGCCATCACGCCGACCAGGGCCACCAGCCAGCCGAACGCTCCCGCTTCCTGGAAGTAGCGCATGGGGCGGGACCATACCGGCCCGCCCTTTCTCGCGTCAGCGCTTCAGCGCTGCGCGCTCACCAGCTTCACGTAGTCCGAGCGGTTGAAGGACGAGTCGAACTTCACCGAGAGCCCGAGCGCGGCGCTGGGGTTGGTGAGCTTGGGCACCGCGAGCTTCGCCAGGTCCATGCGGTTGAACTCCGACTGGAAGAGGTCGAAGAGCGCGCCGAGCTGCTTGGCGGTGAGCACCTGGTTCGCCAGCACCGACTCCACCATCTCCTTCTTGGAGAACTCCGACGGCGTGCCGCGCAGCGACTGGATGAGGCCGTGGAAGGTCTCCGCGTCCATCGCCCACTTGCCGTTCTTCTGCATCAGGCAGCCCGAGTCGTCGGGGCCGGTGCCGCAGTCGCGCGCCACCACCGGCACGCCCGGGGGGGCCTGCGGCGGGGGCGGCGGGCCGCCGGTGATGGAGAACACCTGCTCCGCCGCGGTCAGCTCGCGGCCGGTGTCGTCGACCACCGCCACCCGCGCGGTGAGCCGCCCCTGGCCGAGGCTCAGCCGCAGCAGGTCCGGAATCTTGAAGTACTGCGCGTAGGCGTTGTCCCAGACGTACGGGCTCGACGGCACCGTCACCGGGCCCGAGCGGCGCACCTCGCCCATGCGGCCGGTGTCGCTCCTCACCTGCACGGTGAAGCCGACCTGGCGGCCCTGCAGCCCCACCAGGGTGAGGCGGGTGACGTCGACCCGCACCGCCATCACGCCTTCGAACGGCTGGTTCTCGTACACCGTGAGCGGCGCCAGCTCGGCGCGCGGCGCCACCTGGCCGGGCGGCGGGCCGGCCGGGCCGGGCAGGTCCTGCCAGTTGTGGCTGCGGCGGTCCTCGAGCTTGTCCTCGGCGCGCTTGGTGCGGCTCACCGCCACGCCGAGCAGCGCCATCACCTGGCCGGGGCACGAAGCGCTCTGCGCGGTGTCGAGCGCCTGCTCGACCTTCTTGCGCGCGCGCTTGAGCGTCTTGAGCTGCATCCGGTAGCCGCGGTCGTCGAAGGCGTCCTCGTCCTCGGCGGCGTCGGCCAGCGCGTCGCGGGCCACCTCGATGCGCTCGGGCACGCGGCGCATGCACTGGCCCCCGGAGAAGAAGCCGTGCTCGGCGAGGTCCTGCGCGCGCTCGAGCACCATGTCGGCCTCGGTGAGCAGCGCACGGGGGGAATCGGCGAAGGCCGTCAGGCTGAAGCAGGCGACCAGCGCGGCGAAGAGGGTGGGGCGCATCGAGAAAGCCTTGTGGAGGCGGGTGGGGAACTGGAGGGAAGACGGACCGCGACGGCGCGGGATTCAAACCACGCCCGGCGCTCGGGTGGGCGGGCTTTCGCAACTCATCGCGGGACGGTTGCAGCGTTGGTACGGTCGGGTGCTCGCAGGCCACCGAGGGGGAACGACACCATGGACGAAGGACGCATGCAGCAGGAGCTCGCGCAGTTGAAGGCCCGCCTCGCCGAGCTGGAGCGCCGCCCGCCGGCGCCTCGCCTGGCGCGGCCCCGCTTCCTGGTGCTGGGCGCCGCGGCGCTCCTGAGCGCGGGCCTCGCGGTGGGCGCGGTGCCGTACGCGTTCAACGCCAACAGCCCGGCGGTGGCGGCCGAGGTGAACGGGAACTTCGCGTACCTGGATCAGCGCCTCGACAGCCTCAGCGGCATGGTGGCCTTCTTCCCCTCGGGCTGCCCGGCGGGGTGGACCGGGTACGCGCCGGCCGCTGGGCGCTTCGTGCTCGGCGTGCCCACCGCGGCCGACGGCGGCGTGGTGAGCGCGGCGCCTGCGCTCACCGGCAACGGCGCTCAGCCCACGCACGCCCACCCCTGGGCGCTGTGGAACGCGACGGCGTTCAGCTGGTCGTCGTGGGACAGCACCGGCACGCAGCAGACGCTGATCGACTGGACCGACGGCCTCGACACCACCGGCTCCGGCGACTACCCGCTCGAGACCACGTCCACCTCGTCCATCACCTATTTCACCGCCGACTCCAGCGCGAACCTGCCGTACGTGCAGCTGTTCGCCTGCCGGCGAAACTGAAGGCCGCGCCGGGGCGCAACCCCTCGAAACGCGACCGATCGCGGGCCGGGCACGCAAACCCTTGCCCTTCGGGGCGGTTTTGCTACACGCCGCGGCGCCCATGAGCGCTACGAACATCGCAGGCCGCATCACCCAGGTGTTGGGTCCCGTCATCGACGTGGAGTTTCCTCCCGGCGGTCTGCCGGAGGTCTTCACCGCCCTCAAGGTGACCAACCCGGCCATCAGCAAGGAAGCCGACAACCTCACCGTCGAGGTGGCGCAGCACCTCGGTGAGAACACCGTGCGCTGCATCGCGATGGACTCCACCGACGGCCTCTCGCGCGGCATGGCGGTGAAGAACACCGGCAACCCCATCATGGTGCCGGTGGGCAAGTCGACGCTGGGCCGCATCCTCAACGTCGTCGGCGAGCCGGTCGACGAGCGCGGGCCCGTGAAGGCCGACAAGGCGCTGCCGATTCACCGCCAGCCCCCCAAGTTCACCGACCAGGACGTGAAGGTGCAGCTGTTCGAGACCGGCATTAAGGTCATCGACCTGCTCTGCCCGTTCACCCGCGGCGGCAAGATCGGCCTCTTCGGCGGCGCCGGCGTCGGCAAGACCGTGCTCCTGATGGAGCTGATCCGCAACGCGGCGATCATCAAGGGCGGCTTCTCGGTGTTCGCCGGCGTCGGCGAGCGCACCCGCGAAGGCAACGACCTCTACAAGGAATTCCAGGAAGGCGGCGTCATCAAGCTGGACAACCTGGAGAAGAGCCAGGCGGTCCTGGTGTACGGCCAGATGAACGAGCCGCCCGGCGCCCGCGCGCGCGTGGCGCTCTCGGCGCTGACGATGGCCGAGTACTTCCGCGACGACGAAGGCCGCGACGTGCTCCTCTTCGTCGACAACGTGTTCCGCTTCACCCAGGCGGGCTCCGAGGTGTCGGCGCTCCTCGGCCGCATCCCCAGCGCGGTCGGTTACCAGCCCACGCTGGCCACCGAGATGGGCACCCTGCAGGAGCGCATCACCACCACCAACAAGGGCTCCATCACCTCGGTGCAGGCCGTGTACGTGCCCGCCGACGACTTGACCGACCCGGCGCCGGCGACCACGTTCGCGCACCTGGACGGCACCATCGTGCTCAACCGGTCCATCGCCGAGCTCGCCATCTTCCCCGCCGTCGACCCGCTCGACTCGACCTCGCGCATCCTGGACCCCCAGGTGCTGGGCGCCGACCACTACGGCGTCGCGCGCCGGGTGCAGGGCATCCTGCAGCGGTACAAGGAACTGCAGGACATCATCGCGATTCTCGGCATGGACGAGCTCTCGGAAGACGACAAGCTCGTGGTGTCGCGCGCGCGCAAGATCCAGCGCTTCCTCTCGCAGCCGTTCTTCGTCGCCGAAGTCTTCACCGGCACCCCTGGCCAGGCCGTCACGCTCCAGGAGACGATCCGCGGCTTCAAGGAGATCTGCGACGGCAAGCACGACGAGCTGCCCGAGCAGGCCTTCTACATGGTCGGCGGCATCGACATGGTGGTCGAGAAGGCCAAGAAGCTGGCC
Organism: Myxococcaceae bacterium; assembly: GCA_019694595.1. Lineage (GTDB taxonomy): Bacteria > Myxococcota > Myxococcia > Myxococcales > Myxococcaceae > JAIBBQ01. Next base: position 10,264 of record JAIBBQ010000077.1, read on the forward strand.
GCGGGGTAAGCGATGGCTCGCCTGAACGTCGAGGTCGTCACGCCGGAGAAGCGCCTCGCGCAGGTCGAGGCCGACGAGGTCATCGCGCCCGGCGCCGACGGCCTGTTCGGCGTGCGGCCCGGCCACACCCCGTTCCTCGCGGTGCTCCAGCCGGGGCTCCTCACGGTGAACGGCGGCGCGGCCCCCGAGCGCTTCTTCGTCGCCGGCGGCTTCTGCGAAGTGGGCGACGACACCGTGCGCGTGCTCGCCGACGGCGCCGAGCTGCTCTCGGGCATCGACGTCGCGGCGGCGCGCAAGCGCCTCGCCGACGCCACCGCCAAGCTCGCCGAGCTGTCTCCGTCGGTGGCCGGGTACGCGCTGCAGCAGCAGGTGGTGCGCCGCGAGCAGGTGCGCGTGGAGCTCGCCGAGAAGCGCTGACGAAGGTCCCGCGAGCGCGGATCCGATGACGCCCGCGCTCACCGCAGTCTGCCCCGACCACCCGCAGTCTCCGTCCGTCGCGACCTGTTCGCGCTGCGGCCGCTTCGTGTGCGCCGTCTGTCTGCGCTCCGATTCGCCGCCGCTGTGCCCGGCCTGCGCGCCGCGCGTGGCGGATCCGCTCGGGGTGCTGGCCGCGCCCTTCAGCTTCGGCAACATGGTGGGCTACGGCGTGCGCCTGCTCGCGCCTGTGTGGGGCAAGGCGCTCGTGCTCTCGGTGCTGTTCTCGATTCCCGGCGGGTGGATCTCGTACCTGAGCGCGCCGAGCGACGACGAGTCGCTCACCCAGGTGGGCCGCAGCATCCAGCGCAGCAACATCTACGACGCGCTGGTGGGGAACATCGGCGAGGTGGCGGTGATTCTCCTCTGCATCGGCGTGGCGGAAGGGCGCAGGCTCTCGCTCGGCCAGGCGCTGCGCGAGTCGCTCTCCCGCTACGGCCGGCTGTTCGGCGCCCGCTTCCGCAGCGGAGTGTGGATTCTCCTCTTCACGCTGCTCTTCCTGGTGCCCGGAATCTGGAAGGCGGTGCTGCTCGCCTTCGTGGTGCCGGCCGCGGTGCGCATCGAGGCGATGGATCCGCTCAAGCTGTCCACCCTGCTGGTGACGCCGCGCTGGTGGGCCGTCTTCGGCCGGGTGTCGGCGGTGATGGCGCTCTTCCTGCTGCCGGCGGTGCTCTTCGTGGGCGTCTTCGACTTCCTGGTCGGCTTCCTCGACCCGCCGCGGCTGCCGGTGGAGATGGTGGAAGACTGGGCGACGCGCGTGGCCGAGTACCTCGTCTCCGCCTGCCTGCTGTCCGGCTTCTACGGACTCTGCGCCGACGGCAAGGTCTCGCTCGAGCCCATGGCCTGGCGCACCGGTCAGCGCGGCCCGATGGTCTGAGCGACGAGCGGCACCAGCGCGGCGCCCGAGGTCTTCACCAGGCACAGCCGGTTCCACCCGTGCGCCTGGCCGAGCTGGCTGTCGTCGCAGCCCGCATCCACCGTCTGGCCCACGGTGGCGGTCAGGTCGACCGCCGCCACGCCCGCGTCGAGCAGTACCGCGTGGAGCTGCCGCGCCTGAGCGGTGGGAATGAGCAGGTCGTACCCATCGGGTGCGTGGATGACGGCGACCGCGGTGTCGCCCGCCTCGCACGCGTGGGCCACCGGCGACGCGTCGACGCAGCGGTCGCAGGCGCGGCCCCGGGCACAGCCGGAGACGCTCACGCCGCAGGGCCCCGCGTAGCGCTCGGGCGCGCTGGCCACGGCGGTGGGGAGCTGGTGGAGCGCGGGCAGGTCCGCGGGGCCGGAGTACTCGAGCACCAGCCTGACCTTCGGCGCCGTCGGGCCGCAGCCCGGGTCGAGGTCGGCCCGGCCCTGGGTGAGGCCGGTCATCAGCGCGAGGTGCGCCCCGGCCGACTCGCCCGCGATGCCCAGCCGGGTGCCGTCGAGGCCGTAGTCCTGGGCGTGCACCTGCAGCCACTGCGCGGCGCACTTCACGTCCATCAGGTTCTCGGGGTACCCGCCGCCTTCCTGGTCGAGCCGGTACTCGAGGTTGAAGGTGGCGACGCCGTAGAGCGCGCTCATCACCAGCGCGTAGTTCACCGCGTCGGGCGTGGTGCGGCGTCGGCCACAGTCCTGCCAACCTCCGCCGTGCACCACCAGGAGGATGCCGGGCGTCCCCGCGTCGAGCCGGGGAACGAGCAGGTCGCCCTGCAGCGCGAAGCCGCCGCGGCTCGCGTAGGTGAGGTTGCTCACCCGGGTGAAGCCGTTGCCGAGCACCGCGGTGCTCTGCGCCTCCCCCGAGGCGGTGGGCGCACCGGGCTTGCCCGCGCACTCGCTGGAGCTGCCTGCGCTCCCCGGGGTCCACGCGCAGCCGCCGCCGGAGCCGCCGCCACCGCCACCCGAGGCGCTCCCGCCTCCGCGGCCACCGTTGCCGCCCCCGGCGCTCCCGGAAGAGCTGCCGGCGCACGCGAGGGCGAGACAGCACGCAGCGATGACCAGTCGGCGGACCATGGCGTCTCCCGGAGTGAGACGTTAGACACCGCAGCGCTGGAGCGCTGAAACCATGCCTGCCGCTTTCGAGCTCTTTCACGTCATCGCCGACCCCGGCAGCGCCCGCGTGCGCCGCTACGTCGCCGACCACGAGCTGGTGGACGCGGTCCGCTTCCGCAACGTCGGCTTCGACGAGCACCTCGAGAAGCTCAAGGCCCGCGGGGGCGACGGCGCCGTGCCCGCCCTCTGGGACGGAGCGGCGCTCCATGTGGGCGCGGAGGCGGTCATCGCCCGCCTCGCCGCACACCACGACGTCGGCCGCGCAGGGTAGGCGTCAGGAGCACAGGAGACCCCTCGTCAGTTTCGTTGGTGTCAGTTAGAGTCATATCGACACTAACAACGACGAGGAGACTTGACGTGGCCCCCGAGCTCACCTGGCGCACCCCGATTCTCGAAGTACTCGACGACGTCCTCACTGCCGACGAGTGCGCGGGCCTCATCGCGCGCGTCGAGGCCGCGGGCCCCGAGCCTGCGCTGGTGCACAACCGCTTCGGGGCCAGCTACCGGCCGGACTACCGGCACAACGACCGGGTGATGGAGGACGACGAGGTCCTCGCCCGGCTGCTGTACCGGCGGGTGGAGCACCTGGTGCCGCCGGATCTCCAGGGGTGGGGACCGGTGGGGGCCAACGAGCGGCTGCGCTTCTACCGCTACCGGCCCGGCCACTTCTTCGCGCCTCACCGCGACGGTTGCTTCAGCCGCTCCGACCACGAGGTGAGCCTGCTGACGCTCATCGTCTACCTGAACGGTGGCGTCAGCGGCGGCGAGACCCGCTTCCTCGACCTGGGGCGCGACGTCATCCCCAGGGCGGGCCGGGCGGTGCTCTTCAACCACGCCCTCATCCACGAGGGGCGCGAGGTGAAGGGCGGGGTGAAGTACGCGGTGCGGACCGACGTGATGTACCGCCCGCTCGGGCGACGGGCCGACGCGGCGTGAGGCTCAGCGGGGGCCGGTGGGGGTTCCCGCGTCCACCTTGCGGAAGCGCTGCTCGGGCCCGGCGGGCCAGTAGAACTGCCAGCCGGTGAAGGCGCGGCCGGCGCGGAACTCGTGCCAGGTGGCGGCGGGAATGAGCACCGTCTCGCCCGCCTTCACGCTCGAGCCCGCGTCGGCCACCTCGAGCGCGCCGTCGCCGCTCACCGCATGCAGCGCTTCCAGGCTCACCGGGTGGAGGTGGCGGGGCACGCCCGCGTCCGCCGCGAGGAAGAGCTTGGCGACCGAGAGCTGATCCGCCAGGTGCTGCCCGGCGAGCAGCGTCACCGCGCCCAGGTTGCCGGGGAGCGGCCAGACCTCGGGGCTCACGCGCGGCAGCACGAAGGGCAGCGCGCTGCCGCCGTCACCTCGGTGGCAGGGCCGGGCGGCGAGCTCTCCGTCCCGGGTGGCGGCGACGAGGACGCGCGCCTTCGCCTTCGCGTCCACCTCCAGCCGCTCGCGGAACTGGCCTTCGACCAGCGCCGCCTCGCCGGCACGCAGCGTCACCGGACCAGTGCAGCTGCGCAGCGTCACCGTGCCGTCGAGCACCACCAGCGCCGCGGGGCCCCGTCCGGGGGCGCCCTCGAGGGGCCGCGCGGTCTTCACCACTTCCAGGGCAGACAGGGAAACGCCCGCATCGGGCGGAGACGAAGCGAGGACGAGAAGCAAGAGCGCAGTCACGTGCGGGACTCGTCATCGCGCTGGCGGGGGCTGTGGTCAACGGTGCGGCGTTGCGCGTAGTCTCGCCGGCGCCGCTTCCCCGCCATGCCGCTGCTCCTCGCCCAACGACAGGATCGTGTCCGCGCCGCGCTGTTCGGCTTCGCGGTGGGCGACGCCCTGGGCTTTCCCTGGCGCGGGCTGCCCCCGGCGAGCGGCCTGCGCGCCAGCCAGCTCGCCGACGACTTCGCCAGCCGCCCGCGCGGGCGCTTCGCCAAGGGCCAGTTCTCCGACGACACCCAGGTGATGCTCGCGCTCGCCGAGAGCGTGGCGCGCGAAGGCCGCCTCGACGGGCGCGTCGCCGCGCAGCAGATCGCCTGGCTCTGGCAAGAAGGCGTGATTCTCCAGCCGCCGGCGCAGGCCACCGCGGCCGCCGAGGCCATCTTGCGCGGCACCCCGTGGATGAGCGCGGGAGCGCCGGTGGGAGTGACCGACCCGTCGTGCCTCTCGCGCGGCGTGGTCATCGGCGTGTGGAGCGACGACCGGCCCGCGCGCCTGGCGCACGACGCCGGGGTGGTGGCGATTCTCACCCACAAGGATCCGCTCTGCGCCGCGGGCGTGGCCGCCGTCGCGCGCGCCGTGCAGCTCGGGCTCTCGGGCGAGCCGGTGAACGCCGAGCGCTTCTGCGCCGAGGTGTCGCAGGCCGCCGCCGGCTGCCAGCAGGACCTCGCCGACGAGCTCTACTACCTGCCCCGCGTGCTGGGCTGGGACCCGGCGAAGGCGCTCGCGGCGCTGGGGCGCATCGGCGTGCCGCAGAGCCAGCTGGCGGATCAGCCCGGCATCCCCTCGCACGTGACGCCGGTGCTGCTCACCGCGCTCTATGCGTGCCTCAAGGCGCCGCACGACCTGCGCGAGGCGCTCAACCTCGTGCTGCGCTGCGGAGGCGAGGTCGACGTCGCGGCGGGCGTGGTGGGCGCGATCCTCGGCGCGTCGATGGGCCTCGACGCGGTGCCGGCGCGGCTGCGCAAGAACCTGCTCTACGGCGAGGCGGTGCTCGACGCGGCCGACCGGCTGTTCGACGCCCGCCTCTCGACGCTCCCCGCGGTCACCGCGTCGGCCCGCACCGTGGCCGCGCGCCGCTGACCATGCGCGCGCTCGCGGGGCTGCTCCTGCTGCTGCTGCTCGGCGCGTGCGAAGACTACGAGGCGCTGCGCCAGAAGGCCCTCGACGCGGGCCACGACGGCGGCGCGGCCGACGCCGGGCGCTGACGGCTCAGGCGGGCAGCCGGGCCACCATGCGCCGGTAGCCCACCGCCATCACCATCCACGTCACGCACAGCAGCACCCCGCCGAGGATGACGGGCGACATCGCCTCGCTGATGCCCTGGAGGATGGACAGGGGCAGCTGCTCGCCCTTGGAGTAGGCCTCGGTGGTGGCGATGGCGTGCGCGGCCACCGCGAGGTCGGTCGCCAGGCCCACCAGGGTGGAGAAGAAGGTGGCGAGCGAGAGGGCTGCCACCGCGCCCACCCGCCGGCCGTCGGGCGCGGTGGCGAAGCGGAAGGCGCCCACCAGGGCGCCGAGGCCCAGGGCGACCACGAAGACCATCGGCAGACCACCGTTGAGGAAGAACTGGACCATGTGCGAGCGCTCCTTGGGGGTTGGCGGGTGTCCCCCGCACAACGCGCGGCCGGGCCGGGCGTGACAAACGGCCGGTTCTTTGTCACGCGCCCTTCCCGGGAGCGTTGGGGGAACACGGTGACGGACGCGGCGCTGGTCGCACGGCTGAAGCAGGGGGAGGTCCAGGCCTTCCAGGCCGTGGTGCGCGACTTCCAGCCGCGGCTCTACGCCTTCCTCCTGCGCCTCACCGGCCGCCCCGCCATCGCCGCCGAGCTCTTGCAGGAGACCTGGCTGTCGCTCGCCGCCGAGGCGCCCTGGCTGCGCGACGACACCACGCTCGCGGCCTGGCTCTTCACCGTGGCGCGCAACCACCACCTGAGCCACCGCCGCTGGAGCGTGCTCGACGGCACCCGGCTCGCCGAGCTCCTCGGGCGCGAAGAAGGCCGCCGCGACGAGCACACGCCGGAATCGGCCGCCATCGCGGGGCAAGCCCAGGCGCGGCTCGAGGCGGCCATCGCGAAGTTGCCGCTCAAGTACCGGGAAGCCGTGTTGCTGGTGGCGGTGGAGCAGTTCGAGCCGAGCGAGGCGGCCCGCATCCTCGGCATCACCCCGGAAGCCTTCCGTCAGCGCCTCTCGCGCGGTCGCGCGGAGCTGCGCCCCTTGCTGGACGAGGACGCGTCATGAACGAGCCCAAGCCCATCTCGCTGCCGGCCGTCGAGCCGCCCGCGCCCGCCGCGCTGGAGCAGGTGGCGACGCGCGCCTTCGAGCACCACGCCCGGCAGTCGCGCGCGCCGCTGGCTCGGCTGTGGCGGCTGTGGGAGCGCCGCGCCGAGCTCACCGTGCTGGCGGTGGTGGCGCTCGGCTACGTCGCGTGGGCGCTGCTGCGCGTGCTCGGCAGCTGACGCGTCAGAGGGGCGCGTACGCAGCGTCGCAGCGGCCGTCGGGGGCGAGCCGCACCAGCGAGGTGCCGCTCTTTCGCTCTCCCAGGAAGTACGCCCGGCCGGAGCCATCGACCTGCAGGCGCCGGCGCGTGAAGTTGCCGGTGCTCTCGAGCGGGTACAGCACGCCCTTGGCGTCGAGGCACGCCGAGGCCTGGGAAGAATAGGTGCGGTCGATGGAGCCGTCGGCCCGAAGCGCCATCACCGACAGCGTGGTCTCGGGCGGGTGAGGGACCACCCACAGCAGCGTGCGCTCGCCATCGAGCTGGACGGACTCGAGGAGCGCCGCGTCCACCACCTGCGGCGCCGCGACCGGTGCGCCGCTCGGCTTCCAGGCGACGTACTGGAAGTTGAGGTCGAAGTTCTTGGCCACCAGGCGCAGGTTTCCGGCGCGGTCGGCGAAGAACCTGCCCTCGGCGGAGCCGAAGTACGGGTGGTGGCTCTTCCTCAGCGCAGCGGTGGCCTCGTGGTCGAGGAGCCACTTGGCAGTCCACACCACGGGCCCACTCGAGGCGTACCCGGCCCAGCGGTTTCCCCAGCGCGTCAGGTCGTACAGCTCGAGGGCGCGGTCGGTCTGGTCGAGGTCGCGGGTGCCCGCCGCCACCCGGGTGAACCCTCCACCCTCGGACCACCGGAGGATGGGCGCCGCGGGACCGTCGCGGTCCGAGCACCCGCCGAAGCTCCCGGCGAGCAGCGCCCCGCCTTCGCCGTCGTCGACCATGGCGCGGATCGGGCCGCGCAGCGCCGCAGCCGGCTCCTGACACCTGGCGAGCGTGAGGGCCGGGCCGAGCTGCCCGACGGAGTCGAGCGTCGCGCCGTAGGTGGTCCGCGTGTACCCCGTCGAGAAGAGGTCGCCGGCGAGCAGCAGCAGGCGCCCGCCGACCTGGGTCGCGAGCCGTGGCGGAAGCGTGGAGGCGCCCGCTTGGTCCGCGCGGCCGAACCGTACGCAGCCGAGCTCGCTGCCGAAGCGGGGCTCCACCGCGCCTGCGGAGTCGATGCGGAACAGCCGGCCATCGGCCGTGAAGAGCACCACCCGGCCGTCGGCCGTCACCTGCAGGCCTTCGGGGCGCTCGTGCCGGGCCGCCCAGGTCTGGAACGTCTCCGCGCAGCGCCCTTCTGCCTTCTGCTTCGAGGTGTCCCGCTGCTCGGTCGTCGACGGGTGCGTGGGGCCGATGCCCGGGAACACCTGGGTGGTCGTCGCGGTGACCGTCTCCATGCCCGAGTTCTGCCCGTACGCGTCCCTGGCGAAGAAGGTCAGCGCTTCCTTCCCCTTCAACAGGACCGGAGCCGAGTACGGCGAGAAGTGGCTGCCGTCGAGCGACAGGAGAATGGTGACCTTGCCCGGCACCTTGGACGTGGCGCTCAAGGACACCTGGGTGACCTGGTCGCCGCGCTCGACGTGGGCCTTGACGGTGGGCAGGGGCCACTCGGTCGTGGCCGCGGTCCCGCTGAGGCTCACCTTGGGCTCCAGCACGCTCCCGTCGGGGAGCAGGAGCTGGAAGCGGTCACCCGTCACGCGCAGTCGCAGCTTGGCGCCCAGCGGGACGGGGACGTCCATGAGGAACTGACGGCGGGTCGCCACCTCGCCGCGAACCAGGCGGGCGTCGATGGAGAGGCTGCCCCCCTCGAGGCCGTCGAGTGGCGCCGCCTGGAAGACCAGCGAAGCACCGGGGGGCACCTCGACGTCGTAGCTGGAGCCTCCGTTGGGCGTGATGCGCGCGGGACCGAAGAGCAGCGGCGTGGGTTTGCCGTCGATGGTCAGCTCGGGCAGGTCAGGGCCCATCCCGTGGACTCGCAGTGTCCACCGCTCGGCGAGCGGAGCCGCGGTGGCCGACGTCAGCGCGAATACGCCTGCAAACCACACCACCGCGGAGGTCGCTCTCATGCTCCGGAGCCTGCCACGGCCCCTCCGCTTCCAGTCAGTCCAACCGAGGAGCGCTCACGCGTTGACGGTGATGGCCTTCCACGCCAGCAGCGCGCCGTCGCTCTGCTGCGCGGTCGAGCACACCGCCTCCGCGAGCGAGAGGCCCGACTGGGTCACCACCATGTCGTTGGCGTTGGTGACGTAGCCCTGGCCGCTGGTGAGCTTGTAGCTGGGCTGCGCGTCGTAGATGGCCTTCTTGAAGGCGTCGTCGAAGAAGAGCTGCGAGGTGATGTACGCCGTCGCGCCCACCGACACCTTGAAATGAATGTGCGTGGTGCGGCCGGAGTACCAGCCCGGGAAGTTGGCGTCGAAGGTCACCCGGCCGTCGCTGCCGGCGGTCTGGATGCCGCGGCCCCAGAGTGCCGCCGCCGCGGTCGCGCTGCCGCCGGTGCAGAAGGCGTCGTTGTTGCCGTCGATGTCGCCCGAGTACACGCCCTTGGTGTCACACATCCAGATCTCCACCGTGGCGTTGGGCACCGGCGCGCAGCTCTTGTTCACCACCAGCAGCTCGAGCCGCATCGGCAGCCCGGGGTAGCCCTCGCTGACGTCCTTGCGGGTGAGCAGGGGGCTCGTCGCGTGGCAGGGCCCTTCGGTCGCCGACTTGTAGACGTTGCAGGTGGTGCCGATGCCGGAGGCGAACGGGTTGCCGTAGTCCTTGCCGGAGAGAATCGAGGTCCCCTGCGACGCCCAGCTCCCGCTCGCGGTGCCTCCGCCTGCTGCCGTGCCGCCGCCCGTGGCTCCGCTCCCGCCGCCGCTGGAGGCCGCGGCGGTCCCTCCGCAGTCGAGGAGCGCGAGGGCGCCGAGGCCTCCGAAGGCCTGGAGCACCTGACGGCGGGTGGATCGGTGGTCGCTCATGGGTGTGGGTGCTCCTCGGGTGTGGGTGCGGGGGTGGACAGCCAGAAGAACGGCTCGAGGGCGAGGCGGACGACGGAGCGCTGGAAGCCGAGGTACTCGCGGACCGCGAGACAGAAGAGGCGCAGCGCGTCGGTGAGGCCGTCGTCCTCGTCGGAGTGCTGCAGCGCGCGCTCCAGCGCATCCAGCGCGGCGAGGTTCGACTGCAGCTCGGCCGTCAGCTGCTCGAAGGCCGGGCGCGAGGCGCGCAGGGCACAGAAGGTGAGTCGGCCCTGGGCCGCGAGCAGCTGCACCGGGTCGTAGACGTGCTCCTCGAGCTCGTGGAAGACGCGGCCCAGCGGGCGCGCCAGCAAGTCGTACTGCTCGAGCAGGGGCTGCCAGGCGGGCGGCCGCGGCAGGGGGCCGGCGAGGTGCACCACCGCGCGCCCGAGGGTGCGGATGCGGCGGTGGTGGAAGGCGACGGACTCCACCACCAGCTCCATGGCGAAGGTCCGGGCCTGGGCGACGAGCGCGTCCACCTCCTCCCTGTGTGAGGGAGGGTGTGAAATCGATCACGGCGCCGGCGCGCACCAGTCGAGACACTCCTTGGCGTTGCGCGGGTACTTCTTGCCGCACTTGGCGGCGGCGTCGGGGTCGCCCAGGTCGAGCGAGGACAGGCACGACTCCAGCTCCGCGCACTGGGGGCACTTCTTGGCCTTCTTGGCTTCGCCGTCGTCCTCGCACTTCTTCTCCTTCGCGGGGCAGGTGCCGTCGACGCAGCTCTGCCGCCCACCCATGCACTCCTGCCGGCAGGCCTGGCGCGCCTCCGCGCAGTCCCGCGCGCAGCTCGACGGCTGCTTCGCCTTGGCGCAGCGCTCCTTGCAGGTGTCGCAGCCTCCGGCGCACTTCTCCTGACAGCTCACGCAGCCCTGGCCGCAGTCCTTCTTGCAGGCCTCGAGCGCGTTCCAGCAGCCGTACACGTCGGGCGCGCAGTTCTGGTCGAAGTCCTGGGCGAGGCACTCGTCGTCGCGCTTCTCCTCGCCCATCTCGTCGTACGCCGCGGTGAAGCGGTGGTGGCAGTCGGCGACGTAGGCGGCCACCGGGTCCCCGTCGTCCGGCCCTTCCGTGGGCGTGGCCGCGGCCCTGGGCGGCTCGGGCGTCACCGCCTCCGAGGGCGGCACGCTGCCTTCGCCCACCGCGGCCTTCACGTCGGCCGGCGCGAGGCCGGGGTTGGGCTTCGGGTCCAGCACCGGAGCCGGGGCGGGTGCGGCGGGCTCCAGCGGCGCGACCTTCACGTCGGCGGGAGGAGGCGGCGGGTCCTTCTTGCAGGCGGCGAGCGACAGCAGCACGGCACAGGCGACGAAGGCGCGAGCGGAGGCCATGCGCCCATCTCACCACGGGCTCCCGCGCGGCTCCGGGGGGAAAGTGCGTTGACACCCGAGCGACTCGAACCGAGCCGGAACGGGTCGAACTGGCGCGGGCATGTCCACTCCAGCGGGCGCCCGCTCACGGCACTCTCCCTCTGAGGACTTGCGCGGCACGCCGCTCGCATTTCGGTCGCCGCGGAAGGGGAGACACTCGAATGGGTCCGATGCGTGCGCTGGGGATGCTGAGCGTCTGTGGGCTGCTGGCCTGCGGGGAGTCGAGCGGGCTGGTGGCGGGAGGCGACGAGGACGTGGGTCAGCTGGTGCCCGACGGCGCCGACTTCGTCTTCACCCCGACGAGCGGCCAGGCGCTGTCCACCGGCGTGCCGCTGGTGGCGTTCCTCAACTTCGGCGGCGGCAGCTACCGCAAGGGCACCAACGACTCGAGCGGCAACGTGTCGACGGCCTTCGGCGGCGCCGTCACCTCCGCCGCGGTGCCGGCCTACGCGGGGAACGCGGCCCAGCGGGCGCAGGTGGTCGCCTGCGTGCGCGAGAAGCTCGCCGCGTGGAAGGTGAGCGTGACCGACCAGGACCCGGGCGCGGCGGAGCACACCGAGCTGGTGCTGGGCGGAGGCCCCGAGCTCCTCGGCTGGCCGGCGAGCACCGCGGGCATCGCGCCGCTGGGCTGCGACGTGGTCCCCAGGGCGGTGGGCTTCGCCTTCTCTCAGGGGCGCGAGAGCAACACCGAGCAGCTCTGCCAGATTGCCGCCCACGAGCTGGGCCACACCTTCAGCCTCGACCACCTGCGCAGCCCCGCCGACCTGATGAACTGGCGGCTCGAGCCCGGCAGTCATGCCTTCACCAGCGGGAGCCTCGCCTGCGGAGAGACGAGCGACCGCGCCTGCGCGTGCGGTGGCACGGCGATGGACCCCGTGGCCACGTTGAACACCCGGCTCGGAGTGGCGGGCAGCACTGCGCCGCCCCCGCCGCCGCCGCCTCCTCCGGCCGCCCCGCCGTGTGGCCAGCTCGCGGTGGGAGCGGTGCTGGCTGCGGGCCAGGCCGCTCACTCGTGCGACGGCCGGTTCACCTTCGCGATGCAGGGGGACGGCAACCTGGTGCTGTACCTGGGGTCGACGGCGCTCTGGAGCTCGCGGACCAACGGCTCGGGCGCGGACCACGCGGTGATGCAGGGTGACGGGAACCTCGTGGTGTACACGGCGAACGGCACCGCGAAGTGGAGCTCGGGGACCTGGGGCCACGGCGGCGCCTGGCTCGCGGTGCAGAACGACGGCAACGTGGTGGTCTACGCGCCGGGCGGGCGGGCGCTCTGGTCAACCGGCACCTGGGGTCACTGACGGCGCAGGCCGGGGCATCGTCACCCTGGCGCGCGAATCGTCACCTTCGGCCGTTTTCTTGCGGGGCTGCGACAGGCCGGTAGCGTCGCGGCATGCGCGGAATCGTCAACGACGTGCTGGAGCGGCTGCTCGAATCGTCACCCGCGGTGTCGAGCACCCAGCTCGCGAAGGCGGCGGGCATCTCGCGGCAGGCGGCGCACAAGCGGCTGAAGCAGCTGGTGGCGTCGGGCGCGCTGCGCTCGAGCGGCAAGGCGCGGGCGGCGCGGTACGCGTGGGCGCAGGAGAAGGCGCCGGCGGTGCCCTTGCGCCAGCGGCTGGACGTGGACTCGGCGGGCTCGCTGTACCGTCTCTCGGCGCGGCTGCTGCTCGCGGACGTGGTCTCCGGCGAGGTGACGCTGGACTTCACCGGGGTGGTGGACGTGGGTGAGGAGTTCCTCGAGGAAGTCTTCCTCGTCTGGGCGCCGGCGCACCCGCGGGTGTCGCTGCGGGTGGAGCACCTGCCGGCGCGCTTCGCGCCGATGTTGCTCGGTCTCGCGAAGGCGGCGCGGGCGCAAGGCGCGGGCGAGGCCCAGGCGCAGGCCGCCCGCTCGTAGCCCGCGCTGCGCACGAACTGGGGAGTCCCGTGCCGGCATTTCGGCGTTCCACTCCCCAGTTGAGCGGAGAGCGACGGTCAGAAGCGGTCGTTCGCGACCGGGGTGGGCTGCACCGGCGGGGCGATCTGCACTTGCGGGGTGGCGGGCTTCTCGGGGAGCACCGCGATGAAGCGGGCCCCCTGGCCGGGCGCGCTCACGACCTTCACGACGCCGCCGTGGCCTTCGACGAAGCTCTTCACGATGGCGAGGCCGAGGCCCGCGCCGCCGAACTCGCGCGTGGAGCTGGAGTCCACCTGGTAGAAGCTCTGGAAGATCTTCTCCTGCTGATCCTTCGGGATGCCGATGCCCGAGTCCTCGACGCTGATGCGGTAGCCCTTCTTGCCGAGGTCGTCCTGGGCGGAGACGGGGGTGAGGATGACGGTGATCTTCCCGTTGGTCGGGGTGAACTTCACCGCGTTGGCGAGCAGGTTCACCACCACCTGGCGCAGGCGGTCGCGGTCGCAGGCGGCGTTGACGGGCTCCTTGGGGAGCTGCACGTCGAGCGTGATGCCCTTCTTCTGCGCCTGCGGCTTCACGCTGGACACCGACGACTGGACGACCTCGATGATGTCCGACGGCTCGAAGTTCAGCCGCACCCGGCCGGCTTCGATCTGCGAGATGTCGAGGATGGACGAGATGAGCTTCAGCAGCGTCTCGCCCTTGTCCATGATGGTGCGGACGTACTCGTTCTGCTCCTGGCTCATCGGGCCGGCGAGGCCTTCGGCGAGCATCTCGCTGTAGCCGATGATGCTGGTGAGCGGCGTGCGCAGCTCGTGGCTGACGGTGGCGAGGAAGGCGCTCTTCAGGCGGTCGAGCTCCTTCAGCTTCACGTTCATCTCGGACAGCTTCTGGGCGCGGTCCTCGAGCTCGCGGTTCTGCACCAGCGTGGCTTCGATGTGCAGCTGGCTGGTGAGGAGCGTGCGCTGGCCCTGGGCGACCAGGGTGTCGAGCACCTGGGCGAAGTGCACCATGACGCGGGCCACGGTGGATTCGGGCGCGCGGCGGACCTTCTCGACCAGCTCCTGGGCGCGGCCGATCTCCAGCTGGGCGGAGACCTCGGTGAGCGACTCGGGGAAGCCTTTCTGCTCCGCGGGAAGGAACGGGCCGAAGACCACGCGGCCGAGCACGTCGCCTTCGAAGGTGATGGGCAACAGCAGGTAGCGCAGGCCGGTGAAGCAGGGCGAGGTGACCAGGCCCTTGATGGGGGCGGAGTCGTCGAGGAGCGGCAGGCGCGCGCCCTGGGTGGGGGCGAGGGGCCCGTCCTTCACGCGGCCGACCTGCTTGGTGCAGCGGCTGCGGCCTTCGGGGAAGGAGAAGACGTAGCCGCAGAAGTCGCCGTTGCCGATCTTGATGTCGGCGAGCTTGCCGCCCTTCTCGTCGAAGACCTTGATGCCGATCTTGTAGAGCTCGACGAAGCCCTTCACCACCTCGGTGAAGGTCGGCACGTCGAGCAGCTCCGAGAGGGTGAGCCGGCGCTGCAGCACCGACTCCCGCGGCCCCTGGGTCACGGCGCCTGGCCTCCGCCGGCGGGCTTGGCCGGGAACTCGGCCTCGAGCGCGGTGCCCTTGGTGTCCATGAGCGAGAAGACCTGGGTGAGGAATTCCTTCTCGGTGAGGCCGATGTTCTTGGCGAGGTGCACGCGGCCGTCGATGGCGCGGTAGGCGGCCTTGAGCACCTCGTAGAGCGTCTCCAGCACGCCTTCGCCGCGGATGGCGACGGCGCCCACCACGGGCTCCTTGCCCTTCTGGCGGCTCTCCTCGAGCTCGGCGTCGGTCTTGGTGTCTGGCAGGTCGCGCTTGTTGAACTGGATGACGACCGGCACCTGCGCGGGGTCGAGCCCGTTCTCGCGCATGTTCTCGAGCAGGTTCTTCCAGTACGAGTTGTTGTCCTGGCCCGCGGCGCGGCGGCTGTCGGCGATGAAGGCCACCGCGTCGGCGCCCTGGAGCACCACCCGGCGGGTGGCGTTGTGAATGACCTGGCCGGGGACGGTGAAGAGCTTCACCTTCACCTTGAAGCCGCTCTGGGTGTTGAAGAACACCGGCAGCAGGTCGAAGAAGAGCGTGCGGTCGTCGTGCGTCTCGACGGTCAGCATGCGTCCGCGGACGTCCGCCAGCGTGCGCTGGTGGATCATCTGCAGGTTGGTGGTTTTTCCAGAGAGACCGGGCCCGTAGTAGACGATCTTGACGGTCAGCTCGCGCTGCGCGTGATTCAGTTGCACGGCTGCGGAATTTGCGACACCCCAGCCGCGTACGAAAGCCAAAGAACGAGAAAAAGCGTGCGTGCAGGTAGGACACCTGCGCCTGTGGAGGCGGCAGATCAGTGCTCCACAGCGCGGCCAGAGCCGATTACACTAGGCAGCGTCAGGAGAAGGCATGACCACCAACCTCGAAACGCCTCCCAAGACGACCGTTCCTCCCCCTGAAGCGCTGCAGCTCCCGTCCGACCTCACCGGCAAGCTGAAGTTCGCGCAGCCGAGCGACGGCGACATGACGGAGCTCGCCGGCCTTCGCAGCTCGTCGGGTCCGTGGAAGGAGCGCGGCGAGACGCAGGACGAGAGCCTTGCGGCGCTCACCAAGCTGCGGCCCTTCGTGCAGGTCGGCAAGTTCGACGGGAAGATGGTCGGCTACGTCTCCGTCGAGCGCGACGGCCCGGTGCCCGGCGCGGCGTACATGCGCAACATCGTGGTGAAGGTCGAGGCGCGCAAGCGCGGCGTGGGCATGATGCTGCTCGGCCAGGCGCTGCAGGTCGCCCGCGACATGAACCGCAAGACGCTCGCGCTGCGCGTGGACCCGGCGAACTCCAGCGCGGTGCAGTTCTACCGCAAGGCGGGCTTCACCACGGTGGCCACGGTCACCAGCAAGAAGAGCGGCAAGCTGCGGCTGCTCATGTCCCGCGAGCTGTAGTTCGTCTTCGCGAGGGCGCTGCCCGCGAAGACGGCGGGGCGTTCGCCCCGTCCCACGGGTGGCGTGCAGAGGGCTCTCGCCCGGGCTCGCCCTCGTCTCCTTCGAATTTCGAGGACCGAGCCCCTGAGTATGTGCTCCTCGGAGCACCCCCAGCTCGAGTCCGAAAACGCTCCCTAGAAGGGCGAGGCGCTCGCCGCGGCCGCGGCCTCGAAGTGCCCGAGCCGCTCCAGGATCGGCGTCAGCACCTCGAGCGCCCCCGACTCGAGCCGCATCATCAGCTGCCCCGAGTACGCCGGCATCTCCACGCTGAAGAACCTCGCCTGCACCACCAGCTTCCGCTCCGTCGAATCCCCCGCCAGCGCGGCGGCATCGCCCTCGACCAGGTCGGGCGTCGACGGCGACAGCTTCACCTTGAGCAACCTCGCCAGCGCATCCGCGTACGCCGACGCGATGACGTTCGACGCCTCGGTGAGCGCATCTACTGCCGGCCTCGGCAGGGCCGGCTCCACCTTCGGCACCCGCAGGAGCCTCGCCGCCAGCACGCACGCGTCGGCCTCGGGCAACGCCCAGAACAACCTCGCCTCGAACGCTCCGGTGAGCAGCAGCTCCGCCGCCACCACCGGGGCCCCGGGCCCTCCGAGCTCCGCCAGGAGCCACTCCGAGTCGCCCAGCGCCAGCCGGGGCACGTCCATCATCACCGGGCTGCCCACCATGCGCGCGAGCATCGAGACGCCGTGGGCGGTGCCCAGGCTCCCCAGCTCCTTGAGCGCGTCCGTCAGCCGCGCGTCGGGCAGTCCGCGGCTCACGGGCTCACCAGACGCGGCACGTCGAGGATGAAGAGCGGGCGCCCGTCACCGAGGATGGTGACGCCCGAGAGCCCGGGGACCAGGTCGAGCGGCCGCAGGAGCGGCTTCACCACCACCTCCGCCTGCCCGAGCAGCTTGTCGACGCCCAGCGCGAGCCGCCCGCTCTCGCCTTCGACCACCACGTGCGGCTGCAGGCTGCCCTTGGGCCCACCGGGGAGCTGCAGGAGCGCGTCGAGCTGGTGCACCGGCAGCTGCACCGCGCCGAAGGCGAGCGTGCGGCCGGGCGCGCGCTCCACCACGCCGGCGACGCGCGCGATGGGCAGCCCCACCACCTCGTCGCCCACGCCCACCAGCAGCAGCTGCACCACCGCCACGGTGAGCGGCAGGGTGAGCCGCACGGTGGTGCCCTGGCCGCGCTGGGACAAGAGCGCCAGGTGGCCGCCGGCGCGCTCCACCGCGCGCTTCACCGCGTCCATGCCCACGCCGCGTCCGGAGATGTCGGAGATGTCGCTCGCCGTCGAGAGGCCGGGCAGGCAGGCGAGCAGGAAGGCTTCCTCGTCGCGCAGCGCCGCCGCGGCGTCGACGGTGAGGTGGCCGCGCTCCACGGCCTTCGCGCGCAGGCGGTCGGGGTCGAGGCCGCGCCCGTCGTCGACCACGTCGAGCTCCACGCGGTCGCGCAGCCGGCGCACCTTCACCAGCACCGCGCCCGCCGGGCTCTTGCCTGCGGCGGTGCGCTCCGCGGGCGTCTCGATGCCGTGGTCCACCGCGTTGCGGATGAGGTGGAGCAGCGGATCCGCCAGCTCGTCGACGGTGCTGCGGTCGAGCTCGATGTCCGCACCTTCGATGGTGAGGTTGACCTCGCGCTCGCGGCGCCGGGCGATGTCGCGGGTGGCGCGCGGCAGCCGGTCGGTGATGACCGACAGCGGCGTCATGCGCGCCTTCATCACCTTCTCGTGCACCTCGCGGGCGAGGCCGTAGACGCGGTCCACCGCGTCGTCCACCGCGGGTCGGTCGTTGGGCGACAGGCCGCGGCCCAGCTCGCGCACCCGCGACGCGGCGAGGAGCAGCTCGCCCACGCCCTCGAGCAGCTCGTCGAGCATCTCCGCGCGCACGCGCACCGTGCGGTGGGGCTCGACGCCCACTGGCCGCGCGGGCTCCGCGGTCGGGCCGGGGACC
>JAIBBQ010000316.1 GCA_019694595.1 Myxococcaceae bacterium
CCTGCGCGCCACCGGCACGGCCGGGGCCGCGGCCGCCGGCTGCGCCAGCGCGCTCGCGCCGAGGCCCAGCACCACCACCACCACCAAAGGGAACCCGCGGGTCATCGAAGGCGGCAGGGTAGTCGACCCTGCCACCCTTGGCACGCAAGCTAACCGTTGAGCGAGAGGACCCGGACGCCCAGGTTCCCTTCGATCTCCACCAGCTCGCCGCGCGCCACCACCTTGCCGTTGACCGACAGGTCGATGGGCTCGCCCGGCACCCGGTTCAGGTCGATCACCTGCCCCACCTTCAAGGACAGCACCTCCTCGGCGCTGATGGGCACCCGGGCCAGCTCCACCGACACCTGCAGCGGAATGTCGTTGAGCAGCTCGGCGCCTTCCTGGCTCTTCAGCGTCTCGTCCATCACCGGCTTCCCTTCCTTGACGTCATCCGAATCCGACGGGTCCAGGGTCGAGGCCTGGTCTTCCGCCATCGGCGCCGGCCCCGGGGCTCCGTCGTGCAGCACGAACCCGGTCACCGTCGCCTTGAAGCGCCCGCCGTCGATCGCCACCTGGGCCTCGGCGTGCCCCACCCGCCCGAGCCCCACCCGCAGCACCGCGGTGCCGCCTTCGGCGGTGTCCGGCCGCATCGAGAGCTGCTCGACGATGATCACGTCGCGCTCGCGCAGCTGCGCCAGGTCGGCGCTGGAGATCTCCACCAGGCCGATCTCGGCCCGCAGCCAGGCGCGCTGCCGCGACAGCCGCCTGATGTGCTGCTGCGCCGAGTCGGCCCGCCGCGCAGCGCGCACCGGCGCGTCGGGAGGCGGGTTGGCGGTCGCCAGCACGCTCGCGGGAATGAACAGGCGCACGTACCCCTGGTGGTTGCCGAACGACGCCTTGAGCTGCACCACCGCGAGGTGCGTCTCGTCGCCCACCAGGGCCTGCGCTTCCTCGAAGCCGTGGCAGACCCCTTCGAGCCGCAGCTTGGGCAGCGACGGGTCCAGGCTCGGGGCGAGCGCCTTCAGGGTCTCGAGGATGACGTAGGTCATCACCCCTTCCTCGATGTCGGTGAGCGGCCGCAGCGACACCGCCTCGCCCGCGCCGCCCAGCAGCATGTCGATCGCCGCGTGCGCCAGGCCGATCTCGCATTCGAGGAAGCCGCGCGTCTTGTGCGGCTGTGGCGCCAGCACCGCGAGGAAGGTCGGTTCCCCCACGTAGCGGCGCAGCCCGCGCGCGCTCACCACGTGCACGTACTCGCTGGTGAGCGAGACGTCTTCTTCCAGCATCTCCTTGAGCCGCGCCTTGACGCTCTGGCTCACCTCGCCGGTCGACGTCACCGTGGGCAGCATCCACTCCAGGCGCTTGACCAGCTCGCCCTGGAGCCGGGACACCTTCTCCAGGTTCTTGAACTCGAACTTGCGCCACGCGCGCGGGGCCGCGCCGCCGCCGCCGCCGCCCGACGTCTTCTGGGGCAGCGGCGCCACGCCGGGCGCCGGGGGCCGCCGCTTGGGGGCCTGGATCATCTGGGTGTTGTCGGCCGCCCGAGGGGGCCGCTTGTCGCCGGTGGTCACGCTTTGGCCTCGATGACCAAGTCTTCCAGCGTGAGGCCACGTCCGGCCAGCGCCTTCTTCAAGGCCTCCGACTGCTGCTCGAGCAGCTTGAGCACTTCCTTGTCACGGCCGCTGAAGGTGGCCTTGATGCGCCCCCCCGAGCTCGAGACCTTGACCTGCAGGCCCGACAGCACGTCGCTGCGCAGGTCGATCTGGAACTCCATCTTCCCCGCCTGGTTGGTCCCCACCCGCACCCGCTCCACGATCTTCTGGGCGATCTCGGTGGCGATTCGCCGCAAGCGGTCGCTGCCGGCGAGGTCGCGCTTCTGCGCCACCGGCGGCGGCGCCATCAACGCGGGGTTGAAGCGCAGCCCCGCCGCGCCGGCGTCGCCCCCCTTGGAGTCGTTCTTGCCGCCCTGCTGCCCCTGCCCGCCCTTGTCGGCGTCGGTCTTGAGCGCCCCCTTCTCGGCGCCCTGCCCCCCGGCGGCCTGCTGCTGCGACGAGCCGCCGCGCCGCTGGTCGAGGTTCTCCCGGGTGCCCCGGGCGTCGGACTTGCGGCCCATCGCCTCGTGCGAGGCCTGCGCGGCGTCGCCCGCCCGGCCCGCGCTCGCCTGGCCTTCGGCGTTGGCTTCCTGCGCGTGGAACTCTTCCTGGCGGTGCGACTCGCCCACCGAGGCCGACTGCTGCCGGGCCTGCGCCGACCCCGAGCTGGCCCGCGCGGTGGCCTGCTCGCCCGCGGCGCGGCGCTCGAGCTCCGAGCCTTCGGCGGTGCGCTCCGCGTTCGCCTGGTCGAGCAGCGCGGCGATGGCGCTCTTGGCGACCTGCGCCTGCGCGGCCCGCTGGCCTTGCGCCTGCTTCTCCTGCGCCTTGGCTCCGCCGACCAGCCGGGCGAAGGCCGAGTCCTGGTCGACCTTCTCGCGCTTCTTCGCTTCCTCGGCGCGCTTCTGCTGGGCGATGCGCTCGGCCAGCCGTGCCGCGTCGCGATCGTCCTCAACGCGGCTCATGGGCCTTCCGGGTGCGCGCCAGGTGCAGCGTGTTGCCGATCTCTTCCTGGTTCAGCTCTTCCTTCTGCTGGCGTTCCTTCTTCACCTGGGTCGCCCAGGTCTCCTTGTGCTTCTCGATCGCCTTCTTCTCCTTGGCGGCCTCCGCCATCTCGAAGCGGCGCTGCTCGACCAGCTTCTCGGCCTGGCGCACCACTTCCTTCTGGCGCTCGATCTCCAGCGCGACCTGGGCTTCCTCGTCCTTGAGCCGGTCCTCGAAGCGGTTGAGCTGCGACATGCCGGTGACCGCGATGCCCTTGGTCATCACCTCGTCGTAGTAGGCCTTCACCTTGGCCTTGCGCTCGAGCTTGCGCCGCTCGAGGTCGGCCTCGAGGTCCTTCAAGGTCTTCTGCTCCGCGGCGAGCGCGCGCATCGCCTCCGAGAACGCCTGCTTGGCGGCCTCCTCGGCCTGCTCCCGCATCTCGAGCAGCGTCTGCAGGCGGTACGCAGGCATCAGGCCGCATCCTCGAACAGCGCGACCAGGGCGGCGACCGTCTCGTCGAAGGTGGAATTCGACTCGGTGGCCTGCTTGAGGAACTCGATGATCGCCTCGTACTTGTCGATGGCGTAGTCGGTGCGCGGGTCGGTGCCGTACTGGTACGCGCCGAGCAAGATGAGGTCGCGCTGCTTCTCGTAGGTGGCGAGCGTCTCGCGCAGCTTGCCCGCGGCCTTCTTGTGCTCCGGCGAGACGATCTGGCTCATCACGCGGGACAGGCTGGCGAGCACGTCCATCGCCGGCCACTGGTTCCGCTCGCCGAGCGCGCGGTTCAAGATGAAGTGGCCGTCGAGGATACCGCGCACCTCGTCGGCGATCGGCTCTTCCATGTCTCCGCCGGCCACCAGGCAGGTGTAGATGGCGGTGCACTTGCCCTTGTCGGAGTTGCCGGTGCGCTCCAGCATGCGCGGCAGCATCGAGAACACCGACGGCGGGTAGCCTTGCCGCGCCGGCGGCTCGCCGATGGCGAGGCCGATCTCGCGCTGGGCGCGCGCGAGGCGGGTCACGGTGTCGAGCATGAACAGCACGTTGCCGCCGCGGTCGCGGAAGTACTCGGCGATCGACGTGGCCACGAAGCCCGCGCGCAGACGCACCAGCGACGGCTGGTCGCTGGTGGCGCACACCACCACCGAGCGCTTGAGCCCTTCCTCGCCGAGCGCGTCTTCCACGAACTCCAGCACTTCGCGGCCGCGCTCGCCGATGAGCGCGATCACCGCCAGCTCGGCCTCGGTGTTGCGGGCGATCTGCCCCATGAGCGTCGACTTGCCGACGCCCGAGCCGGCGAAGAGCCCGATGCGCTGCCCTTCGCCCACCGTGAGCAGCCCGTCGATGCAGCGCACCCCCAGCGGCAGCGGGCGCTCGATGCGCATGCGCTTGAAGGGGTCGGGGCAGTCTCGGTCCACCGACCAGTCCTGCAGGCCGTCGGGCAAGGGCTTGCCGTCGATGGGCTCGCCGAGGCCGTTGAGCACCCGGCCGAGCAGCGCGTTGCCCACCTTGATGGTGAGCGGCCGCCCGGTGGGGATCACCTCGGAATCGGGGCCGATGCCGGTGAGCTCGCCGAGCGGCATCAGCATCACCTCGTCGCCCTGGAAGCCCACCACCTCCGAGCGCACCTGGCCGCGGCCGACGCCCTTGATGAGGCACACCTCGCCCATGCGCACGTTGGGCACCGCGGCCTTGATCACCAGGCCGGTGAGCTCGGTCACCCGGCCGCGGATGCGCACCGTCTGCGCGTCCTTGACCAGCTGGGCATAGCGTCGGAGGTCGATCGCCACGGCTACTTCGGGCCTTCCTTCTTCCCGTCGTCCGGCATCAGCACGTTGCGCAGCATCTCGTACTGGGTCTTCAGCTGCGCATCGATGGTGCCGAACTCGGTCTGCACGATGCAGCCACCCGCCTCGACGTCGGCGTCGTCGCGAATCGCCAGGTCCACGCTGCGGCCGATGAGCTCCATCAGCCGCGGCTTCTTCTCGCGCAGCACCGCACCGTCTTTCGGGTTCAGCCGGAGGATCATCGCCTTCGCCGAGCGCGCGTGCTCCACCGCGTTGGCGGCGATCTCCATCAGCACCTCGCTGTCGCGCTCGAGATCGCGCCCGATGATCTTCTGCGCCACCTTGAGCGCCAGCTCGACGATCTGCGGTTCCGCCGCGCGAACGATCTCGCCCGCCTGCAGCTTGGCCCGCGCCAGCTCCTCGGTCGTCTTGGCCGCCACCTCGGCCTTCGCCTCGTCGCGCGTCTTGGCGAAGAGCTCGGCCTTCTGGCGGTTGGCCTCGGCGAGGATCTCCTCGGCCTTCTTCTGGGCGTCGATGATGATCTGCTTGGCGGCGGAGTGGGCCTCGAACTCCTCGGCGTTGAGCACCTGCCCGCGCGGCGGCGGCCGCAGCACCGGCTTGTCGCTCAGCGGCACGTCGCCGCCCACCGCGTCACCGCGAATGACCCGGGAAAGTCGGGGGTTCTGGCCCGACAGCGGCCGCCCTGCGCGCTCGTTGTCGTCCATACCCGGTGGAGCTTAACCCCAAGAATCGCTTGGGTCGACGCGGCGTTCCTCGCGCCCCCTGGGCTAGCGGCCCGGGCCCTTGGTCCCACCTTTGACCACCGGTGAGCGCACGCCCGAGTTCTCGCGCACGCGCTCGCGCCGCCTGGGAATCTCCTGCAGCGCCGGCGAGGTGGTGGCCCGGGGGCGCCCCGTCTTGGGGTCGAGCTTCACCGCCGGGTGCTCGCGGCTCTGCACTTCCTTGCCGTCGCGCATGATCTTGGCGGCCTTGCTGCTGGGGTCGGTGACCGCCTTGACGCGCGGGTCGCTGGGCGGCACGTCGGAACTCGAGCTCCGGCGCGGCACGTCGGCGCGGCGCGCGCCAACCTGCCCCACCGGCCGGGCGCTCACCGCGCCGGCCTTGCGCGCCTCGCGCTCGGCCATGAAGTCCCGCCGCGGCATGACCTCCGACGGCAGCGCCACCAGCTCCTCGCCTTCGTGATCGCGGCGCTCGGGCGCCTCGCGGGGCCGGCGATCGGCCGGGGCGCTGCTCA
>JAIBBQ010000078.1 GCA_019694595.1 Myxococcaceae bacterium
GCCGCCCGAGGCCGTCGAACCGCCGCCCGCGCTGCTCGCCCCGCCTCCCGCTGCGCCCGTGCCGCCGCCGCTGCCGCTCGAGGCGCCGGTGACGGTGACGTCGAAGGAACAGGTGGCGAGGTTGCCGGCGCCATCGCGTGCGGCCACCGCGACCGACGTCGTTCCCCCGGGGAACGCGCTCCCCGACGGCGGCGTGAAGGTGACGGTGGGGATCGGGTCGAGTGCGTCGCTCACCGTCGCGCTGTAGCTGACCGCGGTGGTGCTCCCGCCGTCGGCCGCCACGGTGATGGGGGCGGGGCAGGTGAGGTTGGGGGCGACGGAGTCCTTGTTGACGATCACCAGCTTCTGCGCCGTGCCTCCGGCGGAGGTCGCCACGCAGGCGAAGGGCACGTTGATCGCGTCCTGGGTGACGGTGCCGCCGTCGCAGCCCTGCACCCTCAGGATGGGGCCCGCCGTCGAGGTGATGGTGAAGCTCACGGTGGTGGCGGTGGTGTTCCAGCCCGCATCGTTGGGCGGAGGGCTGACGACGGCCGCGATCATCGGAGGGGCGCTGACGTCGATCAGCTCGTAGAGCTCGGTGTCCAGGCCGCTGCCCTGGGCGGAGACGACGAGCGTGCTGCCCGCGACCACCGGCTTTCCGGGGTTCGACGAGGCCGGCCCTGGCGCGAGGTCGGCGAAGAGCGTCGGGCTGCCGAAGGTGGTGTCGGTCGACCAGAGCTCGAGGCCGGTCTGGCGGTCGTCGGCCGCGAAGAAGATGCGGTTGCCCACCTGGCCCAGGATGACCGGGTACGACGAGGCCACGCCGGGCGCGATGTCCTTCAGCTGGAAGGTGCCCGCCGTGGTGCCGTTCGACACCCAGGGCTCGAACCCGTGCACGCCGTTGTTGGCCACGAAGACCAGCCGGCCGCCCGCGGACACCAGCGAGCGGGGGGCCGAGCTGCCCGCGCCCGTTCGAAGGGAGATGAGCCTGGTCCCGGACGCGGTGCCGTTGGTGGCCCACAGCTCGGTGCCTTGACCCGCGGTGGTGGCGGAGAAGTAGACGGTGGTGCCGACCGTCACCAGCTGGCTCGGGTTGCTGCCGCCGTCGGGCTCCAGGTCGACGAGCATGCCGGCGTCGACCCCGTCGGTGGCCCACAGCTCGCGGCCGTGCACGCCGTCGTCGGCGGAGAAGACGAGGACGTTGCCGGCCACCGCGAAGCTGGAAGGCGCCGAGCCCGCAGCGCCGGGCCGCAGGTCGAGGAAGAGGCCGGTGCCGGCGTCGGTGCCGTCGGAGCGGAACAGCTCGCTGCCCACCCCGGGGACCGTCGCCGCGAAGTAGACCGCGCCGGCGAAGGGCACCACCTGCGACGGGGCGCTGCCGCCGCCGCCCGCAGGGTTCAGGTCGAAGAGCACCGTGCCGGCGTCGCTGCCGTCGGTCTTCCACAGCTCGAAGCCGTGCGCGCCGTCGAAGGCGGTGAAGTACAGGCTCGAGCCCACCACCACCGGTCCGCGCGCGAAGCTGCCGCTCTGGAACGGGCCGATGTCACGGAGGATCTCCGTGCCCGCCTGGGTGCCGTCGGTCCGGAACAGCTCGTTGCCGCTCTTGCCGTCGGTACCGTTGAGCAGCAGCCGGCCGTTGAGCGGCGTCGGCGGGAAGGTGCTCGAGAGCACGCCTTCGTTGCTGCCGGCGTCGGCGCGCAGCACCACCGCGCGCACGGTGCCCGCCGTGGTGCCGTCGGTGCGGAACAGGGCGCCCGCGCCGACGCCCGGGTCCTGCGCCACGAAGTAGGTGCCGCCGTCGAGCTCCGCGAAGCCTTGAGGGAACGACGACAAGGTGCCCTGCACCAGGTCGGCGAGCAGCCGGGTGCCCTGCGGCGTGCCGTCGGTGCGGAACAGCTCGATGCCGGTGGTGGGGGTGATGGCCTGGAAGACCAGGGTGTTGCCCACGGCGAGCGGCCGTGACGGCGAGGAATTCCCCGCTCCCGGGTTCAAGTCGGCCAGCTGCACCGTGCCGGCGGCCGTGCCGTCGGAGATCCACGGCTCGATGCCGCTGACGCCGTCGCTCACCGAGAAGAAGAAGCGCGAGCCGAGCGCGGCGGGCGCGTCGAAGTACGTCGACGCGGCCGATGCACCGATGCTCTTCACCACCCGGGTGCCGGCGTCGCTGCCGTCGGTCGCCCAGAGCTCGGTGCCGTTCAGACTGGTGGCGAAGAAGAAGACCTGGTTGCCCACGGCGGTGAAGCCGTACGGGGCGCTGCCGGTGACCCCGGGGTTCAGGTCGCCGAGCAGCCGCAGCCCGCCGTCGGCCGGCTCGTAGAGGTACGGCTCGTCGCCTTCCGTGGCGGTGGTCATCGACAGCACGGTGGCAGTGCCCAGCGCTGCGCCGGCACCGTTGAGCCGCGGGTCGCCCACCTTGAGCGGGCCCCCGTCCGTGGCGTCGAAGCGGTAGGTCGCCCCGTTGCTCAGCGCATCGAGGCAGTTCGACAGGAAGACCTGGCCGGCGGCGAGGCCCGGGAAGCAGAAGGTGAGCGGCCCGCTGATGGGCCCGGTGCCGGCCGCGGTGCCGTCGGTCCGGTAGAGCGTCAGGTTCTGGCTCGAGACCGAGAAGTAGACGCGGTCGCCCACGGCCGTGGCGGCGCCGAGGCGCGTGTCGTCGGGGCCCGGCGTGAGGTCGAGCAGCAGGTGGGTGCCACCCGCGGTGCCGTCGGACACCCACGGCTCGTCGCCCGTCGCGTCCTGGAAGGCCCAGAAGATCACCTGGCTGCCGAGCGGGGTGAGGTCGTGCGGGTACCGCGAGCCTCCGGGCAGGTCGGCGACGAAGGTGACGGTGGCGCCGTCGGTGGTGAAGAGCCCGACGGTCCCGTCGCCGGTGGCGTTCTCGTGGTTGGCGGTGAAGAACACCTTGCCGCCCGCGAGCGCGAAGTCGTTGGGCGACGACGACGCGCTGCCGGGGAACACGTCGGCGAGCAGGCCGGCGTCGGCGCCGTTCGTGGTCCACAGCTCGTTGCCGTGCACCGGGTCGAACATGGTGAAGAGGCCCACGTTCCCCACGGTGAGCTCGGGGTACGGGAAGCCGCTCGCCCCGGGCGTGGGGTTCAGGTCGGCGATCAACCGCGGCGTGGCGGCGAGACCGGCGACCGCGAGCAAGGCGACGACGGGGAAGCGAGCGCGCATGCGCGGGACCGTACGCCGTCGGCGCTCGCACACCGAAGCCTTCTTTCGGCCCCTGGGCTGGGGCATAAGCGCGCGGTCGTCACTCGCTTCACGGAGGGGGTCGCACCATGGGCTACGAGTTCTCGGTGGCCGGGTTCCTGTTCGGAGCCCTGGCCTGGTTCATCCTTCGCTACGTCATCTTCGGGTTCTTCACCGTCGACCAGAACCAGCGGGCGGTGAAGACCAGCTTCGGCCGGGCACAGCGGCTCGAGACCACCACGCTGGACAACCCCATCTCGGAGACGCTCAAGCCCGACGAGCGCGAGCGCTACCGCTACCCGCAGGTGCGCGTGATTCCCCCCGGCGGCCCGTACTTCAAGTGGCCGTGGGAGAAGGTCCGCAAGGCGAACATCGCGGTGGAGACGGTCAACATGGCCTTCGACCCCGAGGACCGGAACGCCAACCGCGGCGGCACCATGCTGGAGGCGGTCACCAAGGACCAGCTCAACGTCGGCCTGGTCGGCCAGCTGCGCTTCCGGGTGGCGGAGCAGAACCTCTACGCCTTCCTCTTCGGCGTGAAGCGGCCGCTGGTGCACATCATGGGGTACTTCATCTCGGTGCTGCGGCAGCGCATCGCCAGCTTCGAGGCGCCGGCGAACGAAGGCTCGGAGGCGAGCTCGGTCGGGGTGTCGATCAACGACCTGCGCAAGAACCTGCGCCACCTGAACGAAGGCATGGACCACGACTGCGCGTCGTCGGCGGCGCGCTACGGCATCGTGCTCGACGCGTCGCTCATCACCAGCATCGACCCGCCGCCCGAAGTCGAGAGCGCGCTGGCGGCCATCAACACCGCCCACAACCACGTCTCGTCGGAAGTCTCGCTGGCGCAGGCCGGCGCCGACCAGAAGCTGGTGCAGTCGCGGCGCGCGGTGGAGATCGCCTCGCTCAACGCCCAGGCCGAGGTCGAGCCGCTGCAGCGGCTGGCGGACCAGCTGGGCACGCTGAAGAAGATGGGCTCGGGGGTGCTCACCGCCTACCTGCGCAACGTGCGGCTGTCGCTGTTCGGCAAGGCCGACCAGGCGGTGCTGGAGGTGAACAAGTGAGCTTCCTCATCACCGCGGTGATCGCCTTCTTCGTCTGCCTCATCGGCGTGCCGGTCGCGCTCGCCTTCGCGCGGTTCTTCGGCTTCTACGCCATCGTGGAAGAGCGGCAGGCCAAGGTCTTCGTGCTCTTCGGCAAGGTGGCGGGCGTGATCCAGGAGCCCGGGCTCCACTTCCTCTGGCCCAAGCTCGGGCCGGCGGCGCTGATCATGAACCTCTTCGGCAAGGTCACCACCGTCGACCTGCGGCTCGACCAGGAATACCTGCGCAGCCAGCCGGTGAACTCCGAGGAAGGCGCGCCGATGGGCATCGGCATCTGGTACGAGATGCAGGTCAAGGACCCGTCTTCGTTCCTCTTCAAGAACTCGGATCCCCGCGGCTCGCTGCGCGCCAACGTGTCGAACGCCGCGGTGCGGTGCCTGTCGAACATGAAGCTGTCGGACATGCTCGAGACGCGGCACACCATGAGCCAGGCGGTGCGCAACGAGGTGACCCCCAAGTCGGGCGAGTGGGGCTACGCCGCGGGCAGCGTCTACATCCGCAAGGTGCACCTGCGCGACGCGCAGATGATCCGCCAGATCGAGGAGAAGGTCGTCAACCGGCTGCGCCAGGTGACCAGCGCCATCCAGCAAGACGGCGCCAACCAGGTGAACATCATCAGCTCGACCGCGCAGCGGCAGGCGGCGATCGAGTTCGCCCGCGCGCGCGGTCAGCGGCCGCTGATCGTCGGTCAGGCCCTGCAGCAGATCAGCGCCGACCCCGAGGTGATGGAAGCGATGTTCACGCTCCTCGAGTACGAGAAGCTCCAGGAAGGGAAGGGCAAGGTGACGCTCCTGCCCGGCGGCGGCGAGCACTCCGGGCTCATGTCCACCCTGATCGCCACCAAGTAGCGGCTCAGCCCTGGTCGGCGGGGCTCGTCTCTCCGCCGACCCGCTTCAGGCCGAGCGCCTTCATCTTCTTGTAGAAGTGACCGCGCTCGAGGTCGAGCAGCTTGGCCGCCTCGGTCGCGTTGTCCCGCGTGTGGGCCAGCGCGCCGAGGATGATCTCCCGCTCGGCGTCTTCCACCTGGTCGCGGAAGGTGCGGTCGGCGCGGAACCGCTGCGGCGCGCGCACCGCGTCGACCTGCGCCTTGGCCGCCGGCTGCGTCTCCGGCAGGTGGGTGCCGCCCACCGGCAACAGCGACGCCGGGTCGGTGCTCGGCTGCTGCT
Organism: Myxococcaceae bacterium; assembly: GCA_019694595.1. GTDB lineage: Bacteria > Myxococcota > Myxococcia > Myxococcales > Myxococcaceae > JAIBBQ01. The sequence continues at coordinate 5,441 of JAIBBQ010000078.1, forward strand.
CGCCTTCGAGCGGGGTCAGCCGGCGCTTCCTGGGCAGCAGGGTCTCGGCTTCCTGGCCGGTGATCACCGGGCCTTCACAGAGGATCGCCAGCCGCTCGATGAGGTTGCGCAGCTCGCGCACGTTGCCGGGGAAGTCGTGTTCCTTGAGCCGGGTCATCGCCTCGGGCGAGAGCTTCATCGGCCGGCGGCCGTTGGCCTTGGCGGCCTGGCCGAGGAACTGCTCGACCAGCGCGGGCACGTCTTCGAGGCGGTGCCGCAGCGCCGGCGCCTGGATCTGCACCACGTTGAGACGGAAGTAGAGGTCTTCGCGGAACCGGCGCCGCGTCACCTCGGCCTCGAGGTCCTTGTTGGTGGCGGCGATGACCCGCACGTCGACCTTGATCGCTTCCTGGCCGCCGACGCGCTCGAGCTCGCCTTCCTGGAGCACCCGCAGGAGCTTGGCCTGCATGCCCGGCGGCATGTCGCCCACCTCGTCGAGGAACAGGGTGCCGCCATGGGCCAGCTCGAAGCGCCCGCGGCGGGTGGTGAGCGCGCCGGTGAACGACCCCTTCTCGTGGCCGAACAGCTCGCTCTCGATGAGCTCGTGGGGCACCGCGGCGCAGTTGAGCTTCACGAACGGCTGGGCGCGTCGCTTGGAGTTCTGGTGCAGCGCCTGGGCGATCAGCTCCTTGCCGGTGCCGTTCTCGCCGGTGATGAGCACCCGGCCTTCGCTGGGCGCCGCCTTCTGGATGAGCGCGTACAGCTTCTGCATCGCCGGCGAGGTGCCCACCATCTCGAACCGGCCGCTGTCGTCGCGCAGCGTCTCCAGCTCGCCCTTGGTCGCCGACAGCTCGAGCGCGTTGCGCAGCGCGACCAGCACCCGCGCGCGGACGATCGGCTTCTCGAAGAAGTCGCGGGCCCCCTTCTGGGTGGCCTTGACCGCCGTCTCGATGGTGCTGTCACCCGACATCATCAGCACCGGCAGGCCGGGCCGCAGCGCGAGCATCTTGTCCAGCACCTGGAGGCCGTCGATGTCCGGGAGCTTCACGTCGAGCAGCACCGCGTCCACCGGGCGGCTGCCGATGAGGTCCAGGGCGTCCTTGCCGTTGGCGGCGGTCACCGGGGCGTAGCCCTCGAGCTCCAGCAGCTGGCTCAGCGTCAGCAGGATGTTCTTCTCGTCGTCGACGACGAGGATGTTGGCGGGAGGCATGCGGACCTCGAGGCGAGAGGGCAGTCGGCCCGACGGCGGGGCTGTACGATGCCACGGGATGAAGGGGTTGCACCGGGGATTCTTCCTTGCCGGACAGGTGATTGCTTGATACCCGCAGGTGCCGTCGTGAAGGCCCTTTCCCCTTCGAAGGAGGACGCCGTGATGCGCCACCACCTGCATTCCGCTCTGCTCGCGCTGGGCTGCGTCCTCGCGCTGAGTGCCTGCCCCCCGACGTACCCGAAGTGCAACAGCGACGAGAACTGCGCCGAGCACGGCGAGGTCTGCGTCCAGGGGCAGTGCCAGGAGTGCGCGACGGACAACAACTGCAAGCCGGGCTTCGTCTGCGACGCCAACAAGTGCGTTCCCAAGCCTGAATGCACCAACGACTCCGGCTGCGGCGCCGGCAAGAAGTGCAAGGCCGGCCGTTGCTCGGTCGAGATCACCAAGGCCCCCGGCACCTGCGCGACCAACGACGACTGCCCGTCGGACCAGGAATGCCAGGCCGGCATGTGCGCCACCAAGAAGGCCAGCACCTGCAGCTTCGAGCCGATCCACTTCGAGTTCAACGAGTCGAAGCTGTCCAGCGAAGGCCAGAGCAAGCTGGCCGCGCTCGCCGACTGCATCAAGAGCCAGAAGCTCAAGCTCCGCCTCGAAGGCCACGCCGACGAGCGCGGCACCGAGGAGTACAACCTCCAGCTGTCGAACCGCCGCGCGGCGAGCGTGAAGCGCTACCTCACCGACCTCGGCGTCGGGAACGACGCGCTCGAGACCGTGGGCTACGGCGAGAACCGGCCCGCGGTGCAGGGCAGCAACGAGTCGGCGTGGGCGGCCAACCGCCGCGTCGAGCTGGTCAAGAAGTAGTCGACGGCGGGGTGGTGCGCCGCACCACGCGCACCACCACCGCGAACCAGGCCGCCGCCACGATGACGGCGAGCGGCCACCACGGCGCGGCCGCAGTCAGCGAGTGCTCCGGCGCAGCGACTGCCCTGGCCGTGAGCCCTTCGCCTTCGGTCGACGCGAGCAGCACCGGGTAGCGGGCCAGCGGCCCCACCGCGGTGAGCCCCAGGAGCCAGAGCGAAGCGCTGCCCAGGCCCAGGCCGGGCGACCTGCGGCTCGCGGCGGCGAAGGCGACCACCGCGCCCATCACCGCCAGCGTCAGCAGCGCGAAGCTCGACGGCTGCAGCACGAGCTCGGGGAAGAGCGCGAGGAAGCGGCCCAGCAGGAGCCCGAAGAGCACGCCGGCGACGGCCAGCGCGCGCCGGGCGAGGGCGTAGGCCCGCTCGGCCACCGGTGCGCTCACCCGCGGCGCCACGAAGAAGGCGCCCTGGACCGCGACGCTGGCGACGCCCAGGAGCCCGATGCCCGCGGTGGTGAAGCTCAGCGCCCCTGGGCCGCTCTCGGTGCTGAAGAGCCCCAGCGCGAAGGTGCCGTCGGGGCCGAGCGGCACCCCGAGCACCGCGGCCCCCAGCAGCGCCGCCGCGAGGAACGCGATGGCCCCGCTGGACAGCTGCACCAGCGCCGTCAGCAGCTCGCGCCAGGGGGCCTCGTGCACGTGGTGACGCAGCTCGAGCGCGCCGCCGCGCACCATGAGCGCCCACACCAGGATCATCACCGGCAGGTAGAAGCCGGACAGCGCGGCGCCGAGCAGCGCGGGGAAGGCCAGGAAGAGCGTGCCGCCACCGGCGAGGAGCCACACCTCGTTGGCGTCCCAGTACGGGCCGATGGTCTGGAGCACCTCGTCGCGCTCCGCGTCGGTGCGGGCGAGGAAGGGCAGGGCGAGCGCGGCGCCGAGGTCGAACCCGTCGAGCACGACCCAGAGCGCGAAGGGCACCAGCGCGAAGGCGAACCAGAGCTCAACCATGGGCGCTCGCCTCGCGCGCAGGCCCCCGCGCGATGAGCCGGGTGACGAGCAGGGTGAAGGTGAGCAGCAGCACCAGCGAGAGCCCGAGGAAGCCGAGCAGGGTGAAGGACACGCTGCCGGCGTGCACGTTGCCGCTGTGGCCTTGCGCGGTGCGCAGCACCCCGTGAATGAGCCACGGCTGGCGCCCGAGCTCCGCGGTCATCCACCCCGCGGTGTTGGCGATGTACGGCAGCGGGAAGGCGAGCAGCAGCACCCAGAGCATCGCGCGGGTGCGCTCGAGGCGGCCCAGGAAGCGCAGGGCGTTGGCCGCGGCCATCACCGCGAGGAAGAGCGTGCCCAGCCCGACCATCACGTGGAACGCGTAGTAGAGCAGCTCGATGCTGGTGGGCCAGCTGTCCTCTGGGAACTCGCTCAGCCCCTTCACCTCGCTCGAGAAGTGGCCGTAGGCGAGGAAGCTCAGCACCCACGGCACGCCGACCGGGTTGTCGAGGCGCCGGGCCTTCACGTTGGGCTGCCCGAGGACGTGGATCTCCGCGTACGGCCCCGAGGTGAAGCGCCCTTCCATCGCCGCCAGCGTGGCCGGCTGGTACTGCGCCACCAGCTTCGCCTGCACGTCGCCGGTGGGGAACGCGACCAGGGCGGCGGCGAGCAAGCCAGCGCCGGTCCCCACCCGCAGCGCGAGGCTCGACTGCTCGGCGTGGTCGCCTCGCAAGGCCCAGTACGCGCCGATGGCGCTCACCACGAAGCTCCCCGTGACGAGCGCCGCGAACTGGTTGTGGGCGTACTGCGCGAGCGCCCAGGGGTTGAGCAGGTACTGCACCACGTCGGTGACGCCCAGGGTGCCGTCGAGGCCCACCACGTAGGCCACCGGGTGCTGCAGGAAGGCGTTGGTGACGATGATGAAGTAGCCCGACAGCCAGCTGCCCACCCACAGCGCCACCGCGGTCCACAGGTGCGCGCGCGGGGACAGCCGCCGCTCGCCCCACACCAGGAGATAGAGGAACGAGCTCTCGAGGAAGAAGGCGAAGAGGCTCTCCATCGCCAGCGTCTGGCCGACCACCCCGCCCGCGAGGTGGGTGAAGCGGGCCCAGTTGGCGCCGAGCTGCAGCTCCATGGGGATGCCGGTCACCACCCCGAGCGCGAAGTTGAGCCCGAAGAGCCGGGTCCAGAAGCGGGCGGCGGTCGCCCACCTCGCCTCGCCGGTGGTGAGCGCCCGCCACTTGAGGAACACCACGATGGGCGCGAGGCCCATCGTCAGCTGCGGGAACAGGTAGTGAAAGACGATGGTGAACGCGAACTGGAGCCGGTGCAGGTCGAGCGCGTCGCCCATGAGGCTGATTTAGCCTCAAGCGGCGCGGGAGCGCCGCCCCGGAGTGAAGCGCAGCTACTTACTGGCCTTCGCCCAGCAGCTTGGAGATCTGCACGCCTTCGCTGCCCGCCGACAGCCGGCGCACCGAGGACAGGTGGTGAATGAGCAGCTCGCGGTTGTCGCCCACCGAGAGGTTCTGCAGCTCGAGCGCGCCGATGCGGTCTTCCGGGGTGAAGGCGGGCTCGGCCACCTTCTCCATCGACAGCTTGTCGGGCGCGTAGCCCATGTGCTCGGCGGCGGTGGCCACCAGGGTGTAGTCGTCGCCGCGGCGCAGCTCGAGGGTGACGCTGCCGGTGACCGACGGAGCGATCCACCGGGTGAGGCCGTCCTTCAGCATCATGGCCTCGGGGTCGAACCACTTGCCTTCGTACAGCAGGCGGCCGAGGCGGCGGCCGAGCACGAAGTACTGGTCGAGCGTGTTCTCGTTGTGAATCGCCGAGAGCAGCCGCTCGTAGACCAGGTGCAGCAGCGCCATGCCCGGGGCCTCGTAGATGCCGCGGCTCTTGGCGTCGATGACCCGGTTCTCGATCTGGTCGCTCATGCCGAGGCCGTGCCGGCCGCCGATGCGGTTGCATTCCAGGAAGAGCTCGAGGTGGCTCTTGAAGCGCTTGCCGTTGATGGTGCGAGGCAGGCCCTGCTCGAAGCCGATGGTGAGCTCCTCGGGCTCGATGGCCACGTCCTTCTTCCAGAAGGCGACGCCCATGATGGGGTCGACGATGCGGATGCCGGAGTCGAGGCGCTCCAGGTCCTTCGCCTCGTGGGTGGCGCCGAGCACGTTGGCGTCGGTGGAGTACGCCTTCTCGGTGCCCATGCGGTACGGCTTGCCGATGCGCGCCAGGTACTCGCTCATCTCGGTGCGGCCGCCGAACGCCTTCACGAAGGCGTTGTCGAGCCACGGCTTGTAGATCTTGAGCTGCGGGTTGACGAGCAGGCCGTAGCGGTAGAACCGCTGGATGTCGTTCCCCTTGTGGGTCGACCCGTCGCCGAACACGTGCACGCCGTCGTCCTTCATCGCGGACACGATGGCGGTGGTGGTGACCGCGCGGCCCAGCGGCGTGGTGTTGAAGTACTTCTTGCCGCCGCTCGAGAGGTGGAACGCTCCGCACTGGATGGCGATGAGCCCTTCGCGGACCATCGACTCGCGGCAGTCGACCAGCTTCGCCGCCTTGGCGCCGTGCGCGGTGGCGATGGGGGGAATGTCGTTGACGTTCTTCTCGTCGGGCTGGGCGAGGTCGGCGGTGTACGCGTGCACCGCCATGCCCTGCTCGGCGAGCCAGGCGACGGCGCAGCGGGTGTCGAGACCACCCGAGAAGGCGATGCCGAGGGCGGTTCCCTTGGGAGGCAGCTGTCGATAGATCCGGCTCATGGGAGTGCGCGCGTAGCAGGGCAGGCCGCCTGCGGGAAGTGCGTCGCGCAACGGGAACGTCTCGATGGCCAAGGACCACACCGACCAGCTGTGGATTCACGGACTGCCCGAGACGGGCATGCTCGCAGCGTGGGCCGGTGGCGCGCTGGCCGACGCCTTTCCCCCGGGCGTGAGCCCCGGGTTTCCGCGTCAGTGGCTCAGCGTGGCGAGCGAAGGGGCGAACACGCTCGTCTTCTTCGCCACCGAAGGCGAGTGGCGCCGCGGCAAGAGCCCGCTGGCCCCGTACCCGGGCGACGTGCTGGGAGTCGTCGAGGCGGCCGCGCGCAAGGCCGGCTTCGCCACCACGCGCGTCGCCGGCGTGTACGGGGCCTCGTTCCGGGTGACGTCGAGCCAGGGTGGCGCCGAGCGCGCGGTGCTCATCGGCGACGAGGACGAAGGCGACGGCGAGGGCTCGGGCGCCGACGGGCCACTTCCGCAGGCGGTGCTGGAAGGCGGCGCGTGGAAGGACGTGGACGACGCGCTGCCCAAGGTGCGGGAGCTGCTCGCGCCGCTGGCAGCCGCCCACCTGTTCGAGGACGCCTTCAGCCCCCTCGCCTGGGCCGCCGACCTGGAGACCCGGGAGGCTCCGGCGCCGACCCAGTTCTGGATGGTGTGGGACGGGGAAGTGCTCCCGGCCCCCATGACGCGCGAGGAGATGGCGCCGCGCTTCGAGGTCGCCCTGAAGCAGCAGCGCCGCGCCGAGGTGGTGGAGGCGGCCGGCGACGCGGTGGTGGGCGGCGTGAAGTGGGCGATCGCCTTGCCGTACCTGGCCATCGCGGTGGCGGCACCGGTGCTCGCGTACCCGTACTTCATTCCCCGGCTGATGGAAGGCGAGGGCGCCCTCACCACGGTGATCGTGGTCGCCATGGCCGAGTTCGCCTTCCTGCTCCCGGTGGCGCTGGTGTGGAAGTCGCTGCCCAAGGTCCTCAAGGCGCTCGTCGTCGCACTGCACGTGGGGCCGATGCTGCTCGGACTCGCCAAGGGCCTCTCGTCGGTAAGCGGCTGACATCACGGCGGTTCATCCGTGGGGCGGACCGATGTCGGATCTTCGCGGGCTGAAACGACGCCCTGGCGAAAGGACGGTACACGCCATGGTCGAGAACAGCTTCACGACGTCACTGATGGTCGACGCCCCCCCTGCGCAGGTCTTCGAGGTCATCAACGACGTCCGCCGCTGGTGGACGGGCGACATCGAAGGCCAAGCGGACCGCGTCGGCGCGCAGTTCACCTACCGGTACCGGAAGCTGCACCGCACCACGCAGCGCATCGCCGAGCTCGTCCCCGGCAAGCGCGTGGTCTGGGAGATCGTCGAGTCGAGCCTCACCTTCGTCGAGAACCAGCAGGAGTGGGACGGCACCCGCATCGTCTTCGAGCTCGTCCCCAAGGGCCGCGGGACCGAGCTGCGCTTCACCCACGAGGGCCTGGTGCCCGCGCTGGAGTGCTTCGAGGACTGCAAGGGTGCCTGGACCCACTACGTCAGCGAGTCGCTCCCGGGCGCGGTTGCCCGCGCGGCCGAGGCTGTGAAAGGACCTCGCCCCTCGAGGAAGGTGCGCGCGTCGTGAACGAGTACCTGGTAATGCTGGTGGAAGACGAGCGCCAGGCGGCCACGCAGCCTCCTGCCGCGATGGCGGAGCTGATCGCCCGGCGCGCCGAGCACGTCGCCGGCCTGCGCACGTCCGGACAGCTCCTCGACGCGGGCCAGCTGCGGCCGAGCGCGACGGGCAAGCGGCTGCGGAAGGTCGCCGGCCAGCTCGAGGTGAGAGACGGGCCCTTCGACGCGGGCGGCAGCGCGCTCGGCGCGTACCAGTGGGTGACCGCGGCGACGCTCGACGAGGCGCTGGCGCTCGCGGGCCACTTCCCGCGGCTGCCCGGCGACCGCGTCGAGGTGCGCCCGCTGATGGGCGGCCGGGCGCCGAAGGACAAGGACTCCCGGCCCGGCAAGGTGTTCGCCTGCGTGGTGCTCGGCGCCGCGGCGAACGAGGCCGGCTGGGTCTCGGTGATGGACCGCATCGAGGCCGACACCAGCGACGGCTTCCCCGACACGCACTTCCTCGGCGGCGCGCGGCTCGAGCGGCCCAGCGTCGGCCGCAGCGTCGGCGGCCGGGTGGGCGTGCTCGACGCGCCGTTCCTCGAGAGCAAGGAGGTCGTCGGCGGGGTGTTCTTCATGCAGATGAACGGGCTCGACGAGCTCACCGCGTGGGCCGCGCAGACGCCCTTCGTGGTGCACGGCGCGCTGGAGCTGCGGGAGCTGTGGCGGAGCTGAGCGCCATGCTGGAGGCGACCGTCCGCTCCGAGCGGCGGCGCATCCTCGGCGGGCTCCTGCGCTCGCGGGTGAGCCTCGAGGCCGCCGAGGACGCGTTCCAGGAAGCGGTGGTCGCTGCGATGGAGGCGTGGCGGAGCGCGCCGCCGCAGAACCCCGGCGCCTGGTTGATGAACGCCGCGAAGCACCGCCTGGTGGATGCGCAGCGTCGCGGCGCGGTGGCCTCGGCCAAGGCGACGCTCCTCGCGGGCGAGGAAACGGTGCGTCCATCCACGCCCGAGGCGGTGGCCGACGATCAGCTGCGGCTCATCTTCACCTGCTGCCACCCGTCGCTCTCGCTGGAAAGCCAGCTCGCGCTCACCTTGAAGGTGGTGGTGGGCAGCAGCACCGCGGAGATCGCCCGCGCGCTCCTCACCACCGAGGACACCGTCTCGCAGCGCATCTTGCGGGCGCGGCAGGCGCTCGAGCGGCTGGAGACGCCGTACGAGAGCCCGGGGCGGGCCGAGCTGCCGGCGCGGGTCGGCGCGGTGCTCGGCGTGGTGGCGGCGCTCTTCAACGAAGGCCACGTGAGTCACCAGGGGCCGCTGATGCGGCTCGAGCTCCAGGCGGAAGGGCTGCGGCTCGCGCGGCTCCTGGCCGACCTGCTCCCGGCCGAGCCCGAGGTGTTCGGCTTGCTCTCGCTGATCTGCTTCGGCGCGGCGCGCGCCTCGGCCCGGGTCGATTCCGAAGGCTTGCCCGTGTTGCTCGCCGACCAGGACCGGCGGCGGTGGGACCTCGCGCTCATCCGCGAAGGGCTGATGGCGCTCCAGCGCGCGCGGACGCTGGGCGGCGGCGCCTCCTTCGTCCTGCAGGCCGAGCTCGCCGCCGTGCACACCACGGCGCCCGCGTGGGCGCTCACCAACTGGGCGGCCATCCTCGCGCTGTACGACCGGCTGATGCAGGTGGCGCCTTCGCCGGTGGTGGCGATGAACCGCGCCGTCGCGGTGGCGATGCGCGACGGGCCCGAGGCCGGGCTCGAGGTGCTGGCGCCGCTCGCGGAACCGCTCGGTCGGTCGCACCACTACTTCGCGGTGAAGGCCGAGCTGCTGGACCGCGCGGGGTCCGACCCCAGGGCCGTGCTGCGCACCGCGCTCGCGCTCGTCGGCAACGAGGCGGAGCGCCGGCTGCTCGAACGGCGGCTCCTGCGCGCCGAGGTGGCGAGGCTGACCTTCCGGGAGGCGTCGAAGGCCGACGGCGCGGCGATCGAGGCGCTCCTGCACGAGGTCTACGTCGGCGGAGGGTTCACCGACCCGGCCGCGGCCGTCACTCGCTTCGCCGCGGAGGCCGTGCTCTCGCGCGGGACCGTGCTGCTCGCCGAGCACGCCGGCACCCTCGCGGGGATGATCGTTCTCGTCCCGGGGACCTCGCCCGCGCGGCAGCTCGCCGAAGGCGACGAGGTCGAGCTGCACCTCCTCGCGGTGCGGGAGCGCTTCCGCGCGAGCGGGCTCGGCGACCGGCTGGTGAAGGCGGTCATCGAGCGGGCCGAGGGAAGGGGAATCATCCTCTGGACGCAGCCCACGATGGCGCCCGCCCAGCGCCTCTACGAGCGCAACGGCTTCATGCGCGTGCCGGAGCGGGACTTCGAGAAAGGCGGGCGCCGGTTCCTGGTGCTGGTTCGCCCGCGCTGAGGGACCGCCAACACTCGGCCGGCGCGTCAGGGGAAGACGTCGGCCGGATCGTGCCGGTACCTCGAGAGCGACGTCTTCCCCAGCACCAGGACCTGGTCGCCGTAGCCACCGATGGCCGTCGCCTCCGCCGGGAGCGGGATGACCACCGCGCGGCGCCCGTCCCAGCGGGCGACCGACGGAGTTCCGCTCCCGCCTTCGACGAGCGCGTAGGCGAAGCCACCGCCCGGCGACCAGAGCCCGGTGAGGCGCATGCCCGAGGAGAGACCGAAGTCGACCAGCGACCAGCGCAGGCCGTCGAAGTGCATCGCGCTGTTGCTCGACAGCACCCAGACGTCGTTCGAGCCCGAGCCGGTGATCCGACCCGCCAGGAAGCCTGCGTCCGCCGGGAAGAGGTCCGCGGCGGGACCGTCGCCGAGCCGCTGGGCGGTCCCGGAGGCGCTCACCACCAGCACGCCCGCATCATCGCCCCAGACGCTGCGGAGGGTGGCCGAGGTGCCAGCGTCGAAGGGCGACCAGGTGGCGCCGTCGAAGTGGAGCGCGGTGCCCTGGTCGCCCACCGCGTAGGCGTCGGCGGGCGAGCGCACCCAGACGTCGTTCAGGGTCACTCCGGCGTCGGTGTTGAAGCGCGCCCAGGTCGTGCCGTCCCACTGCATGCCCCAGCCGTCGTTGCCCACGGCGAGCGCGGTCGAACCGCTTCCGTGAACGGACCACAGCGTTCGTGGCGGGTGGTTGAACTGGGGCCCGGACCACGCGCCGTTCACCCGACGGAGCGTGAAGTGGTCGAGGTTGCCGCTGACCTCGTCCTTCCAGCCGACCGCGACGAGCGAATCGGGCCCGGTCGCCCACAGGTCGGTCACGTGAACCGCCGGGTGGTTCAGCGCGGTGGGCGTGGCGATGGCCTCGAAGGCGCGGAAGACGGGGAACTCGACCGCCGCGGTCCTGGCGGTCCCTTCCAGGGTCACCGAGATGCGGCAGCGGCCCGTCGCGCGGGCGTCGAGCTGCAGGGGCTTGTTGCCGAAGACGGTGGCCTTCGCGCCTGGGAGACCGTGGAACACGCAGACCGCCGGGTCCTCGATGGTCAGGGTCCGGGCGTAACCGTCCACGCAGGGCACCTTGCCGCCGATGGTCGCTTCCGGGACGAGCAGGGTGGTCCCGCCGACGAACACCGGTTCGGTCGTCTGCCGGGTCAGCGTCAGCGCGTCGTACGCCTCGGGGCCGTACGCGGTGAGGGCGAGGGAGAACGCGGAGTCGATGTCCGACGTGACGGTGAAGGGCCCTCGCTCCTCCGCGACGAGCGCCGACAGGAAGGCGCCGTCCTGGTGAATGGTGAGCCGCGGGTGCGACACGCCGAAGACGCCGTACCCGTTGAGCCGCTGGTCCTGATGGAAAAGCGAGAAGTCGATACCGAAGGTCTTCCCCGCGGGGATCCACCCGTCGAGTCGCTCGGCCGACGGAGCGTCGTCGCAGCGCGGCGAGAAGTAGAGCTTGTCGGGCTTCCACGCGCGCAGCGTCGACGCCACGGGGATGCGCTGGCCGTTGGCCACCACCTCGGCGCTGAAGGTGACCTCTCCTTCGGCGGTGGAGTGGGCCGTGAAGGCGCGCGGGTTGCCGGTCGTCTCCAGCGAGAAGGCGCTGCCGGTGATCGCCGCCTTCTCCACCGTGTAGGGGGTGGGCTTGCACTTGGGGATCGCCGACTCCGCCAGCGCGTCGGGGAGATAGAGCGCGGCGTCGAGGCGGCCCATGCCCACGAAGAACAACGTCGACGCCACCGGGAGCACGAAGTCGAGCAGGGTGAGCTTGTCCTGGCAGGCGACGATGAGCACGTCGTGGCGCGCGCCGACCGGAACGTCCACCGCCTGGGGCAATGACGCCGCGCGGCTCTCCGGCGCAGGGAGCAGGTTGCAGGTGCAGCCGCCGATCGTCAGCGCCACCACCGCGGACGCGAGCCGTTTCACGGTCGCCCCGCGTTCCCGGTGAGCCGCTCGCCGTGCCAGGCGCCGAACAGCGCCGAGCCGAAGCCCAGCCCACCCGCCACCAGCACCTTGGTGAGCTCGAACCGGTAGAACCACCCCGGCAGGAAGAAGCTCATCAGGAACACCAGCAGCACCGACAGGAACGCTCCGATGGCGGGCTCGGTCAGCCGCCGCCCCGGACTCACCACACCGATGAGCAACCCGCCCAGGTAGAGCGCCACCAGGTGGAGCAGCAGCTGCGCCTGCATCACGAACATCGGTGACACGAAGACTCCCGCCATCAGCGGGCCCAGCCAGGTGCCGAGGAGCAGCTCGAGCGCCAGGTAGACGAACAAGCTCACGAAGACCCACGGCGTGGAGAACGGCCGCGAGGCGGTGGAGGCCATGCGCCCGATCTTACGACGGCCGTCGCCTCAGAGCAGCGCGCGGAACGCGGTCTCGTCGAGCACCTTGACCCCGAGCTCCTGGGCCTTCTTGAGCTTGGAGCCCGCTTCCTCGCCCGCCACCAGGAAGTCCGTCTTCTTGGAGATGCTCCCGGACACCCGGCCGCCGCGGCGCTCGATCTCTTCCTTCGCCTGCTCGCGGGTGAGCGAGGCCATCGTCCCGGTGAGCACCACCGTCTTGCCCAGGAAGGCACCCCCCGTCGGAGCCTCCGGCGGCGCCGGCTCCACGCCCGCCGCGAGCAACCCTTCGGCGTCGGCCTTGCCGCGCGGGTCGTCGAAGAACCGGCGGATCTCCTTCGCCACCTCGGGCCCCACGTCGCGCACCGCCTGCAGCTCGTCCTCGCTCGCCGCGAGCAGCCGGTCGGGCGTCTGGAAGTGCTGCGCGAGCGCCTTGGCGGTCGCGTCGCCGACCTGCGGAATGCCCAGCCCCTGGATGTAGCGCTTGAACGTCGTCTTCTTGGCGCGCGCCATCGCGTCGAGCAGGTTCTGCGCGCTCTTCTCGCCCAGCCGCTCGAGCCCCACGAGCTGCTCGAAGGTCAGCGCGAAGACGTCGGGCAGCGCCTTCACCAGCCCGGTCTCCACCAGCGCGATGCAGAGCTTCTCGCCCAGCCCGTCGATGTCCAGCGCCTCGCGCGTGGCCAGGTACCGCAGCCGGCCCACCAGCTTCGCGGGGCACGAGCCGCTCGAGCAGCGGGCGATGGCGCCGTCTTCTTCCTTCACCACCTTGGAACGGCACACCGGACACTCGGTGGGGAAGACGAACTCCTTCTCCGCGCCGGTCCGCCGGCTCTCGATGACCTTGACGATCTCGGGGATGACGTCGCCCGCCCGCCGCAGGAAGACCCAGTCGCCTTCGCGCACGCCCTTGCGGCGCAGCTCGTCTTCGTTGTGCAGCGTGGCCCGCGTCACCGTGACGCCGCCCACGAAGGTCGGCTTCAGCACTGCGAGCGGGGTGATGGCGCCCGTGCGCCCGACCTGCACCTCGATGCGCTCGACCTGGGTCTCGACTTCCTCGGGCGGGAACTTGAACGCCACCGCCCAGCGCGGCGTCTTCGACACCTGCCCCAGCCGCTGGCGGAAGTCCTCGCTGTCCACCTTCACCACCAGCCCGTCGACCTCGTAGGGCAGGGCGTGGCGCTCCTGCTGCAGCGCCGCGTAGGCCTCCATCACGCCGGCGACGCCCTTGGCCTCGAAGCGGCGGCGGTTCACCGGCAGCCCCGCGGCCTCGAGGAAGGCGAGCTTCTCGAGGTGGGTCGGGAAGGCGGCGCCTTCGACCTCGCCGACCTCGTAGACGAAGACCGCCAGCGGCCGCTCCGCGGTGAGCGCCGGGTCGAGCTGCCGCAAGGAGCCGGCGGCGCTGTTGCGCGGGTTCACGAAGGTCGGCTCGCCGCGCGCCTCGCGCTCCTGGTTCATGCGCACGAAGTCCGCCTTGCGAATGAACACCTCGCCGCGCACCTCGAGCCGCCGGGGCGCCTTCCCCTTGAGCGACAGCGGCAAGTTCTTGATGGTGCGCAGGTTGGGCGTCACGTCCTCGCCGATGACCCCGTCGCCCCGGGTGCTGCCCTGCACGAAGCGGCCGTCTTCGTAGACGAGCTCGATGGCGAGCCCGTCCATCTTGGGTTCGCACACGTAGGCGACCTGCTCCACGCCCAGGTGCTCGCGCACCCGCTGGTCGAACTCCTCCAGCTCGGCGGCCGAGAACACGTTGCCCAGCGAGAGCATCTGCTTGCGGTGGGTGACCTTCTCGAACCGCTCGCTCGCCACACCGCCCACCCGCTGGGTCGGAGAGTCGGGCGTGAGCAGCGCGGGGTGCGCCGCTTCCAGCGCCTGCAGCTCGCGCATCCACCCGTCGTAGGTGGCGTCGGACACCGACGGGTCGTCGAGCGTGTAGTAGCGGTGATTGGCGTCGGCGATCTGCGCGCGCAGGGTCTGCGCCCGTTCCGCGGGGGAGCTCATGGACGGCCGCGCTCATACCGCCGCTGGCTGACGCCCGCAGCAGTCCCGTGCAGTCCATGCTTGACACTTCGAGGAAGGGCTCCCTACGGTGGTTTTCGCAGCCGGTGCCCGATTCCGCGGGCGCCATTTTCTTCCACACGCCTCGCTGCTGGTCGTTCCCTCGCTCCACTTTTCGGGAACGCAAGCCTGCAACGTCCAAGGCCGCCACACCCCCGGTTTTCGTACCTCCATGGCCAAAGCTCGCACCGCGAAAGAGAAGTCTGACGACGCCGACGACAAGAAGAAGGCGAAGGCGAAGAAGCCGGCGCGCAAGGTCGAGGAGGCCGAGCCCGAAGGTGAAGTGGAGGCCGCCGAGGCCCCCCGCCAGCGCCCGGTGCTCACCCCGGTGAGCAGCAAGCCGGTGCGTGACGACGACATCCAGGAAGCGCGCGCGCTGGGCGAAGACGAGCCCGCCGCCACGCTGCCCCCGGCGCCCGAGGCCCCGCCGCCTCCGATGCCTTCCCGCCCCGGCGGTCCGCTCCAGAACCTGAAGCTGACCGACCTCAAGCGGATGAAGATCACCGACCTGTCGAAGATGGCGCTCAACCTGGGCGTCGAGAACGCGCAGGGCCTGAAGAAGCAGGAGCTGCTCTTCTCCATCCTCTCCACGGTCGCCGAGAAGAGCTACGAGGTGCAGGCCGAAGGCGTGATGGAGCTGCTGTCCGACGGCTTCGGTTTCCTCCGCAGCCCCGACTCCGACTACCAGGCGAGCCCCGACGACATCTACGTCTCGCCGAGCCAGGTGCGCCGCTTCAACCTCCGCCCGGGCGACACCATCACCGGCCCGATCCGCCAGCCGCGCGAAGGCGAGCGCTTCTTCGCGCTGCAGAAGGTCGACCAGATCAACTTCGTCGACCCGCTCTCGACCGACGTCCGCGAGCGCATCCTCTTCGACAACCTCACCCCGCTGTACCCGACCAAGAAGCTCAAGCTCGAGCACGACTCGGGTGAGATGACCACCCGCATCATCGACATGTTCTGCCCCATCGGTCTTGGCCAGCGCTGCCTCATCGTCGCGCCGCCCAAGGCCGGCAAGACGGTGCTGATGCAGAACATCGCCCACGCCATCTCGCAGAATCACCCCGAGATCTTCCTCATCGTGCTGCTGGTCGACGAGCGCCCCGAGGAAGTGACCGACATGCAGCGCAGCGTGCGCGGCGAGGTCGTCTCCTCGACCTTCGACGAGCCCGCGACGCGGCACGTGCAGGTGGCCGAGATGGTGATCGACAAGGCCAAGCGCCTGGTCGAGCAGAAGCACCACGTCTGCATCCTGCTCGACTCCATCACCCGCCTGGCGCGCGCCTACAACACGGTGGTGCCGCCGTCGGGCAAGATCCTGTCCGGCGGTGTCGACGCCAACGCGCTCCACCGCCCGAAGCGCTTCTTCGGCGCCGCCCGCAACATCGAGGAAGGCGGCTCGCTCACCATCATCGGCACCGCGCTCATCGACACCGGCAGCCGGATGGACGAGGTGATCTTCGAAGAGTTCAAGGGCACCGGCAACGCGGAGATCGTGCTCGACCGCAAGCTCTTCGAGAAGCGCATCTTCCCCTGCCTCGACATCAACAAGTCGGGCACCCGCAAGGAAGAGCTGCTGCTCACCCAGGCCGACCTGGTGCGCATCACCGCGCTGCGCCAGGTACTGCACCCGTTCACGCCCATCGACGCGATGGAGTTCGTGCTGAAGCACATCCGCTCCAGCAAATCGAACGGCGAGTTCCTGGGGTCGATGAACCGCTGAGTCATGCGCGCGCCCGTCTTCCTGCTCGCGGTGCTGGTGCTGGGCGGGTGCGGAGACTTCGTGCCCTCGGGCCGCGACGCCGGCCCGGGGAAGACCTGCTTCGCCGACACCGACTGCGCGCCCAACGCCTGCTGCGGCATGGGCGATGCGGTGGTGCACGTGAGCGACGCGCCCGACTGCTCCAAGGCGGTCTGCACCGGCACCTGCCCCAAGCAGGGCATCAAGTGCGGCTGCGCGGTGCCCGTCTGCCGCGACCAGCGCTGCACGGCCGCCCTGGCCACCGACTGCTGATGCGCGCGGCGCTCGCCGTCGCCTTGGCCTTCGCCGGGTGCGCCTCGAGCCGGCAGGTGACGCCCTGGCTGCGCACCCGGGTGGAGCACACTCCCGTGCTCTACGCGGAGTCGGGCGGGCCCAGAGACCACGTCTTCACCGAGCGCCTCGTCGAGGGCCGCTGGGTGACCATCTCCACCTGCTGCACCGCCGCCCTGGCGCTCCCCGGGGGCCGGGCCGTCTTCCACCGGGACTCCCAGCTGGTGAGCTCGTCCGAGCGCGGGCCGGACACGCCGCTCGAGTGCGCGCCCGAAGGGCTGCGGCTCGCGCCCGATGGGCAGCGGCTGGTGTGCCTGGCCGGCATGGGGCGCTGGTCGGACCCCGCGCAGCCGCTGTCCGTCGGCGTCACCTGGCATTCGCTCGACGGCCAGCCGCTGGAGTCCCGCGAGGTGCCGCTCCCGGCGGGGGCGCTCCCGGGCCACTTCTTCCCCCACTTCGCCGGCTTCCTCGAAGGGCAGCCGCTGCTGTCGGCCCACGTCGCCCCGGTGTCCTTCTCCGCCGGCGAGGCCGGCTTCTGCGCGGCCTGGGTGCTCGACGGCGCGGGGTGGCGGCCGCTCCAGCGCCTCACCACCGCTGCCTGGCCGCGCTGCGCCGAGGCGGACTTCTGGCGGGAACGCGTGCCCGGGGCGCTCGAGGCCGGTGAGGCCCCCGCGGCCCCCTGACCGGCGTTGCCCCTTTCTCCCCGAAGGGCTATCTGCCGCGTTCTCATGCGTCCGGTCGCCCTCGCGCTGCTCGCGGCTGCCCTCACGGGCTGCCCCTCCAAGACGGTCCAGCCCCCCGACCCGGACGCAGGTCCAGGCGACTTCGTCGGCCGCTCCTGCAACGTCGACGCGGAGTGCGGCGACCTGCGCTGCGACACCGTCCGGCACCAGTGCATCTGCCTCAACGACGACAGCTGCAAGTCGTCGGACCCGATGGCCCCCAAGAAGTACTGCAACAACTACACGGGCCTCTGCGTGGAGAACATCGCCGGCTGCAAGAGCGACTCCGACTGCGCGATGACCGAGTTCTGCGACGTCAACACCCGCGCCTGCAAGGTGAAGAAGTCGTTCTGCGAGACCTGCAGCAGCGACCAGGAGTGCGGCGGCCCCAGCGACAACTGCATCGTCGACGACAAGACCGACGCGGGCACCAAGTACTGCGGCAAGAGCTGCACGGTGAACGCCGACTGCGCCCGCGGCGCGGCGTGCGTCGACAAGGGCGGCACCAAGCAGTGCTGGCCCGACAAGAGCCCGGTGGCCGGCCAGGTGGCGAGCTGCAAGAACTTCCAGGGCTGCGCCCCCGACTCGCTGCGCACCTGCAACTCCAACGCGGAGTGCGGCGACCCGCTGCAGCGCTGCGACCCCGCGCGCGGCAAGTGCATCGCCGCCCAGCAGGTCTGCCCGTTCGGCACCACCTGCGACCCGCGCAACAAGATCTGCGTCGCCGACTGCGCGGTCGACGCCGACTGCGGCGACCCCAAGCTGCGCTGCAACAACCGCATCTGCGAGGCCATCGGCGAGTGCACCGACGACCTCGGCTGCCCGGCGAACAAGGTGTGCAACGTGGCGCCCGGCCAGACCGCGGGCCAGTGCGTCGCCTTCTGCGCCACCGACTCCAACTGCCCCATCGGCCAGGCGTGCACCAAGGTCGGCGACCGCTACAAGTGCCAGCCGGGCTGCACCACCACCGCCAACTGCGCGCTCGACCAGCGCTGCAACCAGACCACCAAGCAGTGCGAAGGCCCGCTGGTGGGCAACGTGCGCGTCTGCCAGGCGACCCCGAGCTGCGGCAGCTGCCAGCTCTGCAACTCGAAGAACAACGAGTGCGTGAACGCGCGCACCGCCTGCGACGCCGGCACCGGCTGCTTCCCGCACTGCCAGCCGTGCTCCGGCAACGACCAGTGCACCGGCGGCACCTGCGTCAACCTGGGGTTGCCCGACGGCGGCCCCGACTCCGCCCAGTACTGCGTGCGGTACTGCAGCTCGGGTCAGGAATGCCCCCAGGGCTTCAACTGCCTGGGCCTCACCACCGGTCAGAGCGCCTGCGTCCCGTCGGACCGCCAGTGCTCCGGAAAGTGCCCGTGAAGAAGTCGCTCTGGTTGGTGGCGGTGCTCGCGTCGGCCTGTAGCTCGATGCCCATGACCTCGAGCGAGATCTGCGGCAACGGCAAGGACGACGACGGCAACGGCAAGGTCGACTGTGACGACTCGGCCTGCTCGTCGCAGGCGGCCTGCATGGTGATGGACGCCGGCATGGACTACGGGACCTGCGCCCACTGCGGCCAGACCTGCGCCGTGCAGTCGACCTGCTTCGACGGCGGCTTCGCCGACGAGACGCCGCTGCCCCAGTGCGTGGCGAGCCGCTGCACGCTGAAGAGCGACAAGGTGCAGGTCACGCTCCAGTACAACACCGACTCGTGGGTCGGCTTCACGCCCACCATCCAGTCGCTCAACACCCGCTTCGTGTCCAAGGTGGGCGTCGACGGCGGCACCGTCACCTGCGAGAGCGTGAAGGCGGTCGCCATGGGGAAGACCGAGGCCGACGCGCCGCAGATCGAGAAGAGCGGGGTGTTCAACCTGCGCGGCTTCGACGTCTCGTCGGCCGGGGTGCAGGGGGGCGCGAAGATCCTCGAGCCCTTCGTCAACGTCAGCACCGGTGACAACTTCCTCATCTGGACCGAGTTCTGGGGCGGCAAGCGCGGCACCGCGACCGGGCTGCCCACCGGCAACCGGTACGGCTTCGGCTGCTTCGAGACCGGGCCCGAGGTGGCGGCCATCACCAAGGCCGACGACTGCTCGGGCGACGCGGGCACCTGCCGCACCATCAAGCTGACGATGCCCGGCCCGCAGTAGGCGAGCGCCTCGCGTGAAGGAACGCCCGCTCTGGCTCAACGGGAAGCTGACCGGCGGGGTCAAGACCGCCGAGGTGGTGAGCCCCTTCGACGGTCACCTGGTCGCCCGGGTGTCGCAGGCCTCCGCCGCCCAGGCGCGCGAAGCCCTGACCGTCGCCGAGGCCGCGCGCGGCCGCCTGCAGGCCCAGACGAGCGGCCAGCGCCGCGCGGTGTTGCTCGGGGTGGTGAAGGGCCTCGAAGCGCGGGGCGAGGAGCTGGCGCAGGTCATCTGCGAGGAAGCCGGCAAGCCCATCACCCTGGCGCGCATGGAAGTCGCCCGCTCGGTGGAGACCTTCCAGCAGGCCGCGGCCGCGCTGTCGACGTTCGGCGGCGAGCTGGTGCCGGTGGACTTCATGCCCCACCAGGCGAACGCGCGCGCCGAGGTGCGCCGCTTCCCCGCCGGGGTGGTGGTGGGCATCGTGCCCTTCAACTTTCCGCTCAACCTCGGTGTCCACAAGGTGGCGCCCGCGCTCGCGGTGGGCGCGCCCATCGTGGTGAAGCCGCCGCCGCAGGCGCCGTCGGCCCAGCTGCTGCTCGCGGAGCTGGTGCACGCGGCCGGGGCAGACCCCGCGGCGCTGCAGGTGTTGCCGTGCGACAACGCGGTGGCGGAGACGCTCGCCACCGACGCCCGGGTCAAGGTGCTCAGCTTCACCGGGAGCGCCCGGGTGGGCTGGAGCCTCAAGGCCAAGGCCGCCGGCAAGGCGGTGCTCGAGCTCGGCGGCAACGCGGCCGCGGTGGTGGCGAAGGACGCCGACGTCGCCCTCGCGGCCCAGCGGCTCGCGGCGAGCGCCTTCGGCTACGCGGGCCAGGTGTGCATCAAGGTGCAGCGGATCATCGTCGAGCAGCCGGTGCTCGCGGCCTTCCGCGACGCCTTCGTCGCCGAGACCGCCAAGCTCGCCCTCGGCGACCCGCGGCTCGAGACCACGGTGGTCGGCCCGGTCATCGACGACGCCGCGGCGACCCGCATCGAGGGCTGGGTGCGCGAGGCCGTGGCCCAGGGTGCGCGGCTGCTCTGCGGCGCCGAGCGGGCAGGGCGCCTCATCAAGCCCACGGTGCTCGAGCAGGTGCCCACCGGCACCAACCTGTACCGCGAAGAAGTGTTCGGCCCGGTGGCGATGCTCGAGGTGGCGCGCGACTTCGAGCACGCGCTCGAGCGCGTCAACGACGGCCGGTTCGGGCTGCAGGCGGCGGTCTTCACCCGCGACTGGCGGCAGGCGCGGCGCGCCTTCGAGGCGCTCGAGGTGGGTGGGGTCATCATCGACGACGCCCCCAGCTTCCGCTCCGACAGTCAGCCCTACGGCGGGGTGAAGGCCTCGGGCCTGGGCCGCGAAGGCGTGCGTGCCACCATGGACGACTACACCGAGCCGCGGACGCTGGTCTGGCGCGCCTGAAAGCCGCCTTGTCAGCGCTCGGGACCTCTGGCATTCGTCTCGCCTGATGGGCTGGCTCAAGCGCGCAGGCGTGGTGGTGCTCTGGCTGGGGGCCTCGGTCGGGTGCGACCAGGCGACCAAGGCCATCGCCACCGAGCACCTCAAGGGCGGCCCGGTGCACTCCTACCTGGGCGACACCTTCCGGCTCCTGTGGGCCACCAACGACGGCGCCTTCCTCTCGCTGGGCTCGAACCTGCCCGACGGCGCGCGCTTCGGCGTGTTGACGGTCGCGGTCGGTCTCTTGCTCCTGGGCATCGTGGGCTACGCGCTGGCCAGCCCCAAGCTCA
The DNA here is from genome assembly GCA_019694595.1 of Myxococcaceae bacterium. GTDB lineage: Bacteria > Myxococcota > Myxococcia > Myxococcales > Myxococcaceae > JAIBBQ01. The sequence goes on from JAIBBQ010000078.1 coordinate 26,262, forward strand.
CCATGCTGCAGGTCGCCGGCTACGCGGTCATCGCCGGCGGCGGGCTGTCGAACTGGGTCGACCGGGCGCGCTTCGGCGGCGTGGTGGTGGACTTCATGAACCTGGGCGTGGGCTCGCTGCGCACCGGCATCTTCAACGTCGCCGACCTGGCGATCATCGCCGGCATCGTGGTGCTGTTCGTCGATGGCTGGAAGAAGGATCGCGAGCGCGCGGTGACGCCGCCGGCCCCGGGCTAGTCGCATGGCCTCGCCTCGCACGCTGCGCATCCTCCCCGACGCGGATCGGGTGGAGCAGGCGCTCCTCGAGGCCTCGCGCAGCACCGCCTTCGTCGATGGCCGGGGGTTCTGTTCCTTCGCCGAGCTCATCGAGGCCTGCGAGCCGGCCCGCTTCCTCGGCCGCGCGCCGCTCGGCCCGCTCGCCTACCGGCTGCTCATCTCCGACGAGGCCCGGGCGCTGCCCCCCGGTCCCTTCGGGGGCTTCGTGCGCTCGCCCGCCTTCGCCCGCGGCGCCGCGACGCTCTTCGAGCACCTCACCACCCAGTGGAGCCTCCCCGCCGAGCTCCGCACCGCCGCGGCGCACCTGAGCGGGGCGCGCGCCGAGCGCGTGGGGGCCCTCGCCGCGCTGTGGGAAGCGGTCGCGGTCCGCCTTGCGCGCGAAGGGCTGGTGACGCCCGCGGGGCTGCGGCGGGCGGCCGTGGAGCGGCTGGAGGCCGGCCTCCCGGCGAGTCTCTCGCCATTCCAGGCGTTCCGCTTCGAGGCGCTCCACGACTGGCCGCTCTTGCACGTGAAGCTCGCGCAGGCGCTGGCGCGCGCCGCGGGGCCCGAGCGCACGGTGGTGGTGGCGCTGCCGCTCGTCGGCCAGCCCGAGCTGGGCGCGGTGGTCGCCGAGGCCTACGCGGCCTTCGAACGCGAGGCGGTGCCCGGGCTCGAGCTCGAGCCGCAGGAAGCGCCGGACCACCTCGCCCCGCTGCTCGCCTTCGGCCACGCCACCTCTCAGCCTTCGGCCGCGCCGTGGCTCACCCACCTGTCCGCCGCCACGCCGCGCGACGAGCTGCGGGCGCTCGCGGTGGAGGCCCGGCGGCGGGTCGACCAGGGCTGCCCCCCGGAGCAGGTGGCCATCGTCTTCCGCGATCTCGCCGAGGAAGCGGAACGCCTCTCTGCCGCGCTGCGGGCGGTGGGGCTGCGCGCGCGGGTGCGCCTGGGGGCGCCACTCAAGGACACCACGCCGGGGCGGCTCGCCATCGGCCTGGTGCGCTTCGCGGACGAAGGCTTTCCCGCGGAGGCGCTGCCCCGCTGGCTGGAGTCCCGCCTGGTGCAGCTGGGGGTGGAACGGCCCGCCGAGCTCAGCCGCTGGCTCGAGGAAGCCGGCGTCCGCGATGACCGGCTCGGCGCCCACGGCGAGGAAGGCGCCTACGCCACCCGCCTCGGCGCGCTGGAGCGGCGGCTGGAGCGCGCAGCCGAGGCGCGCGGAGGCTCCACCGTGCGCGCCGAGCAGGTCCGCCGGGTGCGCGAGGCGTGCGCCGCCTTCTTCGGCGTGGTGCGCCTGCCCGAGGAAGAGACGCTGGCGGCCCACGCAGAGGCCTGGGCCACCGCGGTGCAGCGCCTCGGGCTGCACGCGGGCGCCGGTGCCCCTGCCGCCGAGGCGGTGCGCGGCG
>JAIBBQ010000079.1 GCA_019694595.1 Myxococcaceae bacterium
CGAGCGGCGGCGGCAGCGCGGCGGGTGGAGGCGCGGCGGGCGGAGGGCAGGGCGGGGGCAGCAGCCCGGGCGGCGGCGGCCTGGACGCCGGCGTCGACGGCGGGCTCCCCGACGCGGGTTCCGGCACGGTGCTCTACCCGGCGGGCCGGACGCAGTCGCCGCTGACCGCGGAGGTGGCCGCGCACCTGCGCCGCATCGTCGCGCGCGCCAGCACCCAGCCGAAGGTCTTCTCGAAGATCGGCGACTCCAACACCGTCAACACCAACTACCTGGCCTGCTTCGCCGGCAGCGCGGTGACGCTCGACTCCCACGCCGCGCTCAAGCCGACGCTCGACTTCTACAAGGCGGGCAACGCGGGCGGCACCACGCCGTACGACCGCGTCACCAAGGCGGCCACCGTGGGCTGGAGCGCCAGCGCGGCCATCGCCGGCAACCCGTCGCCGATGGAACAGGAGCTCGCGGCGGTGAACCCGCAGCTGGCCACGGTGATGTTCGGCACCAACGACATCCAGTCGATGAACCTCGACGCCTACGGGCGCAACATGGCGGCCATCGCCGACGGCCTGCTCGACGCGGGCGTGGTGCCGCTCTTCACCGCCATTCCGCCGCGCGACGACTCCACCACCGCCGACGCGGTGGTGCCCCGCTACAACGCGGTGGCCCGCGCCATCGCCCAGGCGCGCGGCTTCCCCTTCATCGACCTCCACCGCGAGCTGCTCACGCTCCCCTCGCACGGCATCGGGCCCGACGGGCTGCACCTCAACGCCGCGCCGGGGCCCAAGGCCTGTCAGCTCGACGCCGCCGGCCTGCAGTACGGACAGAACCGCCGCAACCTCCTGGTGCTGCAGGCGCTCGACCGCGTGCACGGCGCGCTCACCGGCGCGGCGCCGCCCGATGCGCAGGCCACGCGGCTTCAGGGCGCGGGCACCGCCACCGACCCGTTCCGCATCACCGCGCTCCCCTTCGTGCACGCGGGCGACACGCGGCGGCAAGGCGCCAACCGCCTGTCGACGTACCCGGCGTGCTCGGCGGCCGACGAGTCGGGGCCCGAGCTGTACTACCGGCTCGACCTGGCGAGCCCCACCAACCTGCGGGTGCACGTGGTGTCGCTGGGCGCCGCGGACCTCGACGTGCATCTGCTGGGGCCGGGCCTGTCCGGCAGCGACTGCCTGGCGCGCAACGACGCGGTGGTCACCCGCCCCGCGGCCACCGGCACGCTCTACCTGTCGGTGGACACCTACGTCGCGAGCAGCGGCGCCAAGCCGGGCGAGTACCTGCTCGCCGTGCTGGCCGACCCCTGAAGGGTCGATAGCTTCTCCCAATCGAAGTGAGAGCTTCTTTGAGTCACGGGCCATCACGGCCCGGCGCTATGACCCCGCTCGTCTCTCTCGAGGAGGTCTTTTCGCGTGCGGCCGTCCCTTCGTCTCCTGACCCTGACCGCGCTGGTCGCCGTTCCCGCGCTGGCGCAGTCGCCCAACCCGCTCCTCGGCCTGCCCCCGGTGCCGGTGCCCGCCGACAACCCGCAGACGCCCGAGAAGGAAGCGCTCGGCCACAAGCTCTTCCGCGACAAGCGCTTCAGCGCCAACGGCGAGGTGGCGTGCGAGACGTGCCACGACCGCGGCAAGGCCTTCACCGACTCGCCGCTGCCGGTGTCCGAAGGTCTCGGCAAGGCGAAGGGCACCCGCAACGCGCCCACCGTGCTCAACGCCGCCTTCAACGAGACCCAGTTCTGGGACGGCCGCGAGCCGTCGCTCGAGCGGCAGTCCACCCAGCCGTTCCTCAACCCCATCGAGATGGGGCTGCCGAGCCACGAGCCCATTCTCAAGGTGGTGCGCAGCGACGCCGAGTACCAGCCGCTCTTCAAGAGCGCCTTCGGCGTCAGCGGCGGCGCCATCACCATGGACCACGTCACCAAGGCGCTGGCGGCCTTCGAGCGCGCGCAGGTGAGCGGCGGCTCGCCGTTCGACCGCTGGTACTTCGGCGGCGAGGAGAAGGCGGTGAGCGACGCGGTGAAGCGCGGCTTCACCGTCTTCCTGCAGCAGGGCCGCTGCGTGTCGTGCCACACCGTCTCGCAGACCAGCGCGCTCTTCACCGACGGGCACTTCCACAACATCAACGTCGGCTTCCCCCGCATCGAGAAGGACGTGGTGGAGATGGCGACCGCGTTCTCCACCGCGAAGAAGAAGGGCGAGAACGTCGACGTCGCGGTGCTCGCCAACAAGAACACCAGCGACCTGGGCCGCTTCGCGGTGGACGACCGCTGGGCCGCGCTGGGCAGCTTCAAGACGCCCACGCTGCGCAACATCGAGCTCACCGCGCCGTACATGCACGACGGCAGCCTGAAGACGCTGGAAGAGGTGGTCGAGCACTACAGCAACGGCGGCAAGCTCAAGGAGACCGACCCCGAGCCGTCGGGCTTCCTCTCGGGCGGCATCCGCCCGCTCAACCTCACCGCCGACCAGAAGAAGGACCTGGTGGCGTTCCTCAAGTCGCTCACCAGCCCGCAGGTGGCGGCGGCGATGACCAAGTCGAAGTGACAGGAGACCGCGATGACCCCCGACGACCTCAAGCGACGTGACTTCCTCAAGGCCTCGAGCGGCCTCCTCGGCGCCAGCGTGCTGCCGGTGAGCCTGGTGGAGCTCGCCGGGGCCACGCCGGCCGAGAGCTTCACCTTCGCGTACATCAGCGACTCGCACATCCAGCACGTGAAGGGCGCCCAGTTCGTCCGCAACTGGGACCGCGGCCTGATGCGCGCGGTGGCGGAGTGCAACCTGATGAACCCGCGCCCCGACTTCGTGATGTTCGGCGGCGACCTCGCGCAGCTCGCGCTGCCGCAGGAGCTCGACCACGGCGCGCAGCTGCTCTCGGGCCTCAAGGGCCCGGTGCGCATGGTGATGGGCGAGCACGACTACTACGCCGACGACGGGGCGTACTGGTCCAAGCTCTTCGGGCCCCAGTGGTACAGCTTCGACCACAAGGGCGTGCACTTCGTGGTGCTCAACTCCATCCTCACCGACAAGGCCTGGTACGACCGCTGGCCCGACGGCAAGGCGCGCATGGCGGAGATGGCGGGCCTCGACAACCCCAACGGCTCGCCGTTCCAGGTCGGCGCCGAGCAGCGCGCGTGGCTCAAGAAGGACCTCGCGAACGTGAGCAAGGACACGCCCATCGTCGTCTTCTCGCACTCGCCGCTGCAGAAGATCTTCAAGAACTGGAACTTCTGGACCGACGACGCCGAGCTCGTGCAGGACATCTTGAAGCCGTTCAAGAAGGTCAACGTGCTCTACGGGCACGTGCACCAGATCCAGTACAACCAGATCGGCAACATCAGCTTCAACTCGGTGATGGCCACCGCGTGGCCGTGGCCGTATCCGCAGAGCTACGCGCAGGCGCCCAGCCTCCTGCCCAAGCTCACGGTGCCCATCAACCGCGCCGACCCCTTCTTCGAGCGCGACGCCACCGGCTGGCAGTACATCGACGTCGCGAGCGGCCGCGTCGCGGCGCACTACCTGCTGCCCGAGAACCCGGTGCGCACGGTGGCCTTCGACGCCAAGAAGAACCAGCCGGTCGACCTGCAGTACCAGGACGAGAAGTCCCGCACGCTCCCGCAGAACCACTACTGACCATGAAGAGGACCACCTCGATGACGCACAAGACTCTCGCGCTCGGCGCGGCCGTCGTGGCCGTGCTCGCGCTGCCCGCCCTGGGCGACACCTTCGGCCCCGCCGACGTGCAGAAGTGGACCGCCGAGCAGGACGCGGTGGTGAAGCAGGGCCGCGCCCTGTGGACCGACGGAAAGCTGGGCACCAACGGCGTCGCCTGCGCCCAGTGCCACCCCAACGCCGCCAACACCCACCCGGAGACCTACCCCAAGTTCCAGAAGCAGCTGGGCAAGGTGTCCCAGCTCTGGGAGATGGTGAACTGGTGCATCCGCAACCCGCTCGAGGGCCAGTCGCTGGCGGCCGACGACCCGAAGATGACCGCCATCCTCTCGTACGTCACGTACGAGCGCCGCGGCGTGAAGCTCGAGCCCGGCAAGCACTGATGCGCGCCGTGGCCCTCGCGCTGGCGTGCGTCGCGGCGGTGGCCGTCGCCCAGCCGGAAGGGGGCCACTGCGAGGTCCCCGGCTTCAAGGGCGTGCGGGCGGTGGGCCCTGGGCTCTACGTGGGCGGTGAGCAGGACGCCGCTCAGCTCGCCCACCTGAAGGAGCTCGGCGTGGTGCTGGTGGTCGACCTGCGCGAGGCCAAGGAGCCCGGCGCCAGGGCCGAGGCCGCGCAGGCCGCCAAGGCCAAGCTCCAGTACCGCCGTCTGGAGGTGGCCGGCGCCTCGGGGCTCACCGAGAAGAACGCCCGGGCGCTCGACGCGCTGATCCGCGAGGCCAAGGGGGCGCCGGTGCTGGTCCATTGCAAGAGCGGCGAGCGGTCGGCGGCGCTGCTCGCGCTCCGCGACGGCCTGGTGCTCGGCCGCTCGAAGGGCGAGAGCCTCTCGTTCATGCGGCGCGCCGAGCTGCTCAAGTTCGAGGCCCAGGTGAGCGCCCTCCTCGAGCCTGCGCCCGACGCCGGGGCTGCGTCCGAGCCCGGTCCTGCTCGTTAGGGAAGTGGCGTTCGGGGCCTGGCGCCCGCGCTGTCCCCCGGGGTGAGGCGCCCTCCTCCGAGAGGGGAAAGCGCCGCGGCACCGCCTTTGCTCAGGGGGCCAGGCCATGAAGACTCTTCGTGGTGGCGCGCTCGTGCTCGCCCTGGTGTCCGGACTGCTGGCTGGCTGCAACCACCCGGTGTGTGACGCGGCCTGCATGGCCTCGGGCGGAGGCGCGGCCAGCGGCGGCGGCGTGTCGAGCGCCGCGGGCGGCTCGAGCGCTGAGGGCGGAGGCTCGGGGAGCGCGGGCGGAGGCGCCTCGGCCTCCGGCGGTGGCGCGTCGGGCGGCGGGGTGGGAACGGGCGGCGGCGCCGCGGGCGGTGCAGGCGGTGGGGCTTCGAGCTGCCCGTCGACGTGCACCGGCGGCACCTTCTGCGACGCGGCGTCGAGCACCTGCGTCCGCTGCACGGCGGCGCTCGGCTGCTCCGGCGCCACGCCCATCTGCGACGTCGGTGCGCCCGGTGGCGGGCGCTGCGTGGGCTGCCTCACCGCCAACGACTGCAGCGGCGCCGCGCACCTCTGCGACGTGGCCACCCGCCAGTGCGTGGCCTGCCAGGTGGACGGCGACTGCCCGATGAGCGCCCCGCTGTGCAGCGCCGGCAAGCAGTGCGTGGGGTGCACCAGCAGCGCGCAGTGCGGCGGCGGCACCGTGTGCAGCCCGTCGGGGACCTGCACCGCGCCGCCCGAGAGCTGCGGCACGGCGCAGCTGCTGCCGCTGCCCGCGCTGGGCACCGCGCTCACCTTCGACGTCGACACCTCGCTCGCTGCCGACGACGAGCACCTGAGCTGCAACGCGAGCGGCGGCGCCGAGCTCGTCTACCGCCTGGCGCTCCCCGCCGGTGCGGTGGTGTCGGTCACCGCCACCCGTCCGCCCGGCAGCCTCGCCAACCCGGTGCTCGCGGTGCGCGGCGCGCCGTGCGCCTCCGCGGCCGAGCTGGCCTGCGCCAAGGCGGCCTCGCCCACCTCGCCGGCCACCGTCACCGTCACCAGCGCGGCCGCGGGCGACGTGTTCCTGGTGGTGGAAGGCGTGCAGGCCAACGTGGGCCTCACCTCGCTGGTGGTGGCGAACCAGCTGCCCAACGACACCTGCGCGAACGCCACCGCGCTCACCTTCACCGGCGGCATCGCCACCGTGACCGGCGACACCTCGCTCGCCACCAACATGAACGCCAAGAGCGACCCGTCGCCCAGCTGCTCTCCGTCGGGCGCCGAGACGGGCAAGGACCTCGTCTACAGCTACACGCTGACCGAGGCCCACGACGTCAGCATCTCCGCCTCGGCCGCCGGGCCCGCGCCGCGCACCTTCAAGCCGGTGGTCTACGTGCGCAAGGGCGGCGCCTGCGCCAGCACCGCGCTCGCCGACGAGCTGGGCTGCGACTCCGCGGGCCTGCACGCGGCCGGCGCCCCCGCGGCGCTGCAGCTCAAGAACCAGCAGCCGGGCACCTACTTTCTGGTGGTGGACAGCGCGCAGGACACCAAGGGCCCCTTCGCGCTCGACGTGACGCTGTCCGCGCCGACGCTCCCGCCGAGCAACGACACCTGCGCGGGCGCGCTGGCGCTCACCTTCGTCGGAGGCCTGGCCACCGCGAGCGGCGACACCACCCAGGCCACCAACGGCAACTCGAGCGGCGACGACTCTCCGTCGTGCTCCAGCTCCGCCGCGAGCAGCGGCCGCGACGTCGTCTACTCGTACACGCTCACCGCCGCGAAGGACGTGGACCTCACGGTGACGCGCAAGGCGTCGAGCCCCGACTTCGCCCCGGTGCTCTACGTGCGCAAGCCCAACGCCTGCCTGAGCGCGCTGGCGAGCGACGAGCTGGACTGCGACTCCGCGGGTGCCTCGTCGGGCTCGCCCCCGGCGCACCTGCTGCTCAAGAACCAGCAGCCGGGCACGTACTTCGTCTTCGTCGACGGCTACGTGGACTCGGCGGGCGCCTTCACCCTCGACGTGAGCCTCTCGGCGCCGACGCTGCCGCCGAGCAACGACACCTGCAGCAGCCCGAAGGCGCTGACGGTGGGCGCAGCGCCCGTCGCCGGCACCAACGTGGGCGCGACCAACGACTACTCGTCGTCGTCGATTCCCAAGTACTCCTCCGCCTGCGACACGTTCTCCTTCGCCGGGCAGGACGTGGTGTACCAGTTCACCGCCACCACCACCGGGACCGCGCAGGTGCTGGTGACGCCGTCGGCGTCGTTCGACGTGGCGCTGCTCTCCCTCGGGACCAGCTGCTCGCCGGCGTCCTGCCTCGACTACGAGGACAAGGGGCTCAAGGGGGCCGCCGAGACGCTGTCGATTCCCACCGTGGCCGGCCAGACGTACTTCGTGGTGGTCGACGTGTACTCGGCGAGCAGCACCAGCCCCGAAGGCACCTTCACCATCTCGGTGAATTGACCGACGTGGTCAGCGCGAGGTCCAGCGCTCCTCGTCGATGAGGTACTCCAGGGTGGTGACGCGGTCGGGGCGCACCGCCCCGGTCCACGGAGGGGAGCGCTTGCCGTTGGCGAGCTGCACGCTCACCGTGTAGCGGCCGGAGTTCACCTTGCCGTCGGCCGGCGCCATGCCCCAGGCGTTGCTGCCGACGAAGACGGTGGCGGCGACGTTCTGGGGCTTGGTGGCGATGCGCAGGCGGGCTTCGCCGGAGGGAATCTCCGGCTCGTCCTCGGTCTTGGGCGGAGGCACCGGCACCGCGGGCGCAGGGTGCGGTGTGACGGCCGCCACCGCCTTGGACTTCACCAGTGACGGGCGAACCGTGGGCTTCTGCGGCTGGTGCGTCTCCACCGGGCCGACGGTGATGGTGGTGGCAGCCTCGGGCTCGAGCGCGGCGAGCTCGCTCCCCGAATCGGTTCCGTCCGCTGCGGGGACCGCGACGGCGATGGGCACGGCCTTGGGCGGCTCGCGCACCGCGGCCACCACCGGCTTGGGGACCGGCGGGGCGACTTCCTTCACCGCAGGCTCCTCGGGACCGGAGCTGGCGATGGCGAAGATGACCGCGGCGCCGCCCACGATGGCCGCCGCCGCGAAGAGCACCGGCAGCGCCCAGCGGTTGCGACTCGACTTCGCCGGGGTCCCGGCGGCCGGGAGCGCCATGCGCTCGGTGTGGTGGCGTCGCTTCACGCCCGGGGGCGCCGGGGCCGGGGGCGCCGGCGCCGGCAGCGCGGTGCGGGTGGCCGCCGAGGTCCGGCCTCCGGCCGGCGTGGAGGTGATTTCTCCCTGGTCGTCGACGTAGTTGGCGAGCGACGAGGTGCTGATGCGGAAGCCTGAGTCGAAGGCCGCGCGCTCCAGCGCCTCGCGCATCTCCTTGGCGGTGGCGTAGCGGTCGTCGGGCTTGAGCTTGAGCGACTTGGCGACCACCTCGTAGAGGCCGGGCGGCAGGCCGGGGTACGCCTTCTCGAGCGGAATCCACTGGCCGCGGACCAGCGCGCCGTTGCGCTCGGCGTGCGTCTTGTGCGTGTCGAAGGGCGTGACGCCGCTCGCCAGCTTGTAGAGCGTGACGCCCACCGAGAAGAGGTCGCTGCGCCCGTCGAGCTGCTTGCCCATCGCCTGCTCGGGCGAGAAGTAGCCGGCCTTGCCCTTGGTGACGCCGGGGTTGGTCAGGTTGCGGTTGGTGGCCGCCTTGGCGATGCCGAAGTCGATGAGCTTGAGGCTGCCGCTGTGGCCGAGCAGCAGGTTGTGCGGCGAGACGTCGCGGTGCACCAGGTTGATGTGGCCGCCTTCGGCCTTGAGCGCGTGCACCGCTTCCAGCGCGGAGCAGCAGAAGATGCCGATGGCGAAGAGCGCCTCGTCGCTGAAGCGGTCGCCGCGCTCGCGCAGGGTGCGGTTCACCGTGGCCAGCGTCTCGCCGGGCACCAGCTCCATCGCCATGTAGAGGAGCCCTTCGGCCTCTCCCACCTCGTAGATGTGGACGATGTTGGGGTGCGACAGCGTGCAGGCGGTGCGCGCCTCGTCGAGGAACATCTCCCGGAAGTCGGGCGACTCCGAGTACTCGGGGCGAATCACCTTGAGCGCCGCGGGGCGGTAGATGCCGGCCGCGAGCTCCTGCTCCGCTCGATACACCTCGGCCATGCCGCCCTGCGCGACCAGGCGGACCACCTTGAATCGCCCGACTTGTTGTCCCGGCTGGAAAGGCACGGCGTCTCGCCTGGTTTCGACACCGAACCATACCCGCAAGGTTGCGTGGGCGCGCGTTCGCCGCACGCGGTGGATCTGTCAGGGGTGGCGGGGGGTTGGGCCGGGTCGGTCGCCAGTGGCGAAGGGCGCGGCACAGGGCACCGCGAAGGCCCGCGTGAGCCGCGTTCAGGGTAGGGGGTGAGCAGGCCTCTCGACCGGAGAACCCCATGGGACTGCTGACCTTCTGTCTCAACGTCACCCTCGATGGTTGCATCGACCACCAGGAAGGCATCGCCGACGAGGAAACCCACGCGCACTTCAACCGGCTCATGGACGAGGCCGGCGCGATGCTGTGGGGTCGCGTGACCTACGAGATGATGGAAGGGCACTGGCCCGCCGTCGCCCGTGGCGAGGTGGCGGCCTCTCCGGCGATGCGCGAGTGGGCCCTCAAGCTGGACGCCAAGCCCAAGTACGTGGTGTCGGCGACGCGGCGTCGCTTCCCGTGGAGCAACAGCCACCACCTCGACGGGGAGCTGCGCGAGCGCGTGCGGCAGCTGAAGGCAGTGACGCCCGGCGGTGTTCTCCTCGGGAGCGGAAAGCTCGCGACCGAGCTCGACAGGCTCGATCTGATCGACGAGTACCAGCTCCTCGTCCAGCCGAGGATCGCAGGCCACGGCCCGACCCTGTTCAGTGGCGGGCTGCCCGGCTCGCGGCTGCTCGAGCTGCGCTCGGCTCAGCCGATGCGCAACGGAGCCGTGGCTCTGCACTACCGACGCGCGAGCTGAGGCTTACTCCCACGGAGGCCCACGCCGCCGAGAAGACCTACCCTTCGTCGCTGGTGTTGATGCCCAGCCGGCGGAGCATGCGGTGCACCGACTGCCGCGGCAGCCCGGCGCGCTGCGCGGCGCGGGTCACCACGCCGTTCGCCGCCTTCAGGTGCTCGACGAGGTAGGTCTTCTCGAAGCTCTCGAGCACCCGCTCCTTGGCTTCGTGGTACGGCAGCGAGAGCAGCTGGCGCGTCATTTCCTGGCGCAGCCGGGCGCCCTGCGACTCGTCTTCCTCGGCGATCGGCTTGCCCAGCGCCCGCGCGATGGCCGCGCCGCCCAGGTCGGGGAACGCCGCCAGGCGCTCGAGCACGTTGCGCAGCTCGCGCACGTTGCCCGGCCAGTCGTGCCGGCTCAGCATGTCGATGGTCTCTTCCGAGACCGGCGTGGTGCTCTTGCTGCGCAGCTCGAAGAGCCGCACCAGCTGGCTGATGTCTTCCGGGCGCTCGCGCAGCGGCGGCACCCGCACCCGGAACACCGAGAGCTCTGGCCCATCGGTAGAGGCGCCACCGGCCGCGATGAGAACAAAGAGCCCGACCAATTAGACGCGGGAATCGGTTGGCGCGTGGGGTCAGTTCGACCGGCTTTACGGCAAACGCGAACTCTTTGAGCTTTGCCCCGAAGGAGCGGAATTCCTCTCGTGGCCTAAGCGGATCGACACTTCCTCCCGATAGTCGCGGCCACTCTCGAGCAATCAAGTCTGAGATCTCGGGGAATGCCTCGAAGAGGAAGGCTTGCAGGCTATTTGGCATTTGAGTCCTGTCCGCGAGACCGACGGTAGCGGAGGTGTGGTCCGTTTGAAGGTCCAGTTGCTGCCGCGAATCGCGTTACCGCGACCGGGTGGCGGGGTCGGGCCCCTTGAGCGGCGACGGAGCCGGGCGCTTCCCCGCCAGGCGGATCACCACCGTCTCGATGCTCGGGAAGCGGTCGCTCACGCCGAGCTTCTCGTTGAGCGTGAGGAGCAGCCGCTCCCCGAACGGGACCCCCGCCAGGGTCGACCAGCTCCGGGCGTCTTCGGCCATCGACCAGGTGTTGATGTTGATGGACAGGCTGAGCGCTGCGACCGAATGCCACCAGTACCTCGGCACGAAGAGCATGTCCCCGGGCTTGAGGACCGCTTCCTGCACCTTCGCCTGGGCGAACTTCGGAAACCGCGCATGGTCCGGCCAGAACGGATTCACCGGGCTCTCGAAGAGCGCGAACGGAGAGATGAACGGGTGCTGCGACGGCGCGATGAGGACGAAGGTCTTCGAGCCGAAGACCTGCACGTTCAGATTGTCCAGGTGGGCGTCGTGATGAAGGCTCGTGTAGTTGCCGCTCGGTGAGACCCAGAAGGCGTGCGTGCGTCGCCGTTTGCTCGTCGGAAAGTACGACGCGAAGTAGGCATCGGCGGCCAGCTCGGACTCGAGCTCGGGGAACGTGTCCGTGAAGTCGATGCTCCGGAAGCGGTACTCGAGCGAGCTGGCTTCCGCCATCTCCAGGAAGCGCCGCAGCGGCAGCTGCGTCTTCCTGATGTCGATGACGGAGTGGTGGTTCGACTCCACGGCGATGGTGCGGTCGCCGAAGCGCTCCTTCAGCATCGACGGCGTCCAGCGCTCGGCCCAGCCCCGGGCCGCGCCTTCCAGCACCACCGGCCGGTTCTGCGAGACGTAGCGCTCCGCGAACTCCTGGGGGCTCAGGTCCCGCCGGCGGTCCACTCCTGGGTACTGCGCTTGGGAAGGAGGCGTCATCGGTGCGTCCTGCGACTACAGGCTCGACTCCTCACGAACGACAGGCAGGGCTCGGGGGAGTGAATCGCTGGCGTTTCCCTCACCCGCGCAGCTCCGACGACACGTCCAGCCCCTCGAAGAGCCGCCCCAGCCAGCGAATGGCCACCGCGAGCTCGACCGCGATGAGCGAGAGCCCCGCCACCGCGCCCACGCCGAGCGCCACCGGCAGCCCGAGCAGGCCGCGCAAGGCCAGCACCGCGACCCCGCCGACCAGCAGCGCCGGCACCACCGCCACCGCGATGATCAGCGTGCGGCCCGCGGTGAAGATGAGCCGCTGTCCCATCAGCTCGATGGACCGCTCCGCCTGGTTCCGCGTCGTGCTCGCCCAGTCCGGAAACAGCAGCGCCGCCGCGTTCGCCACCACCAGCTGCAGCAGGCAGACGAAGGGCACCGCGAGGGCCAGGCCCGCCGCCGCCGCCCACTGCGACGACGGGTCCAGCCCGAAGCGGGTGGTGAGCCCGGGCGTCATCGCCATCGCCAGCACCCCGAGCCAGCCGATGCCGGTGAGAATCGCCAGCGGCGTGAGCAGCGCGCCCAGCACCACCTGCCAGCCCCGCAGGGGGTACGTCTTCAGCAGGTCGGCGTTCGCCAGGTCGTCGCGCAGGTCCTGCCTCGCCAGCATCGGACCGAGGAAGAGCACCAGGAACACCACCGTGCCCGCACCGGCGGCCACCATCACCAGCAGCGGGCGGAGCTCGGGGCTCCGGCCGAGCCACTGACCGCCCACCACGATGAGGCCGGCCAGCACCGCGAAGGTCCTCGGCCGGAACAGCGACGAAGTCGACAGCAGGTTCTTCCAGAGGAACGCGACCTCCGGCCGACCTTCCGCGCGCAGGAGAAAGGGCGACGCCTTCGCGGTGGCGACGACCAGCCCCTTCCCTTGCCGGCGCGCCGCGAGCCTCGCGGAGCGCTCCTCGGTCCGGCTGATGGAACGGTCCTCGAACGAGACCTGCGTCTCCAGCACCCACACGAAGTGGCCGATGACGATGAGCAGCGCCGGCCCCAGCGCCAGCAGGAAGGCCGAGGTGTCGGCGGCGAAGAGCGGCGCGAGCACCGCCCGGGCCGGCAGCAGGAGCCAGCGCACCGGCCCGCCATCGAGCACCGCTGATGCGTACGCCGCCAGCTGTCGGAGGTCGCTCACCTCGTCCTGGGTCGGCACCCGCGCGCTCTGCGCGAAGGACCACCCGATGAGCCCCACCACCCCCGCCGCGAGCGCCGCCGCCACCAGCCGCCGGCGCCGCGAGCTGACGCCCCGGTCCATCAGCCGGGTGATGGCGAAAGAAGCGCCGATGCCGTGCAGGTTCCACGTGGTGAGCACGAGCCACCAACCGACCGCGTGGGTCAGCCCGTTGCCGCCGAAGAGCGCGAGCCGGTTCGACCCCAGCCCGAAGAGCGCCGCCAGCACCACCAGCCGCAATTGCCCGCTCACCAGGTGGTAGGCGACCAGTCGCCGGCGGCTCAGCGGGGCAGGGAAGAGGAAGGCGATCTCCGCTTCGGTGAAGGCCAGGCCCGCGCGCTGCTCGGGCAGCACCCAGGACAGCGCGAAGATGACGCACAGCCCGAGCGCCCCCAGCGTCGCGAAGGTGCCCAAGAGCTCGGCGCTCGGCGCCTCGAGGCTCCCCGGCAGCGCGGTGCTCGCGCGGAACCGGCGCCAGAACACCGAGTACAGGTAGCCCAGCCCCGCGATGGTGCCGAGCAGGTACCTGGGCTGACGCAGTCGCCGCGCGCGCTGCAGCAGTGCGTTCTTGAGCGAGGTGACCTTCAGGTACAGCAGCGCGGAGATCATCTCGCCGCCGGCGCGGCGTCGTCCCGGTCCGCGGTGGCGCGCAGGAAGATCTCCTCCAGGCTCACCCCCGCCTCGCCGTTCGAGAAGCGGCTCGAGACCTCGGCGAGCGTGCCGTCGGCGAGCTTCTCGCCCTTCTTGAGGATGAGCACGTGGGTGCACACTTCCTCGAGCAGGTGCAGCAGGTGGGAGCTGAGCACCACGGCCGCCCCCGCCTTCGCCCGCGCCACGATGGAGTCCTTCATGCGGCGGATGCCCAGGGGGTCGAGCCCGGTCAGCGGCTCGTCGAGGAAGAGCGCCTTCGGCGAGTGCAGGAGCCCGCACGCGATGGCCAGCTTCTGCTTCATGCCGCGCGAGAGCTCCCCTGGGAGCGCGTCGGCCTTCTCGGTCAGCTCGAGCTCGGCGAGGAGCGCGGCGCCGAGCGGCTCGTGGTCCTTCACCCCGTAGATGCGCGCCACGAAGTTGAGGTGCTGCCGCACGGTGAGGTGGTCGAAGAGGCGCGGTTCGTCGGGGAAGAAGGCGAGGTGGCGCTTGGCGCCGACCGGGTCGCGCGCCATGTCCACCCCGGCGATGCGCACCGTGCCCGAGGTGCACGGGATGATGCCGGCCGCGCAGCGCAGCGTCGACGTCTTGCCCGCGCCGTTGGGGCCGACCAGGCCGAGCACCGCGCCGGGCGGCACGGTGAGGCTCAGGCCCCGAACCGCCGTGAACCCCCCGTACTGCTTCACCAGCTCGACGATCTCGATCATGGCCCGAGCGCTCTCGCTCTGCTGGTGAAGACGGCCGAGGTCAGCCTTCGTCGCTGGTGTTGATGCCCAGCCGGCGGAGCATGCGGTGCACCGACTGCCGCGGCAGCCCGGCGCGCTGCGCGGCGCGGGTCACCACGCCGTTCGCCGCCTTGAGGTGCTCGACGAGGTAGGTCTTCTCGAAGCTCTCGAGCACCCGCTCCTTGGCCTCGTGGTACGGCAGCGAGAGCAGCTGGCGCGTCATTTCCTGGCGCAGCCGGGCGCCCTGCGACTCGTCTTCCTCGGCGATCGGCTTGCCCAGCGCCCGCGCGATGGCCGCGCCGCCCAGGTCGGGGAACGCCGCCAGGCGCTCGAGCACGTTGCGCAGCTCGCGCACGTTGCCCGGCCAGTCGTGCCGGCTCAGCATGTCGATGGTCTCTTCCGAGACCGGCGTGGTGCTCTTGCTGCGCAGCTCGAAGAGCCGCACCAGCTGGCTGATGTCTTCCGGGCGCTCGCGCAGCGGCGGCACCCGCACCCGGAACACCGAGAGCTTGAAGAAGAGGTCCTCGCGGAAGCGGCCGGCCTTCACCTCGGCTTCCAGGTCCTTCTGGGTCGACGCCACCACGCGGGTGTCGACCTTCACCGTGCCCTGCGAGCCCGGGCGCTTGATCTCCTTGGTCTCGATGGCGCGCAGGAGCCGCGCCTGCAGCGGCGTGGGCAGCTCGGCGATCTCGTCGAGGTACAGCGTGCCCCCTTCGGCTTCCTCGAAGGCGCCGGGGCGTGCCACCGGGCGGCTCGACGACACCTCGTGGCCGAAGAGGTCGCTCTCGATGAGCTGCTCGTTGCTCGCGGTGAGGTCCACCACCACGAAGGGGTTGTCCTTGCGCGGCGACTTGTCGTGAATCGCGCGCGCCAGCGCTTCCTTCCCCGTGCCGGCTTCGCCTTCCAGCACCACCGCGGAATCGGTCGACGCCGCGCGCTCCAGGAGCGCGAACACCCGGCGCATCGCGGTGCTGCGGCCCATCACGTCGCCGAAGCGCTCGTGCGG
This sequence comes from Myxococcaceae bacterium, assembly GCA_019694595.1. Taxonomy (GTDB): domain Bacteria; phylum Myxococcota; class Myxococcia; order Myxococcales; family Myxococcaceae; genus JAIBBQ01. Next base: position 14,890 of record JAIBBQ010000079.1, read on the forward strand.
CGACAGCGGCCACTGGATCTCGTGACGCTCCGGCTCGAAGCGCAGCTCGCTGCGGCCGAGCGCGATGCGCACCTTCTCGGACAGGCGCGCGTCGAGCACCTGCACGCCTTCGATGAACACGCCGTTGGTCGAGCGCAGGTCGCGCAGGCGGTAGCCGCCCGGGCCGCCGGAGAGCTCGAAGTGCCGCCGGGACACCGAGCCGTCGGTGAGGCGCAGCTGACAGCCCTCGTCGCTGCCCACCACCACCGTCTGGCCCTCGAGCACCACCTCGGTGCCCTTGTCCGGACCCTTCACCACGCTCAGGCGCGCCCGCGGGAAGCGCGCCACGTCGGCGTGGAGCACCTCGGTCATGTTCTCCGTCATGGCGCGGGGTTCTACCCCCCCCACGGCGGGCTGTCCCTAGCGGGTTTGGGCGCTTTCCCAGGGCGTCACAACCGTGACCCACCGGTCACCAGAGGACGTCCTGGTCCTCGGTGACGCCGGGAATCTTGCTCAGCGGGCGGCTGACGCCGTCGAGCGTGACGGTGCCGTCGAAGAGCCCCACCGGCTGCACGAAGTGGCTCTTCACCAGCCCCAGATTGCGCTCTTCGCGGTGCGCGGCCAGCGGCTTGAAGGCGAGCTTGAGCACGCCGTCGTCCGTCTCCACCGCCCAGGGGTCGAGCACCTCGTCCTTGCGCCAGGAGAAGCGGGCGCGGCCGAGCGGGTGGAGCTTGCCGCCCACCCAGAGCGCGTTCTCGTTCACGTCGGCGCGAGACTCGTTGAAGCCCTGCACCAGGTTGAAGCCCACCGGGGTGCCGTCGGCGAGCCGGCCGCAGCCGAACGCCCACCGCCACGCGGTATGCCGCGCGAGGTGACCGCGGGTGTAGTCGAAGCCACCCACGCCGCCGTCGAGCACGTAGCGCTTGCCGCCCGCGGTGAGCTCTCCGAAGGAAAGCAGGCCCGCGCGCTTCATGGTGACGTTGACGCCGTGCCCTTCCACCGGCGCCACCACGGTGAGCGGCGGCGGCGCGCCCGCGCAGAGCAGCTCCGCGGCCACCGAGAGCTTGGGCCGCACCGGCGTGCCCGCGCGCACCGCCAGCGCGAGCCGGTCGGCGCCCAGAGGCCGAGCGCCGCGCACCGACAGGCCGGGGCTGCGGAACTGGGCCTCGACGCCGTCGTCGGGCGCCAGCGAGACGCTCACCATCGGCGGCAAGCCGAGCGCGCTCACGTCGTGCAGCACCGCGCCGGTGCCCAGGTCCACCGCCATCGAGAAGGCGTTGGCGCTGTAGCCCACGTCGACCACCGCGCTCAGCAGCGCCACCTCGCGGGTGGCCACGAAGGCGTACAGCCAGCGCTTGTGGCGCGCGAGGCGGGCGAGCGGCGAGAGCGCGTACGGCCCCTGCAGCCGGGCCAGGTCCACCGTGGGCAGCGCGCCCTCGTAGGTGCCGAAGCGCGGCGCGCCGCTCTCGTCGGTGAGGCCCGTCGGTGCCGGAGGGAGCGCCATGGCGTTTCGTCAGTCGCCCTTCTTCTTCTTCTTGTCCTTCTTCTTCGGCTGCTCGTCGTCCTGTTCGTGGTCGTCGTCGCCGTCGTCGTCGTGCTCGTGCAGGTGCTTGGGCGCGTCGGGGTGCGGGGTGGTGCCGACGCCGATGTCGCGCAGCATCTTGCGCAGCTCGAGCCCGTGCATCTCTTCCTGGGCGATCTGCGTGCGCGCGAACTCCTCGATGTACACGCTGCGGTCGGTGACCACGTCGAGCAGCTCCTTGTAGATGGTGAGCGCCCGCTTCTCGTGCGCGGCGCTCTCCTCGAGGATGTCGCGCATCGTGTGCTTGTAGGACTCGTCGAGGTCCGCCACGCGCAGCGACGGGTGCCCGCCCAGCCCGGTGAGAATTTCCCCCGCCTGGGACGCGTGCAGCAGCGACTCGGACGCCTGCTGCTTCATGAACTGCACGATGGGAATGCGGTTCGGCCCGCTCACCATCAGCGAGTAGTGCGTGTAGCGGACCACCCCCGCGAGCTCGAACTCCATGATGCGGCTGAGGAGCTTCTGGGTCTTCTTGAGGTTGAGTTCCTTCATGGCGCGCTACTCCTTCTGCTCGATGAGCGGGGTCTTCTCGTTCTCGATGGAGACGCGCAGGGCCTTCAGGTCCGCCCGGACCAGCCGCCCGGCGCCCCAGTCCTCCACGCCGCCGCCGATGGTGAGCGTCTCGCCGGCGGCCTTCTCCACCACCTTGCCGATCTTCTTGAGCTTGTGGTCGACCTCCGCCTTGCCCAGGGTGAAGACCACCCGGGCTGCGAGCCCCATCTTGTGCTTGGAGGCGAACTCCTTCGCCTCGGCCATGGACTTCATCGGCAGCGAGAAGGCGACCGGCGGCGCGAGCCACATGTTCTGGGTGATCTCCGCGCCTTCCTTGGCCGCCGAGTTCCCCGGGTCGCCCGCCTTGGCCTGCGTCCACGCCACCGCCACCCGGCCGAAGCTGTCGGTGCAGTCGATGGTGCCTTCGACCTCCAGCGGGAAGGCGCCCTTGGGGGCGTCGTAATCCTTCAGGTTCACCCGGGGGGCGTACAGCCGCACCAGGAAGGTCTTGCCGCGCAGCGCCTTCACCAGCTCCGGGCGCTTGGCCGCGTTGGCCTTCTTCTCTTCCTTGGTGTCGCCCGGGGTGTCGGGAAAGAGCGCCCAGAAGCCTTCAGGGCACGGCCGCTCGCTGCGCAGCTCCACGTAGCTCGGGTCTTCCCACGGGGGCCCCAGCTTCGCGGCTTCCACCACCGGCGCCTTGGGCTTGGCCGCGTCCTTGCGGGCGGCTTCCTTCGCCTTGGCGTCGTCGAGCGCCTTCTGTTTGTCCTGCAGCTTGGAGGACGCATCCGTACACGCCGCCAGCGCCACCAGACACCCCACGAGACAGTTCCGGACCATGCGGCGCACTCTATGCCCTAGGATGAAGCCCCTCCACGCGAAGAACCGCGTCTTGCCCACAGAGCCATGACCCAAGACAACGAGCGTCGCCAATTCAAGCGCCTCAACGCCCCCGTCTTCTGCCGCCCGCTCGGCGGTGCGGTGGCCCAGGACAAGCGCCAGGTCGGCGACATCAGCCTCGGCGGCGTCCGCGTCTTCTCCGATGACGAGCACCGCATCGGAGAGCACCTCGAGCTCGAGCTCTTCATGCCCGACGGCAACTCGGTGACCCTCGACACCCACGTGGTGTGGGTCGACCCGCTCGAGAAGGGCGGCCCCGCGAAGTTCGAGGTCGGCCTGCGCTTCGTGGACATCGCGAAGGGCGACCTCGAGCGGCTCCAGTCGATGCTGGATGAGTAGCTGAGTTCTGCGTTCGCGAGGGCGCTGCCCGCGAACGCGGCGAGGCTCATCGCCTCGTCCTCCGGGTGAGGTTCGAGGGGCTCTCGCCCGGCGCCGCCCGAATGAACTTCAGGTCGGGAAGTCCGAGCGCTGAATGATGCGTTCGCGAAGGCGCTGCCCGCGAACGCGGCGAGGCTGATCGCCTCGTCCCACGGGTGAGGTTCGAAGGGCTCTCGCCCGGCGCCGCCCGAGTGAACTTCAGGTCGGGAAGACCGAGCGCCTTGAGTGACGGGAGTGACCGGGAGTGACGGTTACTTGCCCGGCGAGACCGTCACCACGAGGCAGGCGTTGTTCTTCGCGCCCGCGTTGCGCTTGAGGTACTCGCTCTTGCCCACCACGCCGAAGCGGAACTGGCGCACCATGTCGCTGCCGTCGTGCACGTAGACGAAGGTGCCGTTGGACGCCGTCGAGGTGCCCACGCCGCTGAAGTCGTCCTTCGGGTAGAAGATGCGCGCCGCGTCGCCCGACGGCACCGTCTCGATGGTCGCGCCCGCGACCGGGTTGCCCTGGGCATCCACCACCTGGCCGAGCAGGAAGCCCGCCTCGATGAGCGTGCTCTTGCCGGTGGCCAGCCCGCCGATGGTGCTCGCCGAGACCGCCTTGGTCAGCGCGTCGTGCAGCTCGCGCGGCACCGCGAAGGCCTTGGTGTTCAGCACGTCGGCCGACGGCTTCTGGCCCTGCAGCGCCACGTCGTAGATGACCGTGGCCGTGCGCACCACGCGCGGCTGGCCGCCGTCGGCTTCCAGGCCGCCGTCGCCGGCGAAGATGCCGATGCCCACGCCCAGGCTCACGTTGTCGCTCGAGAGGTTCGACGCCTCGTAGTGCCCGGTGCCGTCGAGCGACGCGGTGGCGAAGACGCCCGTGGGGTCGTTGAGCGCCACCTTGAGCGGCTCCTCCACGCGCACCGTGAGGCCGCTCACCGAGCCGGCGTCGACCGACAGCGGGTGCATCAGCGCCGTGCCGGACACCTTGAAGGTGGTGACGCCGGAGCCGCCGCCCGCACCGCCGCCGGTGGAGCCGCTGCCGCCGCCGGACGAGCCGCCTCCTCCCGAGCACGCGAGCAGGGTGGCGGTGACGCACAGCAGGCCGAGGCGGGTCATGGAAGGCGCTCCTTGAGAAGTCAGTTGGTGGCCGGAATGGGCGAGGCTTCCACCGGAGTCTGCACCGGCTCGACCGGCGCCGGAGCCGGCTTGGGCTCGAGGAAGTGGCCCCGCACGCCGAACAGCACGATGTAGCCGCCCGAGGTGTAGTCGCCGAGGCCGACGATCTCACCCTTGGGCGCCGACGGATCCGACGGGTTGGCGAAGGTGTTCGCCGCGCGCACCTTGCTCGAGGTGACGCTGCTCGCCACGGTGGGCGTGCCCGACATGCCGAACACCACGTCCACCGGGCCCAGGTGGCCGGTCACGCCGCCGGAGATGAAGACGCGCGAGGGGTGCACGAAGTCGATGGAGGTGTACTCGGGGTCGTACGCCGAGGTCTCGTAGTTGAAGCCCGCGTGCAGGCTCACCCACTTGATGACGTCGTACCCGGCGCCGAAGCGGAACGAATACGTCGGCTTCCAGTTCTTCTCGATGCGCACCGGGGCGATGGGCAGCGGGTCGCTCGAGCCGAGCTTGAGCGTCACGTTCTGCGGCGTCACCACCAGCGCGTCGACCGAGTTCCACCCCTGGAAGACGAAGTCGAAGTTCACGCCCAGGCCCTTCACCGGCGTCACCCAGCGCGCGCCGACGCGCAGGTCGAGCGGCAAGGTGAGGTCGAGGTCGGTCGTCGGGTTGTCGGACACCTTGGCGCCCAGCGCCTGCGCCTGCGGCCCCAGCTCGATGGCCAGCTTGCCGCTGGCGTGCACCGGCACCGGCGGGCGCAGCGTGATGCCGAAGGCCAGCGAGTCGATGGGCTTGTAGAGCACGCCGAAGGTGCCGGTGATGCCCAGGCGCGCGGTCAGGTCGAGCGAGAGCGTGGAGTCGAAGGTGGGGTCGCTGTCCGCGAAGGACTTGGCGTCGAAGATCATCGACGTCGCGTTCTGCTTGAACGCGAAGTTCCCGGTGACCAGCTGCAGCACCGCGCCCACGTACAGCCGGCGGGGAATCGCCTCGAAGCTCGCCGAGAGCGAAGGGAACGCGATGAGGATGTTGTTGCTGATGAGCGAGTAGCGCTGCGGCGAGACCAGCTTGAGCGACTGGTCGGTGGTGGTGGTGGGCAGCGGCGCCTCGGCGTACTTGTAGTGCGAGACCGCCGGAGGCCCGAAGACGCCCAGGCCGAAGGTCAGCGTGCGGCCCGCGACCTTGAAGCCGTAGCTCGCGGCGAGGAAGGGCAGGAAGCCCGGGCCGGCGCGGTTGAAGACCGTGCCCTTGCAGGAGTCGAGGGTGGGGTCGCACGGGGCGAAGGGAGAGCCGCCCGTCTCGTAGGTGCGGTGGAAGGTGACCTTCTGGAAGAGCACCTCGCCGTCGGCGAGCAGCTGCAACCCTTCGAGCTGCGCCAGGCCGGCCGGGTTGTACTGGAGCGCGGAGAGGTCGTCGGCCTGGGCGGTGAAGGCGCCGCCCTGCATCGAGGCCTTGGCGCCGTTGTCGCCGAAGAGAAAGCCCGACGCGAACGCCGGAGCAGCGAGCACGAGAGTCGACAGCAGCACGGCGTGGCGCAAGGGACCCCTCCCGGTACCTTCGAGTGGCGGCCCCCTTAGCGGGCGCAGGCGCTCCTGCGCAACCGGTGCCTGTGGCGCTGTGGCACAGTGCGCCGTCATGCGCGCCCCTCTCCTTGCTGCGCTGGTCCTCTGCGGCTGCCCGTACGAGCCGCGCGCCGTCGACACCCGGGTCGAGCTCACCCCCAAGACGGCGGAGGTGACGGTCACCCTGCGCGACCTGCGCACCGACACCCAGGACCCGCTCGACCAGTTCCAGGGCTACTTCCAGCTCGCCACCGCGAAGGACCTCCAGAAACTCGGCGGGGCCGGGTGGCTCGGTACGCCGACGCGCTGGGAATGGCTCGCCCGCGACGGAGGCGTCGACCTCGAGGTGGTCACCACCATTCCCCGGGCCACCTTCGAGGCGTGCGCGCGCAAGCAGTGCAAGGACCCCAAGGAAGCCCGCTGCGAGCTGTTCGCGCTGCGCGCCTGCGACGGCGGCTACGCGGCGGACCTCGGCCAGGAGTTCCGGCCGCTGGCGGGGGAAGTGACGACCTGGCCCGCGGGCACCACCCACCTCGCGCTCCGCGTGGAGCACACCGCGCCCAAGGCGCAGAGCCCGCTCGAGGTGCTCGGGCAGGTGCAGGCCGCGCCCGCGGCAGCGAAGAGCACCCGGGTGTGGCTCGAGGCGCTGGACACGGCGTTCCGCAAAGGTGATGCGAAGAAGCGCGCCGCGCTGGAGCAGGACAGCGACCAGCGCACCGACGCCTTCACCGGGCTGCGGCGCGAGGCGCTCCACCGCCAGGTGCTGCACCTGCTGCGCGCGGTGCTGGTGAAGGAAGGCGTCTCGGACCTGCCGACCTCGCCGCTCGAGCCCGGCCTGCCGGCCCGCGAGGTGAAGGGCGCCCCGGTGCTCAAGGCGCCGCTGCCGCCCGACTTCACGGCGGGCCTCAAGAAGGCCTACCTCGACGCGGTGGCCCCGCTCGCGGGCACCCAGCACGTCGGCCCCATCGACTCCGCGGTGCGCGCGCTCTGCGTGGCCCAGAGCGACACCCGCGACGTTCGGGCGGTGTGTCAGGCGCTCCTCGCCAAGGAACTCCCGCGCAAGCCGCGCTGACCCTCACTTCTTCGTCAAAGTGAAGTTCTCGTTGAGCGGCATGCCTTCCATCAGGTCGATGGTCTTGGTCTGCGGCAGGTAGCCGGCCTTCTCCGCGGTCACCTCCCACTTGCCGACGTAGAGGCTGTTCCCGAAGGTGTAGGTGCCCGAGCCGGTCGAGGTGGCGCTGAAGATGCCGCGGTTCACCTTGATGGTGACGCCCGAGAGCGGCGCGTTCGAGTTGCTGGCGTCGAAGACGCTGCCCGAGAGGTTCGACTTCGCCAGCTCCGTGCCCACGTAGACCACGAAGTGCTCCGCGCTCAGCGTGGTCGCCCCGCGGGTGTCGCGGTTCACCAGGTGGAAGACCCAGATGCCCGGCTGGGTGTTCGACAGCAGCACCTGCTTGTTGGTGGTGAAGGTGTTCGCCGCGTCCGGCCGGGTGTCCATCATCCGGTCGAAGGCGTAGTAGTAGCCGGTGAAGTTGGCGTCGTCCTGGGGGTTGGTCCACGTCAGGTACACCGCGTCGTTCTGGTACCAGGTGCGCTCGTTCGGGTGGCTGCTCGAGCTCACCGCCGGCGGCGTGGTGTTGAGGTTGAGCAGCGCGGTCGCCTTCACCGTGCCCACGTTGAACGCCGAGTCCACCGAGACGATGTGGAAGTAGTTCTGCCCTTGCTGCAGCGCGCTGGCCTTCACCACCGCGGTCTCCGTCTGCTGGAAGGTGCCCTGGCCGGCGGTCGAGCTCGGCACCGTGTCCGCGCTGGTCGACGCCTTCACGTAGTAGCCGTTGAGCGAGGGGAACGGCTTGCTCCACGCGAGGTACCAGTCGCCGGCGCCGTCGTTGTACCAGCGCTTCGAGTCCGGGTGGCTGCCCGACACCAGGTCGAGCGGCGGCATCACCGACTCCGCCTTGGTGCCCGTCACGCTCCCGGTGAAGCTCGAGGTGGAACCGCGCAGCAGCTTGATGACGCCCACGCCGCCCACCGGCGACGTGCCGCCGCCGCTCGCCTGGATGGCGCCGCTGCCGGTCAGCGTGTCCGCCGCGATGAGGATGCCGCCGCCCGACGCCCCGTCGGTGCCGTTGGCCGTCAGCTGGCCCTTGAGGTCCACCGCGCCCGCCACCAGCTGCAGCTGCCCGCCGCCGAGGTTGTTCTGGTACTTGCTCCCCGGGCTGATGGAGAGGTCGTCCAGCCGGTCGTACGCCGTGCCGCTGGAGGCGATGCTGCAGCTGTACGAGTAGCTGCCGTAGTAGCAGGTGCCGCTCGTCTGGTTCGAGGTGCCGTGGCAGGCGCCGAGGTTGTAGGTGGTCGAGCCCGAGCAGTAGCCGGGCTTGGAGCAGGTGCGCTGCCCGCCCGGGCACTGGGTGCTCGAGCCCACCGCGTTCGCGTTGATGTTCGAGGCCGCGTCCACCACGATGGTCTTCGCCTTGAGCTTCAAGACGCCCGACGGGCCCACCTTGAGCTGGCCGCCGTTCTTCACCACCACGCCGTTGGCGAAGGCGAGGTCGCCTTCCAGCGTCTGGGTGACGCCGTCGATGACCAGGTCGGCCTGCATGCAGTCGCCGAGGTAGCAGCCGCTCGCGCAGGTGGTGCTCGCGGTCCACCCGCTGCCCTGGGCGTTGCAGACCTCGGGGGTGTTGGTGTTGCAGCGCTTGGCGTTCGGCGTGCAGCCGCCGGTGCAGACGCCCGCGCCGCAGCCGTTGGCGCAGCTCTCGCGGTACAGCCACGCGGTGCCGGACGAGTTGCAGCTCTCCACGCTGGTGCCGTTGCAGCGCAGCGCGCCCGCGGTGCAGGTGGTCGAGGTGGTGCACGCGCCCTGCACGCAGGCCTGCGAGCAGCTCTGCGTCAGCCGCCACACGCCGCTCGAGTCGCACGACTCCACCGCCGCGCTCCCCGAGGCGCAGCGCACCGCGCCGGTGGTGCACTTCTGCGGCGCCGCGCAGGTGGTGCCCGCGGGGTCGCACACCTGGCCGCTGGTGGCGCAGGCCGCGGGGTAGCTCCAGTCGGTGCAGCCGGACATCAGCGTCACGCAGGTCTGCTGCTGGCCGCCGGCGGTGCAGCGGGTCGCGCCCTTGGTGCACTGGTTGCTGCACGACGCCGCCGGCACGCACGCGCCGCCGCTGCAGGCCTGGCCCGCCGGGCAGCTCGCCTTCACCTGCCAGTCGGTGCAGCCCGAGCCCAGCGTCACGCACTCCACCACCGCGCCGGTGGACGCGCACTGCTTGGCGCCCAGGGTGCACTGGTTGCTGCAGGTCGACACGCACTGGCCGCCCGAGCAGAGCAGGCCGCCCGAGCAGGTCTGCGCCGCCGCGAAGGCCCGGCAGCCCGACGCCGTGTCCAGCTGGCACTGCTTCACCCCGCCCACGTCGCAGATGGCGGTGCCGTCGGTGCAGAGGTCGACGCAGCAGGCCGCGTTGCCGAAGCACTCGGTGTCCAGACAGTCGGTCTTGCCGTCGCCGTCGTCGTCGACGCTGTTGCCGCAGATTTCCCCGGTCGCGGAGCCGCCGCCGCTCGAGGCGCTGCCGCCGCCCGAGCTCGCGCTGCCACCGCCCGACGACGAGGCCGAGCCGCCGCCGGTGCTGCCGTCGCCCCCGCCGCGGCTGGAGGTCATGGTGCCGTTGCCGCACGCAGCGAGCAGGGCGACGGCGAACAGGAGAGCGGTGGTGCGCATGGCGGGCGTTCCTTCGGTGTGGCCGCGCCCTTTGGAGCGCGGCGTCCGGGTAACCCCGCTCGGGGAAAGGGTGTGAAAACGGAGTGGATCAGCGCGCCAGTCGCACAACCGCCCGCCTACACTGGGGTTCTGGTGCTCGCGCTGCTCGCCGCTGCCGTCCTCGCTGCCCCGGTCGACGTGGTGGTGCCGCCCTTCGAGGGCGCGGACGCCGGCCTTGCCCAGCTCCAGGCGCTCGAGCGCGGCTTCCTCGGCGCGCTGCAGAGCGACGGCACGGTGCGCGCGATGGCGCCTGCGGCGCCGTGCCCGACGCGCCCCGACGCCGGTGCCCCTGAAGCGGAAGCGCCTGGCTGTCTGAGCGCTCCGTGCCAGCAGGCCCCGGCGGCGTGCGCGGCGCGCTCAGGGGGGCGGGGCGTGGTGCTGGTGACGGTGACGGCCGGCGAGCCAGGCCAGACGGCCCGGGTTCAGCTCTTCACCCCCGACTCGAACGCCCCGCACCTCGACGCCAGCGCCACCTTCACCGACGGGCAGCGGCTGGCCACCTGGCTCGACCAGGAAGCGGCCTCGGTGCGGCACAACCTGGAGCCAGCGCTGCAGGTGGGCGCGCCGGCGCGCGGGGCGCGGGGCTTTCACCTGGTCCGGTGGATTCCCGCCATGGTGGGCACCGGCTGTCTCCTCGCGGGCGCCGTCACCTACGGCGTCTCCCGCGGGCGCGCGGCCGAGCTCAAGGCCGTGGCGCGGAGCGAGGAAGTGCTTCCGGCCGCGGACATCGACGCGCTCGCCTCGCGCGGCCGGCTCGAGCAGTCGGTCGGCCTCGGGCTCGTGGTGTGGGGCCTGTCGTCCATCGCGCTGAGCGTGGTGTGGCAGGCGCTGACGCACACCGCGCTGGAGTAGGGCGCGGGTGGAGACGGCCTCAGCCGTGCGCGTGCTCGCCCGGCGCGCAGCAGGCGATGAGCTGGCGGTTCTGCCAGTGCGCGTAGAGCATCGCGGAGGCGCCGGCCATCGACAGCACCACCTCGGACCAGGCGAGCTCGTTCTCCCAGAAGGCGCCGAGCGCGAGCAGCGAGATGCCGAGCGCCGCCCAGAGCAGCACGGCGCGCCGACGGTGGTGTCGGTAGCCGGGCACGAAGGCCACGCCCGCCGCCACCACCACCAGCCCCCAGAGCACCGGGTGCCAGCCCGCCACCACGCCCGTCGCCGCAGGGAGCAGCGCCAGCACCAGCGGCGTGGCCGCGCAGTGCACCAGGCACACCACCGAGAGCGCCTGGCCGAGCCAGTCGACGGCGGGAGACGGGTGGGCGGCGTGGGTCGACATCGCTGGGAGAGGTCGTAGATCGACCGCTTCGCGAAACGCAAGCCACACACAACTGCAACAATGTTGCAAATACAGATCAGGGGCCCTTGGCGGGCCCCACCAGCACGTCGCGGCCCTGGAGCAGGTCCACCTCGCCGGCGAACCGGGCGAAGGCTTCCAGCGAGGCCGGGGCGATGCGGGCCTGCGGCAACTCGAGCGTCTCGTCGACCGTCACCAGCTGGCCCACCTGGGCTTCCTTGCGCACGAAGCGGCCGAAGGGCGACGGCACCTGCGCCTCGGCGATGGGCGAGCTCAGCCGGGTGCCGTCGGGGAGGGTGAGCTTCACCAGGGTGTGGCTCGCCTCGGTGGCGTCGAGGAAGAGCGGGGTGCGCCGCCGCGACAGCGCGAGGTAGCGCCGGCCGAGCAGCGCCGGGTAGGTGAGGCTCCCCAGCACCAGCTGGCCGTCGTCGTCCTGGCGGGCGAAGCGCGGGGCGGTGAAGGCGTACTTCACCTCCACCGTGGCGCCCACCGCGCGCTTGAGCCCCAGCTCGAGCGAGGTGAGCTGCGCGCCGCCGAAGTACCGGCTGAGCGCGCTCTCCAGCGCCTGCTGGCGCTGCTCGGGCGGCAGCTGCTCCAGCGCCTCGGCGAGCTGTGCCGCCTCGAAGCCCTGGTAGACCTCGAGGCCGGTGCCGGTGAGCACCCCGTCCTTGGCCAGGGTCAGGGTGAGGGTCACGTCCTTGCCGCGGGGGCGCTGGCCCACGGGCGTCTTCACCTTCGCCAGCGGCTTGCCCGGCTCGGGGAACAGCACCGCGTCGCGGCCGCGCGCCAGCTCCGGCAACTCGCCGAACGGCGCGTAGCGCACCAGCGTGTCGAGCCACACCTCGCCCACGCCCGGCACCGTCACCCGCACGCAGAGGTACGGCAGCAACGACTCGTTGGGCAGCCGGCCCACCTCGGGGTCGGCGTTGAAGGTGTGCACCGCCGCCACCCGGACCTCGAAGCCCAGCGCCGCGAGCGCGCTGCGCAGGAGCCACAGCCGGCTGCCGCGGTCCTGCACCGCCGACGCCGCGGCCGACACCGCGAGGCCCGCGTCGCGGCCCGCCAGGCGCACCATCACCGCGGTGTAGACCGCGCGCACGGCGTCGAGCCCCTGGGCCCCCGCCGCGGCTTCCTGGGCGAAACGCCGCACCTCGGTGGTGAGCCGCCCCTGCTCGAGGAAGGCGTCGGCGTACGCGGTCACCACGCCGTCGTTGCCCAGCGTGCCCGCGCCCACCGAGACCCAGGGCAGGTACTCGTTGCCCGACGGCGGCGACTCCGGCTCGGGCAGGTACGGCGGCACCCGGCGCTCCTCGTGGTGGAAGACTTCCTCGTCGCCTTCCACCGCCACCGGCGCCACCGTCACGTGGTGGGCGTCGACCTTGAGGCCGCTGCCCTTGGGCGCCACCACCGTGTAGGTGCTCCAGTTGTTCGGCTGGCGCGCGATCTGGAAATAGAAGTTCGACGCGGTGAAGCCCGGCTGGCCCGGGCCGCGCGGCGGGTGGGCCAGCAGGTACTCGTATTCCACCGCGTCGCCCACCTGCACGCCCGGCAGGCTCACCGTCTCCTTGCCGTCGATGTTCTCGGGCTCGAGCGTGCTGCCGTCGGCCTTGAGCGTGCGCAGGGTGAGCACCTCGGCGCCCTGGGGCAGCTGCACCTCGGCGATGTCCGCCACGCCGCTCTGGTCGAGCGCCTTCTGGATGATGTGGATGCGGTCGACCTGCGAGCCGTCGGCGTAGGCGCGCACCGCGGCGGCGTCGAGCAGGTAGGCGGCGGGCACGTCCTCGTCGCCGGGCGCCGCGGCGTAGGCCTTGAGCGCCTCCTCGGTGCTGATGGCGCGCTCGGTGAGCAGCTCCCGCCCCGTGCGCGCGCGCTCCACCCGGCGGCGCAGCTGCAGGTTGCCGCCGTCGAGCGCCAGCGCCGCTTCGCGCGCCGCGAGCGCGCCGGGGCCGTCGTCGAGCAGCTC
>JAIBBQ010000317.1 GCA_019694595.1 Myxococcaceae bacterium
GCGGTGCCGGGGCTCTCGGGCTCCGCCGGCGGCTCCGGTGGCGCGGGCTCGGTGACCGGCGAGTCCTCCACCACCGCCGCAGGCTCCTGGCCGGGCAGGGCGGCTGGAGGCTCCGGCGCGCGCACGTTGACCGCGGCCCACAGCACCACGCTCACCAGGACCGCGGCGGCGCCCCCGGCGGCGGCAGTCCAGCGCAGGGTTCCCGCGCGCTTCACGCTGGCGCCGGTCCCCGGAGTGAGCAGCGCGGCGCGCAGGCTCGCCGCGTCGGGGAACCGCTGCTCCGGCGCCTTCGCGAGGCACCGATCGACGCAGGCCGACAGCTCGGCGGGGATCCCGGGGACCTTCTGGGTCAGCGGAACGTGCGGGAGCCGCCCGATGGCGTACATGGTGTCGACCAGCGTGCCCGCGTCGAACGGGCGCACGTCGGTGAGCAGCTCGTACAGCACCACGCCCAGCGACCAGAGGTCGGTGCGCGCGTCGACCGGCGTGCCCGGCTCGAGCTGCTCGGGCGCCATGTACTGCGGAGAGCCCACCACGGTGCGCGTCGCCGTCTGCCCTCCGAGCCCCAGCTCGGTCTGCGGGTGCATCGACTTGGCGATGCCGAAGTCGAGCACCTTGACCGTCTCCCGGCCTTCGGTGTCCTTGGCGAAGAAGAGGTTGTCGGGCTTGAGGTCGCGGTGGACGATGCCGTGCGCGTGGGCGGCCTCGATGGCGTTGAGCGCCTCGCTCACCACGTGCCGCGCGCTCGCCGCCGAGAACGGCCCCTGTCGCTGCAGCCGCTCGCGCACCGACTCACCCCGCAGCAGCTCCATCACCAGGAACGGGGTCCCGCTCTGGAGGATGCCGAGGTCGAGCACCTGGCAGATGTTGGGGTGGCGCAGCAGCGCCGCCGAGCGCGCTTCCCGCAGGAAGCGGGTCACCGCCGACTGGTCGGCCGACAGCTCGGGCAACAGCAGCTTGAGCGCCACCTTCTGGTTCAGGTGGAGCTGCAGCGCCTCGTACACGCAGCCCATGCCGCCCACGCCGAGCACGCGCTCGAGCCGGAACCGCCCGTCGATGACCTGACCCACCTCCGCAGGCAGCGTCGGGGGCGTGCGCTCGCGAGGGCGATCGTCGGGCGCCGTCGGCGCCGAGGCCCGGTCGACCTTCGCCGCCGAGCTCACCAGGCTCCGGCAGGTCTGGCACTCGTCGATGTGCGCTTCGACGAGCGCGGCCGCGGCCTCGTCGGCCGAGCCAGCGACGAAGCTGAGGACGTCTTCGTCCGAGAGGTGGGCCATGGTCCGCCGTGAGGAGACTACTGCCAGACGCCGCTGCCGACGGGTCTTCGCGCCAACCGTCGCACGCCCCGTTCTGTCAGCCCGGTTGACGGCAAACCGCTGTAACCACGACTCAATTCTCCACGTTCTGGGCTCAACCACTTTTCAAGGGGTGCCCACATGTCGAGGATCGATGCCGCCGCTGCAGAGACTGCTGCCCGCCGCCTGGCCGAGGCCCAGGAACGGGAGGCCGCCCAGCGCAGGGAAGCGGCGCGCCGTCAGCTCGTCGGGCGCGTGGCCGCCCAGCTCGCCGCCGGACTGTCGAAAGGCACGCCCACCGCGCCGCACCGCCCGGGCGACCGCTTCGACTTCGACCCCCGCCTCGGCACGCGCCCCATCGAGCTGCGCAACTTCACCGTCTTCACTCCGGTGGAGAACGACGCCCTCGCCATCACCTCGGCAGCAGACCCGGCCCAGGGCGCGAAGCGCCTCGCCGAGGTCCTCGAGAAGCACCCCGAGGCTGAATACCGGAAGGCGCTGCTCGCCGACCCCAGCGTGCAGGACGCGCTCGCGCGCTGGGGCAAGGCGGCTGCCGCTCCGAAAGGCGACGGGCGCCCGGCACCGGCGGCGCTGCAGGCCCTGGTGGCCTCGCTGACCGCGGCGGCGCAGTCGGTCGGGCCCGACGGCGCGAAGGTGCTGGCCGACGCGTTCGCTCGCGACCTGCCCGATGGGAGCCTGGGCGACGACGCCCCGAAGTCGCTCGACGAGCTGACCCGCAAGAACGTCGACGACTCGCTGACCGAGGTGCTGCGCCGCTCGGCGAAGGCCGGGCAGGGCACGCTCTTCGGCATCAGCCTGTCGGACGCACTGCGGGATGCGGGCAAGACCAAGGCCGCCGACGCTGCCCGGAAGGCGACCGTCGACGGACTGCACGACGTGCGCACCGACTTCGAGTCCGCCAGGAAGGAGGCCGCGAAGCTGAGCGGCCAGCTGCAGTCGCTGGTGAAGGACCTCGCCGCGTCCGGCGCCACCAAGGAAGAGCTGAAGCAGGTGGTCGCCCGCTTCCGCAAGGACCACGCCGCGGAGTTCGAGCGCTACGCGCAGACCGCCGGCCGGCTGGCGCGCTCGCTCGACGGCGCGGCCCAGGTGCTGCGCGACCACCCCGACGAGAAGCTCGACGCCGGGCCGCTCGAGCCCGGCTTCTTCTCGCCCACCCATCAGCTGGTGCTCGAGGCCCAGGCCGCGCTGCGCGATCTGCCCGACGTGCTCGCCACGCCCGAAGGCGGCCGGGTGGCGTCGCAGGCGCTGGTCGCGCAGTCCGAAGGCCGGCCTTCGCTGCTCGACCTCGTGCCGAGGGTGGCGGAAGGCATTCACGACGAGAAGGACCGGGAGCGCTACCTCGACGCGGTGAGCACCGGCCTGGTGCAGACCGCGGCGTCGGTGGCCGCGCAGGCGCGGCAGGGCGGCAAGCCGGAGCTCGCCACCTCGGTGCTCGACGGACTGACCCGGAACGCCCGCACCTTCCGCGTCGACGCCAACACGCTGGCGAAGATCGTCACCAACCTGAAGGACCCTGGCTACACGCAGCTCACCACCTTCAAGGGCACCTACGCGAAGCTCGCGGCGCTCACCGAAGGGCTCCCCAAGCAGTTCGCCCTCGCGGTGCGCGGTGCCGGCGCGGCCCTCGGCACCGTCGGCATCCTGGCCTCGGCGGGCGACATCAGCGAGGCGAGCCTCAACCAGCAGCTCCAGTTCGCGCTCACCGTCACCGGCACCAGCATCCAGGCCGCCGACGTCGCGGGCCAGGCGCTGGGCATCCTCGCCAAGGGGTCGAGCTTCGCGGAGTTCGCCGGCAAGGCGGTGCCCGGGCTGTCCATCGCCGTCGCGGGGCTCAGCGCGTTCGACGAGTTCAGCCACGGGGACTTCGCCGGGGGCGCCGCCGACACCGCCATCGCCGCGGGCACCGCGCTGCTCTTCGCGCCTCCGCCGGCCGACCTCGCCGGTGGCGTGCTGATCGTCGCCGGCACGCTCTTCAAGGTCGTGCGCGGCTTCTTCACCAGCGACGACGAGCACGACGGCGGCGCGGAGAAGGACACCCGGAAGGCGCTCGAGCTGCTGGGCGTGCCCGCCGACAAGGCGAAGCGCATCAAGGACCTCGAGAACGGGCGGCACTACATCGGCCAGTTCCTGTCCGCCGAGGCGAAGCGCCACGGGCTCACCCCGCGCGAATGCCTCGACTGGCTGGTCTCGCTCGACGACGGCCAGCTGCAGAAGGTGATGTCCGCCGCGCGCCATCTGCACCACGACAAGCAGGGCCGCTTCGAAGACGGCGGTGACCAGGGCAAGGTCACCTTCGAGACCTACGTCGGCGGACCGCGCACCGTGGCGGAGGCCGAGGCGCTGCTGCGCAAGGAAGGCGTCACGCTGCCCGGCACCTGAAGGCCCGGGTCATCAGTTGCCCCGGCCCACGGCAGGCTGGGGCATCATGCCGCCATGCCGCGGCCGCCGGTTCCAGGCCTGAACGCCACCTCGAGCCGCCTCGCGCTGCGCCTCGGCGTCACCCGGGTGGCGCGCGTCACCGGGCTCGATCGCACCGGCGTCGAGGTGGCCGCGGCGATCCGCCCCGACGGGCACGTGCTCCAGGTGACCAACGGCAAGGCACTCGACTACCCCGCCGCGGTGGCCTCGGCCCTCGGTGAGGCGGCCGAGCTCTGGGCGAGCGAGCAGCTCCCGCTCGTCTCCGCCTTCGGCTCCGCCGAAGAAGCACGGGCGCTCACCGGCTTCGAGGTGCTCGGCGGCGGCCCGGCGCGGCGGAGCTGGGTCCTCGGCGCGCGGCTCGACGGGGCGCCGGTGCTCGTCGGCGCCGACGAAGTCAGCTGCCCTCCACTCGAGCGTGCGCCCCCGGGGCTCCAGGTCGCCCGCTGGACCTCGAACGGGCTGGGGGCCCACCCGCTGCGCGCGCACGCGCTCGCGCACGCCGCGCTCGAGGTCTGGGAACGGGAAGCGCTCTGCCGCACGTTGCCGGGAGGGTGGACGCCTCCCGCGGTCAGCCGTCGGCGCCGGTCCTTCGGTGGCCCGCTCGCCCGGACGCTCGAGCGCGGCGGCTACCAGCTCGCGGTGTTCGACCTCACGCCGCCCGGCGGCGCGGCCCCGGTGGCCGGCGCGCTGCTCGCCGAGGCCGACGGCCCGGTGCCGTTGACCGCGGGGTACGCCGCGAGGCCCACCTGGCGCGCCGCAGCGCTCGCCGCAGTGCTCGAGGCCGCCCAGTCGCGCCTCACCGAGATCCACGGCGCGCGGGAAGACGTGCTGCTCGGCCGGCGCCGCGAGGCGCAGAGCGCCCGGCCGCTCTTCGAGCTGCCCGCCAGGGAAGGCACGCCGCGGGCGATGACCGCCACTGCGCTGCTGCGGGCCTGGCGGCGGACCGCGGTGGTGGTCGAGCTCGCGCCCGGCCGGCTTCCGCTCTCAGTCCTCAAGCTCGTGGTGCCCGGGGCGCGGGTCTCGGAGCTCCTCACGTGAGCGGGCTCATCTGCTTCCTCGGCCCATCGCTGGAGGCGCGGCGCGCGCGGGCCGTGGCCCGCTGCGAGGTGCGACCGCCGGCCGCACAGGGCGACGTCTGGCGCGCGCTGGATTCCCGGCCCCGCGCCATCGCCATCATCGGCGGCGTCTTCGCCCAGCAGCCGCCCGTCTGGCACCATGAGCTGCGCTCGGCGCTCGACGCCGGGGTCGCCGTCTTCGGCGCCGCGTCGATGGGGGCGCT
Source organism: Myxococcaceae bacterium (assembly GCA_019694595.1). GTDB lineage: Bacteria > Myxococcota > Myxococcia > Myxococcales > Myxococcaceae > JAIBBQ01. The sequence continues at coordinate 5,014 of JAIBBQ010000317.1, forward strand.
GCGGGCCGTCGAGCTCGAGCCCTTCGGCATGGTCGGAGTGGGCGAGGTCTTCCGCCGCTACCGGTCCGGCGCGTGGAACGACGACGCCGACGTGGCGCTGCTCCACGCGAGCGCGGAGCACGCGCATCGGCCGCTCACCGTGCCCCTCGTCGTGGTCCGCGACGTCGCCGAGCAGTGTCCGGCGCTCCGCCCCGCCCAGCGCAAGGCGCTCGTCTCCGCGGCCGCCGGGCAGCACTACACCGAGCGCACCTGGGCCTCGCTCGCCGCCGCGCTCCCTCGCCTCGAGTGGACCGCGGTGCACGCCTGGCGGCGGGAGCAGGGTGACGACCTCAAGACGCGCGACGCGCTCGAGTTCCTGCGCACGGCGGCGGCCTTCGTCGCGTCGGGCGCGCCCGCCGCGCTCCCGGGAATCACGCCGCTGTCCTCGCTCGCGCGGCAGGAGCGGACCGGTGGCTCGGGCGACGACGACGCCACCCGGCAGGTGCTGCT
>JAIBBQ010000318.1 GCA_019694595.1 Myxococcaceae bacterium
GTCGGGGCGTCGTTCCCGGGCTGGCGCAGGGTGCCGCGCGCGCCGCCGTTGCCGCCCTTGCCGCCGACCGAGCCGCTGCCGCCGGGCGCCGCGCCTCCGTCGAGCGGGCCTTCGTTGCCGTCGTTTCCACCGAAGACGGTGCCGCCCCCCTGGCCCCCGGAGCCGCCGTTGGCGGTGACGCGCTCGGGCGCGGCGACGATCACCAGCAGCCCGTCGAGCACCAGGCCGCCGCCGCTGCCGCCGGCGCCTGCGCCGTGCGGGCCCGACGGTCCGCCCTCGCCCGGTCCTCCGGGCGCGGCGATGAAGCCGCCGACGGTGAGGTTCCCGGCCGCCGACAGCTGGAGCGCTCCGCCGCCCTGGCCGCCCACGCCGCCCTTGTCGACGCTCCCGCCCGGGCAGCCGCCCCGCAGGGGCACCAGCGCGGGCGTGCCGTTCACCACTCCGGCCGGAGGGCCGCCGTTGCCTGGCGCGCCCGCGGTGCCGAACCCACCACCGCCCGCGCTCTGCTTGCCGGTGCCGGAGCCGCCCGCGCCGCTCGCCACGCAGTCGCCGCCGCCGGACTCGGCGCGCAGCGTGCCGAGGACCTCGAGGTTCCCCAGGGCGGCGATCACCACCGGCCGGGGCCCCACGAAGCGCACGGTGAAGTCGCCCCCGAAGGACACCGAGTCGAAGGTCAGCAGCAGCGCTTCCTGACCGCCGCTGAGCGTCAGCGCGCCGATGCCGGGCAGCGGCTTGCCCGCGCACCAGTCGGTGAAGGTCGGCTGCGCCCCCGCGCCCTTGGTGTCGACGACCGCGGTGCCGGTGCAGTCCAGGCTCACCAGGCCAGGCGGGGGCGTGGGCAGCTGCGTCTCCACGAACTGGCTCGGGCGGTACGGGAAGGTCGGCACGCACCGGCCGGCCGCGTTGCAGACCCCGGCGTCCTGGCTGCAGGCGGTCCCCTGCGCGAGCAGCGAGAACTGGCAGCCGCCATCGGCGCCGCAGCTGCCCGCGCTTAGGCAGTCGGAAGGCGGCGTGCAGTCGAGGCGCTTTCCGCCGCAGCCCGCATCGGCGAGGCAGCCGTCGGCGGAGGTGCAGGGGTCGCCGTCGTCGCAGGTGGCGGTGGAGTCGACGGTGAAGCGGCACCCCGCGTCGGCCTCGCACGCGCTCGCGCGCAGGCAGGTGTTGGGCGAGACGCAGGCCCGCGGCCCGCCGGCGCAGACCCCGGCGTCGGTGCACTGGTCGGGCCCGGTGCAGCGGTCGCCGTCGTCACACCCCTTGCCCGGCTGCGCGGGGAAGCGGCAGGTGCCGGTGAGCGGGTCGCAGCTCCCGGCGCCCTGGCACACGCTGGGCGGCGTGCTGCAGTCGACCGCCGTGCCGCCCTGGCACTGGCCCGAGGCGGAGCACCGCCCGCCGATGACGCACTTGCCGAGGTCGCAGCCGCCGTTGAGGCAGTCGCTGTCGGCGCAGTCGCTCTTGCCGTCGCCGTCGTTGTCGGCTCCGTCGTCGCAGAGGCCCGCCTCGGTGCTGGCGCCCCCGCAGACGCCCTTGGCACAGGTGCCGCCGCCCGGGCAGGCGGCCCCGTCGCAGTCGGAGTCGGCGCAGTCGCGCTTGCCGTCGCCGTCGTTGTCCTGGCCGTCGTTGCACTGCTGCTCGAGGCACTGGCCCTGGCTGCACGCGGCGAGCGCCTTGGGCCCGCAGGCCTGGCCGCCGCACGACGGCTGGGCGCAGTCGCGCTGGGTGTCGCAGTCGTCGTCCTTGCCGTTGGCGCACGACTCGACCGAGCCCGGGTGCACCTGGGGGTCGCCGTCGTCGCAGTCGTCGCCGCCGCTCTCCGGCGTGAAGTAGCCGTCGTGGTCCAGGTCGACGGCGTTGGGGCGGGGCACCAGGGTGAGCTTCACGACCTGCTGCTTGCCGGCCTTGAAGCTGACGTCCTGGTTCTCGGTCCGCTCGGGCGGCACCGTCGACGTGGTGCAGGCGTCGTCCGAATAGCCCATGGCGTACACCACCACGTCGGCCGGGAAGCGCCCGCGCGCGACCAGCACCTTCACCGTGCCGTCCTTGGCGATGGGGCCGCTCGAGACCTCGGCGAGGCTCGCCGGGTCTCGCACCACCACCGCGAGGCAGCGGGTGGCCTTCGCCGCGCTGGTGTCCACCTCGACCACCAGCGTGCCCGGCCTGGAACAGGCCGCCCCGAAGAGGAGCCCGGCGACGAGCGCGCGCTTCACGGCGGCACCGTGAGCCCGTCGCCGAAGCCCAGCACCTGGAAGACGCCCGGGTGCCGTCGGAGCACGTCGATGGCCTCGGTCTCGCCGTCGTCCGCCAGCTGGAAGGTGCCGTGGTGCATGGGCACCGCGGACTTGGCGCGCAGGAGCGAGGCGGCCTCGACGGCCTGGGTGGGCCCCATGTGGACGGGAGACATGAACCATTCGGGCTTGTACGCGCCCACCGGGAGAACCGCGAGACGAAAGGGGCCCAGCGCGGCGCCGGTCTTCTCGAAGTGGGAGCCGAAGGCGGTGTCGCCTCCGAAGTACGCCCGGCCGGCGTACCGGCCGCCCAGCACCCACGCGGTCCACAGGGTGCGGGCGCCGTCGAAGAGCCCGCGGTTCGAGAAGTGCTGGCTGGGCACCGAGGTGACGGTGACGCCCCGCACCTCGCGCGACTGCCACCAGTCGAGCTCCTCGACGTGCTCCAGGCCCTGGGCCTCGAGGAAGGCCTTGTTCCCCAGGCCGACGAAGATGCGCACCTGCGGCCAGGTCTTCGCGATGCGCCGCAAGGTGGGTACGTCGAGGTGATCGTAGTGGTTGTGGCTCACCACCACCGCGTGAATGGGCGGCAGGTCCTCGAAGCGAATGGCGGGCGGCCGCACCCGGCGCGGCCCGAGGAAGGACAGCGGGCTCGCGCGCTCCGAATAGATGGGGTCGGTGAGCACGTTCACCCCGTCGAGCTGGATGAGCGTGGTGGCGTGGCCGATGAGGGTGACCCGCATCTGTCCCAGCGCGACGCGGTACGGCGGCGGCGGGCCCGGGGGCACGTCCCGCGGGGGCGCCCAGGGCCCCGGGTCGCGCTCGAGCTGCCACTTGAGGAAATCGCCGAGGCCCCGGTCCCGCGGGCCCGGGTCGAGGGAGTGAAAGCGTTCCCCGTCGAAGTGGTCGGAGCTGGGCCCACGCCACCCGGTCGCGCAGCCACAGAGGGCGGCGAGCAGCAGCGAGGCTTCCCATCGGGGGATCACGGGGGGCCGTCTAGTCCCGTGGGCCGCGCGAATGAAGGGCGCTGCTGGTAGAAGCGGCGCGTTCATGGACCTCGGCCCGACGCCCGCAGGAGCTGCCCGCCCGTGAGCGCATCGCTCAAGAGCGTGGCCGCCGACGCGCTGCCCCCGCTGTCGGCCGCCGCCCGCGCGGCGCAGGCGGAGCTCGAGCGGCTCCTGCCCGGCGCGGTGTCGGCGCGAGCGTCGGACCGCATCGCGTACGCCCGCGACATGTGGCCGCTGGCGCTGATGTGGATCCGCCAGGGGCGCATTCCCACGCCGCCCGAGCTCGTGGTGTGGCCCAAGACCGAAGGCCAGCTGCAGGCGGTGGTGCGGCTGGCGCGGGAGCGCGCGCTGCCGCTGGTGCCGTACGGCGCGGGCAGCGGCGTGTGCGGCGGCACCTGGGCGGTGAAGGGCGGGGTGTCGGTCGACCTCAAGTTCCTCGACGCGCTGGAGCCGGTCGACCGGGCCGCGCGCACCGTCGACGTGGGGGCGGGCATGCTCGGCGAGCCGCTCGAGCGCCGGCTGGACGCCCAGGGCTACACGCTCGGGCACTTCCCGTCGTCCATCTACATGTCGACGGTCGGCGGCTGGCTCGCCGCGCGCAGCGCCGGCCAGCTCTCGGGCCGCTACGGGAAGATCGAGGACATGACGCTGTCGGTGCGCGCGGTGCTCGGCACCGGCGAGCTGGTCGAGACCCCCGAGCGCCCCGCGTCGGGCGTCGACCTGGCGTCGCTGCTCATCGGCTCCGAAGGCACGCTGGGCTTCTTCACCCGCGCCCGCCTGCGGGTGCACCCCAGGCCAGAGGCGCGCGCCTTCCGCGGCGCCGAGCTCCCCTCGGTGCAGGCTGGGCTCGAGGCCATCCGGCAGATCTTCCGCGCCGGGCTGCGGCCGGCGGTGGTGCGTCTGTACGACCCCTTCGACACCACCTTCGTGGGCAAGGGCACGCCCCGCACCCACCGCGCCACGCCCCCGTCGTTCCAGGGCGCCTGGGAGCGCGCCGTGGTGCCTGCACTCCTGCGGGCCGTCGCCCCGCGAACGCTGGGCCGGCCCGGCCTCTTCAACGCCGCGGCGGCCGTGCTCCACAAGAGCCGGCTCATCCTGATGTTCGAGGGCGAGGCCCAGCGCGCCGCCGCCGAGGAAGAGGCCGCCCGGGACATCTGCCGCTCGCTCGGCGCCAAGGACCTCGGCGAGGCGCCCGGCCAGCAGTGGCTCGCCAAGCGGTACGACGTGTCGTTCCGCATGTCGAAGATCGTCGAGGCCAACGCGTTCGCCGACACCATGGAAGTGGCCGCGCCCTGGGAGAAGGTGCACGAGGTGTACGAGCGCGTGCACCAGGCGGCGAGCCCCCACGCCTTCGTGCTCTGCCATTTCTCGCACGCGTACCTCGAAGGGTGCTCGCTCTACTTCTCGTTCGTCGGGTCGGGCGGCTCCGAGGCCGAGATGGCGGACCGGTACGACGCGCTGTGGCGCTCGGCGCTGTCTGCCGCGGTGGCCGCCGGCGCCAACGTGAGCCACCACCACGGCGTGGGGCTGCTCAAGGCGAAGGCACTCCTGGGCTCCCTGGGCGAAGGCAGCGCGGCGCTGCGCTCGCTGAAGCAGGCCTTCGACCCCGACGGCATCATGAACCCCGGAAAGCTGGGCCTGTGAGCCAGGCGACGGTGCTCGACGCGCTGGGCGCGATGGGGGCTCCGGGGCCAGATGGCCCCTGGGCCACCCCGACGAGCGAGCGCCAGCTCACCGAGCTGTTGCAGATCCTCGCGGCCCACCGGGCGAGCCTGGGGCGCGACGTGCACCTCTCGCGCGCCGGCTTCTCCCAGCTCGGGCCGGTGGCGCCCAAGAGCGCGACCGTGATGCTCGGCGCCGGGGTGCGCCTGCAGACCGCGGAGGCGGCGCTGCGGGAGCACGCGCTCACCCTGGGCCCGCTGCCGCCCGGCGCGCTGGGGCTGACCCTCGCGCGCTTCCTCGAAGGCCCGTACGCCGGTCTGCGCGCGGTGAGCGGCGGCCGGCTCGAACCCATCTGCCAGTCGATGTCCGGGGTGCTGGGCGACGGCCGCGTCTTCTCGACGCCCGACAGCCCGCGCAGCGCGGCGGGCCCGGAGCTCATGTCGCTGGTGCTGGGCGGCGAAGGCCGGCTGGCGCTGGTGACCAGCGCCACCGTGCGCTGCTTCCCCTGGCACGACGCGCGGCGCTCGGCGGCCTTCACCTTCGAGCGCCCCGGGAACGCGGTCGACGCGCTGCGCGCGGTGCTGTCCGATGGCGTCGCGCCCGAATGGG
>JAIBBQ010000319.1 GCA_019694595.1 Myxococcaceae bacterium
CGACGTGCTGCTGTTCTACGTCTTCTTCGAGGCGATGCTGATCCCGATGTACCTGCTCATCGGCGTCTGGGGCTCGGAAGAGCGCCAGATGGCGGCGATGAAGTTCTTCCTCTACACCCTGGTGGGCAGCCTGCTGATGCTGGTGGCGCTGCTGGCGGTGTACTTCATCGCCCAGCCGGCCGGGCAGCGCAGCTTCGACTACGCGAGCCTCTACAACGGCATGCTGGCGGCTTCGCGCGAGGTGGCGACCTGCCTGCGCTCGGATGCGAGCGGCGCGTCGTGCACGCTCACCCCCGCGGGCGCCTCGCTCTTGCGCTACGGGCCGTTCCTCTTCTTCGCCTTCTCGCTGGCCTTCGCCATCAAGGTGCCGATGTTCCCGGTGCACACCTGGCTGCCCGACGCGCACGTGCAGGCGCCGGTGGCCGGCTCGATGGTGCTCGCCGGCGTGATGCTGAAGATGGGCACCTTCGGCTTCTGGCGCTTCGCGGTGCCGCTGTTCCCCACCGTGGCGCGCGACGCCCAGCTCGTCATCGCGGTGCTGTCGGTCATCGGCATCGTCTACGGCGCGCTGATGAGCCTGGCCCAGCGCGACATCAAGCGGCTCATCGCGTACTCGTCGGTGAGCCACCTCGGCTACTGCATGCTGGGGCTCATCGCCTTCACCCCCGAAGGCGCCACCGGCAGCGCGTACCAGATGCTGAACCACGGCGTGTCGACCGGCGCGCTCTTCCTCCTCTTCGGCATGCTCTACGAGCGCCGCCACGTGCGGTTGATGAGCGAGTACGGCGGCATCGCCAAGGTGATGCCGCTCTACACGGCCTTCTTCGTCATCATCACCTTCAGCTCCATCGCGGTGCCGGGCACCAACGGCTTCGTGGGCGAGTTCCTGGTGCTCCTGGGCACCTTCAAGTCGGGCCTGCCGCTGTGGCTCGGCGTGGTGGCGTCCACCGCGGTGGTGCTCGGCGCGGCGTACATGCTGCTCATGGTGCAGCGGGTGTTCTTCGGGCCGCTCACCCGCCCCGAGAACAAGGCGCTCCACGACCTCAACTTCCGCGAGCTGGTCACCGCGGTGCCCTTCGTGCTGCTGGTGCTGGTGATGGGGCTCAAGCCCCAGCCGATGCTCGACGTGCTGAACGCGTCGACCAAGCGCTTCATCGCCCGCGCGCAGTGGGCGCAGGACGGCAACCACCAGGACGAGCGCCGCACCAAGGTGCACGTGCTGGAGCTGCCCGCCGGCAAGACGGTCGCCGAGGTGGCGGCCGCCCCCGCGGTGCCGATGCCGCTGCCCCGCCCCATCGACCTCGACACCGCGCGGCCGTTCGGCCGGCCGATGGTGATGCCCAAGCTGCTGGCGCCCGCGCCCGGCACGCCGCAGGGAGCCCACCCGTGAACACGCCCAGCTTCGGCCTCGACGACTTCCTCCCGGTGCTGCCGGCGGCGATCCTCACCGCCGGTGCGATTCTCCTGCTGGTGAGCGAGGTCTTCCTCGGCTCGGCGACGCGCACCTACCAGGCGCTGCTCGCGGTGGTGACCAGCGTGGCGGCGGGGGCGCTGGCCTTCAGCAACGCCTTCCTCCCGGCGCACGCGGTGCTGCAGGGCTACGCGGTGCTGGACCCGTTCTCGAGCTTCACCACCGTGGTGGTGTGCCTCGGCACCGGCCTGGGCGCGCTCCTGGGCGCGGGCTTCCTCAAGCACCGCAACGCGGAGCGCGGTGAGTTCTACGCGCTGCTGCTCTTCGCGGCGGCGGGCATGAGCCTGCTCGCGATGTCGGCCGAGTTCATCACGCTCTTCGTGAACCTCGAGGTGCTCTCGGTGTCGACGTACGCGCTCACCGCGTACCTGCGCCGCGGCCCCCGCCCGTCGGAAGCGGGCTTCAAGTACTTCATCCTGGGAGCCTTCGCGGCGGCGCTGCTGCTCTACGGCGCGGCGCTCCTGTACGGCGCCACCGGCACCACCCACCTGTCGGAGATGGCGGCGGGCCTGGGCGCGGCGGCCAAGGCCCAGCCCGCGCTGGTGGCGTGCGGCTTCTTCCTGGTGGGCGCAGGCTTCGCCTTCAAGGTGGCGGCGGTGCCGTTCCACATGTGGACGCCCGACGTCTACGAAGGCGCCCCGACCCCGGTGACCGCGGTGATGTCCGCCGGCGTGAAGGCGGCGGCCTTCGTCGCGCTGGTGCGCGTCTTCCTGTTCCTCGGGCCGGTGTTCGACCCCGAGGTGGTGTTCGTCATCTTCAGCGCGCTGGCGGCGGCCACGATGGTGGTGGGCAACCTGCTCGCGATTCCGCAGCGCAACGTGAAGCGCATGCTGGCGTACTCGTCGGTGGCGCACGCCGGGTACCTGCTGTCGGGCGTGGCGGCGCTCTTCGCGCCGGCGACGGTGGCGCCGAAGTCGGGCGTGCTGTCGGCATCCGCCACCTGGGGCGCGGACAGCGCGCTGCGCGGCGAGGCGCTCAAGGGGCTGCTCTTCTACCTGCTCGCGTACACCGTCACCTCGCTGGGCAGCTTCGGCGTGGTGGGCGCGCTGGAGCGCCGCGAGGACGAGACCAAGGGCAACGCCTGGGACCTCGACCGTTTCTCGGGCCTGGCGCAGCGCCGGCCGTTCCAGGCGGCGGCGATGGCCGTCTTCCTGCTCTCGCTGGGCGGCATTCCCCCCACCGTGGGCTTCATGGCCAAGCTGCTGGTGTTCCGCGCCGCGGTCGACGCGGGCCTGGTGGGCCTCGCGGTGCTGGGCGTGCTCTCGAGCGCGGCGGGCGTCTACTACTACCTGCGCGTCGTCGTTTACATGTACATGCGCCCGGCGGTGGAAGGCATGCAGACGCCCGAGCGGCAGTGGACGACGGAGTTCGCGCTGGCGGCCTCCGCGCTCGCGGTGGTGGGCCTGGGCCTCTTGCCGGGCTCGGTGTCGGACTGGCTGTCCCGCGCTGGCCTCATCTTCGGCCAGTAGCCAACGCCTCGGAGCCGGCGCGCTGGCGCCGGCCGTCAAGCAGCGATCACCAGAGCCCAGAAACGGTCGCGGCCACCCCCCTCGCGAGGGGTGGCCAGCGGTTGCACGAGCTGTTGCAGAAGGAAACGAGAGCGCGAAGAAGAGAATCGAGAAGCCGAAGGTGCTCTCACTTAAAAAGAAGGCGGCCCGGTCACCCTCGAAGAGGGAACCGGGCCGCGGGTCTTCCGTACTGCTGAAGCGACAGACCGCTGAAGAGGTGGGGGGGAACCGCTTCAACTCGCCAGTGCCGCTTGCACTACCTAGATAAGCAGGCAGCGTGCCAGCCGGCTTCTGTCGTGATTTCAGTGGTTTGAGATTCTGCGGTTTTCAGATCCGCAGCCCGCATTGCGAAAGTGAAATACCACTGTTGTCGATCAGCCCAGTGGCTCGGAGCCGGCGGGCGTCTTGAGGCCCAGCCGCTTCATCTTCCGCCACAGGGTGGTCGACGAGATGCCCAGCTCCTCGGCGACCCCGGCGAGGTCGCCCGGGTGCTGCTCGACGGCGGCGGCGATGGCCCGGCGCTCGGCCTGGTTCACCGTGTCCGCCAGGGTGCCCCCGGGAGGCAGCGCGCTCTGCTCGTGCTCGGGCGCCTTGCCGCCCTTGCGCAGCGGGAAGTCCTGGGGCCCCAGCACGTCGGCCTCGGCGAGGGCGGCGGCCTGCTCGACGAGGTTCTCGAGCTCGCGCACGTTGCCGGGAAAGTCGTACTGCATCAGGTGGTCGACCGCCGACTGCGACAGCGAGTGCTGCCTCAGGTTCCGCTGGTTGGCGCGCTTGAGGAAGTGCTCCGCGAGGAGCGGCACGTCGCTCAGGCGCTCGCGGAGCGGCGGCACCCGCAGGGCGACCACGTTGAGGCGGTAATAGAGGTCCTGGCGGAAGCGCTTGTCGGACACCTCGCGCTCGATGTCGCGGTTGGTGGCGGCGACGGTGCGGGCGTCGACCTTGAGCGACGCCGACTCGCCCACGCGGCGAATCTCGCCTTCCTGCAGCACGCGCAGGAGCTTGGTCTGGAAGGCCGGCGAGGTCTCGGTCACCTCGTCGATGAAGATGGTGCCCCCGTCGGCTTCTTCGAACAGGCCGCGCCGGGTGCGGGTGGCGCCGGTGAAGGCGCCCTTGGCGTGACCGAACAGCTCGCTTTCCAGCAGGCTCTCGGTGATGGCGGCGCAGTTGACGGGCACGAAGGGCCGCTCGCTGCGGCGGGACAGCGCGTGCACCGCGCGGGCGACCAGCTCCTTGCCGGTGCCCGATTCGCCCTGCACCAGCACGGTGGCGTCGGACGAGGCGACCCGGGTGAGCCGGCTCACCAGCTCGCGCATCGCGGTGGACCGGCCGATGAGCGCGTCGAGCCCGTGGCGCTGCTTGAACTCGCCGGCGAAGAGGTCGACGGTGGACAGCAGCTGCACGCGCTCCAGCGCCTTCTGCACGCGGTGGAGCAGCTCGCCTTCCTTGAAGGGCTTGGCGAGGTAGTCGTAGGCGCCGCGGCGCATCGCTTCCACCGCGGACTCCACGCTGCCGTAGGCGGTCATCACGATGACCTGGGCGTGGGGGGCGAGCTCGAGCGCCCGGCTGAGCAGCGTCAGGCCGTCGACCGGCTCCATCTTGAGGTCGGTGAGCAGCAGGTCGACCGGCTGCTCGGCGAGCTTCTGCAGCGCCTGCTCGCCGCCATCGGCCTCGTCGACGGTGTAGCCGGCGGCCCGCAGGAGCATGGCCGTCGTCGCGCGCATGTTGCGCTGGTCGTCGACGACGAGAATGCGCCCTCGCGGCGCGGCTGGCGGAATCGAATCAGGCACGGGTGCTGCCCCCGAACGTCCTTCCTAGCAGGGTCGCCGCCTCATCCGGCAGGGGGTTTCGGCGCCTGACGCAGCCGCCGCACGTCGCCCACGCGCAGGGTCAACTTGATGGCGTCGAGGTACTCGAGGAGCGGGATGGCGTACTTCCGGGACACCCCGGCGAGCGCCTTGAGGTCCTGCGGGGTGAGCGTGTCCTGCTTCCCCAGGTGGGCGACCACCTTCTCCACCAGGCCGTCGATGGCGGCGCGGGCGAAGTGGAGTTCCCCGGCGCGCACCACCTCGCCGCGGGCGACGAGCGTCTTGAGGAGCGCGGCGACGGCGGTGGGCGAGCGGCGCAGCAGCACCGGGAGCTCGGCGGTCGTCGGGGGCAGGAGCCCCTTCGCGGCCAGCAGCGCGAGGAGCGCCTCCTCGCCGTCGGCCCGGGCGGCGGGCCGTTGCTCGGCCGGCTGCACGGCGAGGGCGGTGACGGTGACGAGGCCCCCTGCTTCCAGCGCGGCCAGCACCGGCTTCAGGTCCTGCGGGCGGCGCAGGCCGAGCCGGGTGGCGAGCGTGTCCCTGGGCACGGGGCCCGCGGCGGCGCGCAGCAGCGTCCGGGACCGGGCCACCAGGCGGGCGACCAGCTGGGCGCCCAGGAGCCGGCCGTCGTCGAGGCTGGCCACCACGCCGGCGCGCACCGCCTCGTCGCAGGCCTCGCGGCAGGCGTCGGGGAGCGCCCCGGTCGCCAGCGCCGCG
>JAIBBQ010000080.1 GCA_019694595.1 Myxococcaceae bacterium
GGCCGAACTGCCACCGCCGGTGGCCGAGCCACCGCCCGCCGAGCCGCCGCCGCTCGCGCCCACGCAGTGGCCCGTGGCGAGGCACGCAGTCCGGTCGGCGTCGAAGTCGTAGCAAGCGCCCGCGAGCGTGAGCGCTGCCACCAGGGCCAAACGGCGCATGGGCGCAGTGTACCCGGCCCCGGCGCGGCTCACCGCTCCCCGCGGCACGCCGCGACCAGCGCGTCGATGGACTTCTTGGCGTCGCCGAAGAGCATCCGCGTGTTGTCGAGCGTGAAGAGCGGGTTCTCGACGCCGGCGTAGCCCGCGGCCATGCCGCGCTTGAGCACCACCACCAGCTTCGACTTCCACACCTCGAGCACCGGCATGCCGGCGATGGGGCTCGCCGGGTCGGTCAGCGCCCCCGGGTTGACGATGTCGTTGGCGCCGATGACCAGCACCACGTCGGTCTTCGGGAAGTCGGGGTTGATGTGCTCCATCTCCAGCACCAGGTCGTACGGTACGCCGGCCTCGGCGAGCAGCACGTTCATGTGACCGGGGAGCCGGCCCGCGACGGGGTGAATCGCGAAGCGGACGTTGACGCCCTTCTCGCGCAGGAGCCGGGTCAGCTCGTTCACCGACGCCTGGGCCCGCGCCACCGCGAGGCCGTAGCCCGGCACCACCACCACCTCGCGCGCGCGCAGCAGCGCTTCGGCGGTCTCGTCGGCCTTGAGCTCGCGGACCTCTCCGGCGGCCGCGGCGCCCGCGTCGCTCGGCTTGGCGTCGGCGGTGCCGAAGCCGCCGAACACCACGTTGAGGATCGACCGGTTCATCGCGCGGCACATGATGATCGACAGGATGGTGCCCGACGAGCCGACCAGTGCACCGGTGACGATGAGCAGGTCGTTCGCCAGCATGAAGCCCGCCGCCGCCGCCGCCCACCCGGAGTAGCTGTTGAGGAGCGAGACCACCACCGGCATGTCCGCGCCGCCGATGGCGAACACCAGGTGCATGCCCAGCACGCACGCCACCGCGGTCATCGCCAGGAGCCACGGCAGCCCCGCGGTGCCGCCTTCGGTGAGGAACGGCCAGCCGAACCCGGCGATGGCCAGCGCCATGGCGACGTTGAGCAGGTGCCGCCCGGGCAAGAGCAGCGGCTTGCCCGACAAGGTGCCCTTGAGCTTCCCCCACGCCACCAGGCTGCCGGTGAAGGTGATGGCGCCCACCGCGATGCCCACCCAGACCTCCGACAGGTGCACGTACCGCGCGGCCACCGTCTCGAAGGCCCCGGTGCGGGGCTCGAGGTAGCTCGAGATGCCCACCAGCACCGCGGCCAGGCCGACGAAGCTGTGCAGCACCGCGACCAGCTCGGGCATGCCGGTCATCTCCACCCGGCGCGCCAGCACCGCGCCCACCGCGCCGCCCACCAGCACCGCGCCCGCGAGCAGGCCCAGGCCCAGCTCGCGCCCGGTGAGGCTGTCGCCCGCCCACGACCACAGCGCCACCGCGATGGCGGTGGCCATGCCCACCATGCCGTAGAGGTTCCCGCGGCGCGCCGTCTCCTGCTTCGACAGCCCGGCGAGGCTGCGGATGAAGAGCACGCCCGCGGCGATGTACGCGATGGTCAGCGTGCCGCTCACGGGTGGCCTCCGCTCGGCTTCGACGGCCCCGCTCCGCGCTGGAACATCTTCAGCATGCGCTGGGTGACCAGGAAGCCGCCGGCGATGTTGATGGCCGCCACCAGCACCGCGAGCGCGCCCAGCACCGAGGCCACGTCGAGCCCGGTGCCGACCTGCAGCAACCCGCCGATGATGATGATGCCGCTGATGGCGTTGGTGACGCTCATCAGCGGGGTGTGCAGCGCCGGGGTGACTGACCAGATGACCTGCCAGCCGACGAAGCAGGCGAGGATGAAGACGGTCGAGTGCTGCAGGAAGTCGGCGGGCGCGAAGCGGCCGAGCAGGAAGAGCGCCCCCAGCACGCCCATGCCGCCCAGCGTGGCGCCCCAGGCCCGCCCGGTCGGCGTCATGATGGGCTGCGGCGCCTGCTTCCCGGCCGGCGCAGCCACCTTGGCGGCGGCGGGCGGCGGCTTGGCGGGCGACGGCGCCACCGGCGGCGGCGCAGGGAGCACCTCGCCGCGGTGGAGCACCAGCGCCGGGCGCACCACGTCGCTGCCGAGGTCGAGCCGGAACGCCTTGGCGCCGCCCATCTCCACCAGCAGGTTCACCACGTTCTGCGCGAAGAACTTGCTCGCGGTGCGCGCCATGCGGCTCGGCAGGTCGGTGTAGCCGATGACCGAGATGCCCTTCTCGACCACCACCTCGTCGGCCTTCGTCAGCTCGCAGTTGCCGCCTTGCTCGGCGGCGAGGTCCACCACCACGCTGCCCGGCTTGAGGCAGTCCACCACCTCGCGCGGCAAGAGCACCGGGGCCTTGGCGCCCGGCACCAGCGCAGTGGTGATGATGACGTCGACTTCCTTCGCCTGTTCGCGGAAGAGCTTGAGCTCGGCTTCGAGGAACTCCTTGCTCATCGTCTTCGCGTAGCCGCCCTGGCCTTCGCCGGACTCCTGCACCGTCACGGTGAGGAAGCTCGCGCCCAGGCTCTCGACCTGCTCCTTCGCCGCGGCGCGGGTGTCGAAGGCGCGCACCTCGGCGCCCAGCGCGCGCGCGGCGCCGACTGCGGCCAGGCCCGCCACCCCGGCGCCGATGATCAGCACCCGGGCGGGCGGCGTGGTGCCGGCCGCGGTGACCTGCGGCGCGAAGAAGCCCTGGTAGCGCTGCGCCGCTTCCACCACCGCGCGGTAGCCGGCCAGGTTGGCCATCGACGAGAGCACGTCCATCTTCTGGGCGCGGGTGATGCGGGGAATCTTCTCCAGCGCCACCGCCGAGGCCTTGCGCGCGGCGAGCGCGTCGAGCATCGCGGCGTTGCCCGCGGGGTAGAGCAGCGACACCAGGGTGGCCGACGGCTCGAGCAGCCCCGCTTCTTCCACCGTGGGCGGCCGCACCTTGACCACCACGTCGGCGCCGAAGGCCTGGGCGCGGTCCACCACCTGGGCGCCCACCGCCGCGTAGTCCGCGTCGAGGAAGCCGGCCTGCGCGCCCGCGTCGCGCTCCACGCGGACCTCGAAGCCCAGCTCCACGAGCTTCTTCACCGCTTCCGGGGTCGCCGCCACGCGGCGCTCCAGCTTCAAGGTCTCTCGTGGAACGCCGAGTCGAATGGTGGGCCTCTCGGGGGCGGAGAATAGACGTGCCCCATGCCTTCGCCAGGTCTTCGTGCGAGGCTGCCGTTCCCCGTACTTCTGGCTCCCACGAGGTCGACCGCGTGTCTCCACTGCCCAAGCTGTCGCTCAAGTCGCTCCAGCCCACCGCGTCCAACCTGCTCAAGGTCTGGGGCGTGCTCCAGCAGGTGCCCAAGGGTGGGGTGCTCTTCGGCCGGCTGATCGGCCGCATGGCCGCGTACACCGGCTCGGTGCGCCCCGAGGTGGTGGTGCTGGAGAAGGGCCACGCGGTGGTGCGGATCCAGGACACCGCCAAGGTGCGCAACCACCTGAAGAGCGTGCACGCGGTGGCGCTGATGAACCTCGGCGAGGCGGTGACCGGGGTGGCGATGCTGGTCAGCGTGCCCGACGACGCGCGCGGCATCGTGACCCGCCTGGAGATGGACTACCTCAAGAAGGCCCGCGGCCCCATCACCGGCGAGTGCTTCTGCGACCCGCCGCAGACCAGCGAGAAGACCCGGTACGAGGTGGTGGGCGAGCTCAAGGATGCCTCGGGCGAGGTGGTGGCCAAGGTGAAGGCCCACTGGCTCATCGGACCGAAGTGACCGGCCGCGAAATGGCCCCCACCTCTCGCCGCTGCTAGACCGGAGCTCGCCATGGCGCTCAGGAACGTCGCGCTGTCCGTCGCGCTGCTCGCCGCGCTCCCCGCTGCGGCCGAGAGCGGAAAGCTGAACTTCGACCTCGACGTGGGGCTCGGTGCGCCGTTCACCGGGCCGTACGGCACCACCTTCCGCGGCGAGGCGGGCGCACAGGCCTACGGGCTCGACGTGCGCGCGGCGCTCGACTACCAGGTGCTGCCGCCGCTGGCGCTCGAGCTGCAGACCGGGCTCGACCTCACCATGCTGCCGCCGCTCATCAGCCGGGTGAACGACCGCACCTACGTGTACAGCTTCGTGCCCGGCTTCGCGCTCGGCCTGGGGCCGCGCTTCCGCTTCCGCGACGACCAGACCGGCTACGGCGACGAGAAGGGCTCGCTCGACGGCAACTTCTGGGCGTCGGCCCACGTCGGCATTCACGTCTTCGACGGCGCGCAGTTCGGCCTCGATGCCGCGATGGGCTACCAGTACAGCCTGCGCCGGCCCTTCTCCATCGGGCCCTTCGCGCGCGCGGAGCTGCTCTTCGAGAGCCAGCCCCTGCACGGCACCACCTTCCGCCTGGTGGTGGGCGCGACGATGTCCTGGGAGCTGCTCGCGCAGGACGTGCCGGTGGTGGACACCGACGGCGACGGGCTGTCCGACGCCGACGAAGCGAACAAGTACGGCACCGACCCCACCAACCCGGACACCGACGGTGACGGCCTGAGTGACGGGCTCGAGGTGCACACCGCGACCAACCCCATCAAGCGCGACACCGACGGCGACGGGCTGGAAGACCAGGTGGAAGACGCCAACCAGAACGGCTCGCTGGACAAGGGCGAGACCGACCCGCGCCAGTACGACACCGACAAGGACGGCATCAAGGACGGGGCCAAGAAGCCGCTGCAGCTCGGGCCGGCGCCCGCGCCCAAGGCGCCGGAAGCCACGCCCACGCCCAAGCCCGTGGAGCCGCCGCCCGACGCCGACGGCGACGGGGTGAGCGACGGCGACGACAAGTGCCCCGACACCGCGGCCAAGCTCACCGTCGACGAGAAGGGCTGCGTGGTGGTGCGCGCCGAGCTGGTGCTCGAAGGCGTGGTCTTCGACACCGGCAAGGCCGACATTCGCCCCGACGCGGCGAAGGTGCTCGAGCAGGCGCTGCCGGTGTTCGAGAGCGACCCCACGCTGTCGGTCGAGGTCGGCGGTCACACCGACAGCGCCGGAGACGCGGCGGCGAACCTCGCGCTCTCCGACCGCCGGGCCAAGGCGGTGGTGAAGTGGCTCGTCGAGCACAAGGTCGACGCCAAGCGCCTCACCGCCAAGGGCTACGGCGCCACCGTGCCGCGCGCGCCCAACACCACGCCGGAAGGGCGCGCCAGCAACCGGCGCATCACCTTCAAGCGCGTGGGCGCGGCGCCGTAGATCCGGGGCTCGAGTTGGCCGGTGTGGTCTTCCGGCCACGCCTGGATCCGAGCGGGTTCATCACTGAAATCGAAGCCTTGCGATGCACCCGCCCGGCCGGCCTCGGCGCCCTGTCGCGCGGGTTGGCGATTCTCCCCGGAAGACGAAACGGCGGCCCTTTCGTCCGGTGCTCCAACCGAGGCGGCACTTCCGCTTTGCCTCCGGACCAAGGAGACGTGCCATGGGGTTCCTCAAGAGCATCGGCAAGGCGGCTTTTCACGCGGCGGTCGACCCCGTCACCACGGTGGCGTCGGCCGTCGCCAACCCGGTCGCGGCGGCGAAGCGCGCGGTGCACCAGTACACCGGCACCGCCGATCGTCACGGGTGGTTCGCGTGGCTCCCGCCGGTGAACCAGGTGCTGACGGTGCTCGACCGGGCGAAGAAGGCGGCGCCGCCGGCCGCTCCTCGGCCCGATGCGCTGCACGGCCCCCGCTGAAGGCGTTGGACTAGGGCTTCGGCTTCGCCAGCGGCTTGAGCGTCAGCGTGTTGCTGCGCGAGTCGAAGAAGACGTCGAAGCGCGTGAGGTAGGACAGGCCGAGCAAGCCGTCGTCGGTGAGGCCGTCGGAGATCACCGCTTCCACGTTGCGCGCCTTGGTGCCCTGCGCCTCGACGAGCGCGAGCGTGGTGAGCTGCCCTTCGCGGATGCCGGCCGCGGTGCGGATCTTCACGGTGCGGCTGGGGCCGTCGACGCCCGCCTTGGCGGCGAAGGCCTTCGACAGCACCACCGAGGTGGCGCCGGTGTCGACGATGAAGGTGCCCAGCGCCTTGCCGTTGACCTTCACCCGCGCGGTGATGGCGCTGCCGCCCTTGGGGAGCGTGAAGACCGCGCCACCTTCCGCGGTGGTGGCCTCGCAGTGGGCCTCGTCGACCTTCCCCAGGCGGGTGGCGATGCCGCTCGCGGTGCGCTGCTCGGGGTGGAAGTAGATGAGCTGCTCCAGCGGCCCGCGCGCCTCGCACGGCCGGCCGAGCTTGAAGAGCGTGTCGGCGAGCATGGTGGGGATGATGCGCATGCGCGGCTCCAGCGACAGCGCGAGCCGGTAGTCGACCACCGCCTCCTCGAGCTTCCCCTGCTCGGCGAGCATCTCGGCGCGCCACCACGGGTAGTCGAAGTCGAGCGGGTTGAGTTCCATCAGCTTGCCCGCCGCGTCGCCGGCCTGGGCGTACTCCGCGAGCCGCTTGTGGGCGGTGTACTTGTCCCAGGTGAGCCGCTCGTAGTCGCCGCACTTGGCGGTGAACGCGTCCACCGTGGCGATGGTCTCCCGGGGCGCGTTCGCCCTTGAGCAAGAGCTCCGACAGCTCGAGCACCACCTTCTTGTCGCAGGGTTCCTTTTCCAGCGTCTTGCGCGCGGAGGCGATGCGGTAGGTGAAGGAGCCGTACTGCGGCGGCGGCTCCTCGGCCTTGAGCTTGGGCGCCGGCTTGGGCTGGAGCGCGAGCAGCGCCGCGCCTCCACCCGCGACCAGCACCACCAGCGCGATGCCCACACCGAGGAACGCGGTGCGCCGCGAGCGCCTGGTGCGCTGGCCCACCGCGCACGCCGGGCAGTACTCCAGCGAGCCTTCGATGACGGTGCAGATGCGGCAGATGGGCTTGAGGCACCCGTGGCAGCTGGCGACCGCTTCGCTGCCGGGGTGGGTGAAGCAGGTGGCGCCGGCCATGGTGGGCGCTGCGTCTACTCCGCGCCCCCACCGCGAAGGAAGTCAGCGCGCGCCGAGCAGGTCGAGGCCGAGGCGCAGCAGGGTGAGGGGGAAGATGCGGGGAATGCAGTGGAGCACCACGAAGGCGGCGGCGTGCGCGACGAGCGCCCCCTGCGGCGACTTGAGCTGGCTCACCGCCCAGGTCATCACCGCCGCGAAGCCGCCGAACCACAGCCAGAAGCCCAGCACCGGCGAGAGCGCGGCCGCGTTCAGGCTGGTGAGGGTGAAGATGACGCCGAGAGTGGCCCAGACCGCGAGGATGCCGAGGTTCGCCGCGTTCTTCATCGCCTGCATGGTGTGCTCCTTGTGGAAGGTGGTGTCCCTTCGAACGCAAGGATGCCGCTGCCGGTTTAAAACCCTGAGTTACCAGTTCATCGTTCGCTGATAACCTACCGTGAATGATGACCTTGCAGCGGCTCGAGGGGTTCTACTGGGTTGCGCGCACCGGAGGGTACGCCCGGGCGGCACGCACCTTCCCGTACCCCATCACCCAGCCGGGGGTGCACCAGCAGGTGCGGCGCCTGGAGACGGAAGTGGGCGTGCGGCTCTTCGAGCGGGTGGGGAAGGATCAGGTCGCGCTCACGCCCGCGGGCCAGGCGCTCTTCGACGTGGTGGCGCCGTTCTACGAGCAGCTGCCGGCGCTGGAGGCGCGGCTCAAGGGCGGGCAGGTGGGCGGGACCCTGAAGATTCACGCCGGCGGACACCTGCTGCGGCACCTCATGCCCAGCTGGCTGCAGCGCCTGCAGTCGAGGCGGCCCGACATCTCGGTGTCGCTCACCGAGGCCTCCACCGCGCAGCCGAAGGCGCTGCTCTCGGGCGAAGCGGACCTGGTGGTCGACTGGTTCCCCACGCTGCCGGAAGGCGTGCAGGTGCGGGAAGTGGCGCAGGTGCGCGCCTTCGTGGCGGCGCCGACGCACGGGCCGTACGCGGTGAAGGGGAAGGTGCCCATGTCCGCGCTCTCGAAGACCCCCTTCATCGCCTACCAGTCGGACCGCACCCTGCGCGGGCTGCAGGAGCAGGCGCTGCGCGAGCAGGGCATCTCTCCCCGGGTGCTCTTCACCGCCGACTCGTCGGACACCATCCTCGGGTTCGTGGCGGCGGGGCTCGGCTTCTCGCTGGTGCCGTCGCTGGTGGAAGGCGGCCCGCGGCTCGCCGGGGTGCTGGCCTGGCCGGTGGTGCACGCCCGGGCCAAGTTCGCGGTACACGCCGCGTGGCGGCGGCGCGAGGTGCTGAGCCCGCTCATCGAGGCGGCGCTCGAGGTGGCGCCGCGCTGAAGACCCCCTTCCGCGCGCCGAGCCGGGGTAAGCACCGCGCTGCATGAGGCCCACCGACGCCGCGCTGCGCTGGACCGTCGTCGCCCTGAGCGTCGGGCTCCTGGTGGTGTGCTGGCCGCTGTGGCCTGCGCTGCTGCTCGCCGCGTGGACGGCGACGCTCGCCCGGCCGCTCCTCGAGCGCTTCGAGCGCGGGCTCAAGGGCCGCAGGCGCGCCGCGGCCGCGCTGGCGCTCCTGCTCTTCCTGGTGCTGGCGGTGCCGCTGGGGCTCATCACCCTGGGAATCCTGTCCGGGGCACAGGACCTGCTGGCGGCGATCCGCGAGAGCCCGTCCACCGAGAGCGCGCTGGCCACCATCACCTCGGGCGGCACGGAGGCGCCGACGGTGGCGATTCCGCGCGACCTCGCCGGCGCGCTCGAGCTCGCGCAGCGCTACGGCTCGCAGGGGCTGAGCCTGTTGACCAACGTCGCCGGCGCCGCGGCGAAGGGCCTGGTGTGGCTGCTCATCTACTTCGGCGGGGCCTTCGTCTTCCTGCTCGACGGTCCGGCGGCGTGGGCGTGGTGCCGCCGCCACTCGCCCCTGCGGCCCGAGCACCTCGACCGCCTGACCGCGGCGTTCCACGAGACGGGCCGCGGGCTGCTGGTGGGCGTGGGGCTCACCAGCGCGACCCAGGGGCTGATGGCCACGGTGGTGTACCTGTCGCTCGGCATTCCGCGCTGGTGGGTGCTGGGGCCCATCACCGGGCTCGCCACCATCATCCCCGTCGCCGGCTCGGCGTTGGTGTGGGGGCCCATCGCGCTCGGGCTCTTCCTCACCGGCAACCCCATCAAGGGCGTGGTGCTGCTGGCGCTCGGCCTGGGCCTCATCAGCACCGTGGACAACGTGCTGCGGCCGGTCTTCGCCAAGATGGGCGCGCTCAAGCTCCCCGTGTTCCTGATGTTCGTGGCCCTCTTCGGCGGCATCGCCGCGGTCGGGCCGTGGGGTGCGCTCCTGGGGCCGCTGGTGGTGCGGCTGTGGATCGAAGCGGTCGAGCTGCGGCGCGAGAGCGCGGAGACGCCGCGCACGGCCTGACGACCAGGCGCGCGCTCGAGCGTGGCAAGGGCGCTGACACCTTCCCGCTTGGAACCCGCGCCCCCGGCTCCGTCTGCGACGGAGATGACCGCTCGCACCTCCTTCGACTGGCGCCTCACCGTCCCCCTGTCGCTCTGCCTCGCTCTGAGCTGTGGCCCGGGCGAGCTGCCCGATGACGGGGTCGACGCCGCTCCGGGGGGCGGCGGAGTTCCGGGCGCCTTCGGAGGTGGAGGCGGAGCGCCGAGCGCCGATGGCGGCGGCCGCCCCGAGGAGCGGCTCGACGCGGGCCTGGGCGGCGGCCGGCCAGACGCAGGCGCACCGCACGACGGCGGAGTGCTCCACGACGGCGGCGCACCGCACGACGCCGGCGCACTCCACGACGCTGGCGCACTCCACGACGCGGGCACGCCCCGCGACGCAGGGCCGGTGCGTGACGCTGGCGTCCCCGCGACCTGCTCGGGCACCACCGCCTGGACCTGCGCCAGCCAGGCGCGCACCCGCTGCCTCGACGGCGGGGTGAGGACCGAGGCCTGCGCGGTGGGCTGCCTGCCCTCCGCCGGCGCCGACGCGCTGTGCATCGAAGGCGGGGCCGGCTGGCCGTGTGCCTCCTCGGAGTACCAGGGGAAGCAGTACTGGACCTGCAGTCAGAGCGCGCTCCACGAGTGCGTGGGGGGAACGCCGCTGCGGGTCGACTGCCCCCACGGGTGCGCGCTGGGGCCGGCGGGAACCGACGACGTCTGCACGCCGCCGCCTCCCGCGGGCACCACCGTCTTCGGCTTCCCGGTGGGCGACCGGACCACCGGCCCGGCGGGCGGCTGGTTCGTCTCCCAGGTGCTGGGGCACTACCTCAACGCGCCGCCCTTCGTGGGCGGCCACCTCGCGGAAGACATCTTCAGCGGGGCGGAAGCCACCACCGCCAACGCGCCGGTGTACGCGGTGGCCGACGGCACGGTGCGCTACGCGGGGCCCAACACCTCGACGTACAAGCACGTCGTGCTCATCGAGCACGCCCTGGGCGGCGGCAAGACGCTGTGCTCGTTCTACGGGCACCTGCAGGCCCCCAACGTGGCCACCGGCGCCACGGTGAAGCGCGGCCAGCTCATCGCCCGGGTGCTCGACTGGAACGCCACCTTCGGCGGCGCCAACTCGCACCTCCACTACGTGCTGCTGACCAAGGGCCTCTGCGACGCCTCGGCGGCGGCGGGCGGGGCGCTGGTGTGCGGCTACGACCAGACCTCGTCACCCAACGGCATCGTCGACCTGGCGAGCGAGCCGGCGGCGTACGCCTCGGTGGGCGACGTGTGCGGCAACCAGCAGTTCGGCGCCGCCTTCATCGCCCCGAGCCAGTACATCCAGGCGCACCACTTCTAGCCGGCGCGGGCGGCGCCCGGCGCGGTCTGCCGCACCACCACCAGCCGCTCGGTGAGCCTGGCGTACGTCCGGTAGATGACCGGGAGCAGGAGCATGGTGAGCGCGAAGGCGGACAGGGTGCCGAAGACGATGACCACCGCGAGCGGCTTCTGGGTCTCCGAGCCGATGCCGCGGCTCAGCACCGCGGGCACCAGGCCCAGCGCGGCGAGCGCGGCGGTCATCAACACCGGGCGCAGCCGGTCCCGGCAGCCCCGCACGATGGCGTCGTCGAGCGAGTAGCCCTGGTCGCGCAGCGCAGCCACCGCGCTCGTCACCAGCACGCCGTTGAGCGACGCCTGCCCGATGAGCGCGATGAAGCCCACCGCCGCCGCCACCGACACCGGCATGTCCATGAGCCACAGCCCGAAGACGCCGCCCACCAGGGCGAAGGGCACGTTGAGGAGCGTGACCAGCGCGCGGCCGAGCGAGTCGAAGGCCTTGAAGAGCAGGAGCAGGGTGATGAGCAGCGCGACCGGCACCACGGTGGCGAGCCGCTTCATGGCGCGCTCCTTGTTCTCGAACTCGCCGCCCCACTCGGCCTGCATGCCGGCCTTGAGGGGCGCGCCCGCCTGCACCGCCGCGCGGGCCTCTTCCACGAAGCTGCCGAGGTCGCGGCCGCGCACGTTCATGCGCAGGCCGATGTAGCGCCGCCCGTTCTCCCGGTTGATCGACGCGCGGCCCATGCCGGTGTCGACGCGCGCGAGCGCCTCCAGCGGCACGGTGAGGCCGCCGTCGACGGGGATGCGCAGCTTGCGGATCTTCTCGATGTCGTCGCGGTCCACCGCCGGCAGCCGCAGCACCACGTCGAACTTGCGCTCGCCTTCCCACAGCTCGTCCACCGGGCGGCCGCCGAGCGCCGTCTGGAAGACGTGCTGGAACTCGCCCATCGACAGGCCGTAGCGGCCGAGCGCGGTGCGGTCGGGCTCGACCTGGATCTGCTCCACCATGCCGCTCTTCACGATGGCCAGGTCGGCGACGCCGGGCACCTTGGCGAGGATCGCCTTCGAGCGCTCGGCCTGCTCCTGCAGCGCGGTGAGGTCCTCGCCGTAGAGCTTGAAGCTCACCTGGCCCTGCTGCCCGGAGATGGACTCGTTGACGTTGTCGCGGATGGGCTGGCTGAAGTTGACCTCGATGCCGGGCACCTCGGCCACGCTGGCCTGGAGCGAATTCACCACGTCCTGCAGCTCGTGCAGCTGCTGGGGCCAGTCCTTGGCGGCCTTGAGGCGCACGAACATCTCGAGGTTGTTGGGGAGCTTGGCGTCGGTGCCGTCCTCGGGGCGGCCGAGCTGCGCCATCACCTGCTCCACCGCCGGGTTGGCGCGCACCTTCTGCAGGAGCGTCGGCTCGAGCTTGCGGCCTTCGGTGAGCGAGACGTTCTGGGGCAGGGTGAAGGTCATGTAGAGCGCCCCCTCGTTGAGCTCGGGGAGGAACTCGCTGCCCAGCCGCGGCAGGAGCGCCCCCGAGGCCAGGAGCAGCACGGTGGCGAAGCCGGCCACCACCCACGGGCGCTGCAGCGCGAAGCGCAGCGTCGGCTCGTAGAGCGCTCCCGCCCAGCGCAGGAGCGGTGATTCCTGGTGGGTGAAGGTCTTGCGGTAGATGAGCGAGGCCAGCGCGGGCACCAGCGTCACCGAGAAGAGCAGCGCGCCCACCAGCGCCGACACCACGGTGTTGGCCATCGGGCTGAAGATGCGGCCTTCGACCCGCTCCAGCATGAAGATGGGCAGGTACGCGGCGATGATGATGAGCAGCGCGAAGACCGTCGGCCGCACCACCTCGGTGGTCGCCTTCTGGATGCGCTGGCGCGGCGTCTGCGAAGGGTCTTCCTTGGCGCCGTGGTGCACCGCGAGCGAGACGAGAATGGCCTCGATGATGACCACGCCGCCGTCGACGATGACGCCGAAGTCCACCGCGCCCATCGACAAGAGGTTCGCCGACATGCCGCGCAGCTTCAGGTAGATGAAGGAGACCGCGAGCGAGAGCGGGATGAGGCCCGAGACCACCAGCGCCGCCCGCAGGTCGAGCAAGAAGACGAAGAGCACCGCGGTGACGAGGATGGCGCCTTCGAGCAGGTTGTGGCCCACCGTCTCCAGCGTGGTGTCGACGAGCTCGGTGCGGTCGTAGAACGGGCGCACTTCCGCGCCGTCGTCGGCGAGCCGCCCGTTGACCCGCTCCACCTGCTCGCGCAGCCGCTGCAGCACCGCGGTGGGGTTCTCGCCGCGCCGCATGAGCACGATGCCTTCGACCACGTCGGGCGAGGTGGCGTCGCTGACCACGCCCTGCCGCGGCGTCCACCCTTCCGACACGTCGGCCACGTCGCGCAGGAACACCGGGGTGCCTTCGTGCGTCGACACCCGCACCTTGCGCAGGTCGTCGAGCGACTTGAAGAGACCTTCGCTGCGCAGCACGAACTGCTCCGAGCCGCGCTCCAGCGTGCCGCCCGACGCGTTCACCGAGCCGTCGCGCACCGCCTGCTCGAGGTCGTCGAGCGTGAGTCCGAAGGCGGCCAGCGCCTGCGGCCGCGGCTGCACGTGGATCTCCTTGATGAGGCCGCCGTAGCTCACCACGTCGGCCACGCCGTTGACCCGCATCAGCATCGGCCGCACCACCCAGTCCTGCAGGGTGCGCAGCTTCATCGGGTCGCCGCCCGCGCCGCGCAGGCTGTAGCGGTACACCTCGCCGATGGGCGTGGCGTACGCGCCCAGCTCCGGGGTGATGCCTTCGGGCAGCTCGGCGTCGCGCAGCCGCTCCAGCACCTGCTGCCGGGCCCACAGCCCGTCGGTGCCGTCGTCGAAGGTCATCGTCACGTACGAGAGCCCGAAGAGCGACAGGTTGCGGAAGCGGGTGAGCTTGGGCGTGCCGTTGAGCGCGCGCTCCAGCGGCAGGCCGATCTGTCGCTCGACCTCCTCCGACGGCTGCCCGGGGAAGAGGGTGATGATGTTCACCTGGGTGTCGGTGGGGTCGGGGAAGGCCTCGATGGTGAGGTCCTTGAACGAGAGGTAGCCCCAGATGGCCACCAGCACGCTGAAGAAGGCGATGGCTGCCGGGTTGTCGAGGCTGAAGCGGATGAGGCGGTCGAACATGCGCGGGCTCCCTCGAAGGGGGCACGCGGTGCATCAGCCTTGCCAGGCCCGTGCGTGGGGCGCGGCGTCGCGGGCGGGGCCGGTGGGGCGGTCAAGGTGCCCCGCCCGAGGAAAATCGCCCCAGCCGTCAGGCGCCCTGCGACTCCGCCGGGCCGCCCGCGCGCACCACCACCAGCCGCTCGGTGGCCTTGGCGTAGGCGCGGTAGAGCACCGGCAGGAAGATCATCGTCAGCGCGAACGCCGACAAGGTGCCGAAGACGATGACCACCGCGAGCGGCTTCTGGGTCTCGGAGCCGATGCCGCGGCTGAGCACCGCGGGCACCAGGCCCAGCGCTGCGAGCGCGGCGGTCATCAGCACCGGGCGCAGCCGTTCCTGGCAGCCCTGCATGATGGCGTCGTCCAGCGCCACGCCCTGGGCCCGCAGCGACGCGATGGCGCTCGTCACCAGCACGCCGTTGAGCGAGGCCTGCCCGATGAGCGCGATGAAGCCCACCGCCGCCGCCACCGACACCGGCATGCCCATCACCCACAGCCCGAGCACGCCGCCCACCAGGGCGAACGGCACGTTGGCCAGCGTCACCACCGCGCGGCCGAAGGAATCGAAGGCCTTGAAGAGCAGGAGCAGGGTGATGAGCAGCGCCACCGGCACCACGGTGGCGAGCCGCTTCATCGCCCGTTCCTTGTTCTCGAACTCGCCGCCCCACTCCCAGGTCATGCCCGGCTTGAGCGGCGCTTCCTTGGAGACGCGGGCGCGCGCCTCTTCCACGAAGCTGCCCAGGTCGCGGCCGCGCACGTTCATGCGGATGCCGATGTAGCGGCGCCCGTTCTCGCGGTTGATCGACGCGCGGCCGAGCCCGGTCTCCACCAGCGCCATCGCCTCCAGCGGCACGGTGTGCCCGCCGTCGACGGGAATGCGCAGCTTCTTGATCTTCTCGATGTCGT
Source organism: Myxococcaceae bacterium (assembly GCA_019694595.1). GTDB lineage: Bacteria > Myxococcota > Myxococcia > Myxococcales > Myxococcaceae > JAIBBQ01. The sequence goes on from JAIBBQ010000080.1 coordinate 14,760, forward strand.
CGCGCTCCACCGCCGGCAGGCGCAGCACCACGTCGAAGCGGCGCTCCCCGTCCCACAGCTCGTCGACCTTGCGGCCGCCGACCGCCGTCTGGAACACGTGCTGGAACTCGCCGACCGACAGGCCGTAGCGCGCCAGCATGCGCCGGTTGGGCTGCACGCGGATCTGCGGCACCTCGCCGCTCTTCACGATGCCCAGGTCGGCCACCCCGTCGACCTCGGCGATGGCGTTCTTCGCCGCCTCGGCTTCCGCCTGCAGCGCGACCAGGTCGTCGCCGTAGAGCTTGAGCGCGATCTGCCCGAACTGCCCGGAGATGGACTCGTTCACGTTGTCGCGAATGGGCTGGCTGAAGTTCACCTCCAGCCCGGGGATCTCCTGCACCGAGCGGTTGAGCGAGGCGATGACGTCGGACAGCTCGCGCAGCTCCTTCGGCCAGTCCTTGGGGTTCTTCAGCCGCACGAAGAACTCCAGGTTGTTGGTGAGCGTGGCGTCGGTGCCGTCTTCCGGCCGCCCGAGCTGCGAGAGCACCGACTCCACCGCGGGGTGCACTTCGATGAGCCGGGTGAGCTGCGGCACCAGCTTGCGGCCTTCGGTGAGCGACACGTTCGAAGGCAGCGTGAAGGTCATGTAGAGCGCGCCCTCGTTGAGCTCGGGGAGGAACTCGCTGCCCAGCTGCGGCAGCACCACCGCCGACCCTGCGAGCATCGCCGCCGCCATCGCCGTCACCACCCACGGCCGCTTGAGCGCGAAGCGCAGCGACGGCGCGTAGAGCGCGCTCGCCCAGCGCAGCAGCGGCGATTCCTTGTGCTCGGTGGTGCGCCGGTAGATGAGCGACGCCAGCGCCGGCACCAGGGTCACCGAGAAGAGCAGCGCCCCCACCAGCGCCGACACCACGGTGTTGGCCATGGGGCTGAAGATGCGGCCTTCGACCCGCTGGAGCATGAAGATGGGCAGGTACGCGGCGATGATGATGAGCAGCGCGAAGACGGTGGGCCGCACCACCTCGCTGGTCGCCCGCTGGATGCGCTGCCGCGGCGTCTCGTCGGTCTTCGCGGCGCCGTGGTGCACGGTGAGCGCCACCAGCATCGCTTCCATGATGACCACGCCGCCGTCGACGATGACGCCGAAGTCGACCGCGCCCATCGACAAGAGGTTCGCCGACATGCCGCGCAGCTTCAGGTAGATGAAGGAGACCGCGAGCGAGAGCGGAATCAGCCCCGACACGATGAGCGCCGCCCGCAGGTCGAGCAGGAACGCGAAGAGCACCAGCGTCACCAGGATCGCGCCTTCGAGCAGGTTGTGCCCCACCGTCTCCAGCGTGGTGTCGACGAGCTCGGTGCGGTCGTAGAAGGCCTTCACCTCGGCGCCTTCGTCCACCAGCCGGTGGTTGACGCCGGGGAGCGCCGCGTTGAGCCGCGCCAGCACTTCCGACGGGTTCTCGCCGCGGCGCATGAGCACGATGCCTTCGACGGTGTCGAAGCTCGCGCCTTCGCTCACCACGCCCTGGCGCGGCGACCAGCCGTCTTCCACGTCGGCCACGTCCTTCAGGAACACCGGCGTGCCTTCGTGGGTCGCCACCCGGATGTCCTTGATGTCGTCGAGCGACTTGAAGAGCCCTTCGCTGCGCAGCACGAATTGCTCGGTGCCGCGCTCCATGGTGCCGCCCGAGGCGTTGGCGCTGCCGTCCTGCAGCGCCTTCTCCAGCTCGTCGAAGGTGAGGTCGAAGCTCGCCAGCGCCTGGGTGCGCGGCTTGACGTGCACCTCGCGCAGGAGCCCGCCGTAGCTCACCACGTCGGCCACGCCGTTGACCCGCATCAGCGCCGGCCGCACCACCCATTCCTGCAGCGTGCGCAGCTTCATCGGGTCGCCGCCCGAGCCGCGCAGCGTGTAGCGGTACACCTCGCCGATGGGCGTGGCGTACGCGCCCAGCTCCGGCGTCACCCCTTCGGGCAATTCGGCGTCGCGCAGCCGCTCGAGCACCTGCTGCCGGGCCCACAGGCCGTCGGTGCCGTCGTCGAAGGTCAAGGTGACGAAGGACAGGCCGAAGAGCGAGAGGTTGCGCAGGCGGGTCAGCTTGGGCGTGCCGTTGAGCGCGCGCTCCAGCGGCAGCCCGAGCTGGCGTTCCACCTCTTCCGCCGGCTGACCGGGGAAGAGCGTGATGACGTTGACCTGGGTGTCGGTGGGGTCGGGGAAGGCCTCGATGGTGAGGTCCTTGAACGAGAGGTAGCCCCACAGCGCCACCACCGCGCTGAAGAAGACCACGGCGGCCCGGTTGTCCAGGCTGAAGCGGATGATGCGGTCGAACATGCGCTACTCCGCCAGCTCGACCTGGTTGAGGAGCAACAGCGCGCCCTTGGCCACGTAGCGCTGGCCGGGCTCGAGCCCCTTGCGCACCTCGACCTGGCCGTTGCGGCGGCGGCCGGTGGTCACCACCTGCTTGCCGAGCTTGCTGTCGCCCTGGTCGATGAAGACCAGCGAGGTCTGCCCTTCGCTCACCACCGCCGCCTCGGGCACCACCACGCGCGGCGAGCCGTCTTGCGGCAGCAGCTCGACTTCCGCCCAGGCGTTGGGGCGCAGCGCGCGGTCCTTGTTCTCGGCGCGCACGCGCACCTCGACCGTGCGGCGGCGGGGGTCGACCATCGACGAGATGCGCTCCACCACGCCTTCGCGCACCACCGCGCCGTTGCTGACGGTGATCTTCACCTTCGAGCCCTGCACCACGTCGCCCACGTCGCCTTCCTGCACGTCGGCGAGCACCAGCACCTGGTCGAGGTCGGACAGGCGCACCAGCGGCTTCTCGCGCTCCGGGGCCACTTCCTGGCTGAGCGCCACGTCCACGTCGACCACCGTGCCGTCGCGCGGCGCGTGCACCTCGAAGATGCCTTCGCCGGTGCTGCGCACCGAGAGCGACTGCTGCTTGGCCTCCGCGGCCTTGAGCGCGAGCTCGGCGGCCTTGAAGTCGGCCTCGGCGGTGAGCACGTCCTTCTCGGGGGCGGCCTTGAGCGAGAAGAGCTCCTGCGAGCGCTCGTAGAGCCGCTTCTTGACCCGCACTTCCTCCCGCGCGGTGTCGAGCTCCTTCGCCAGGTCGGCGAACGCCCCGGAGCGGATGGTGAAGAGCTTGTCGCCCTTCTTCACCTGGTCGCCGATGCGCACGAAGAGCTGGTCGACGCGGCCCGCGAGCGGCGTGCCCACGTTGGCGGTGCGGCGCTCGTCGAAGTCCACCCGGGCCGGGCTCGGCAGCGGCGGCAGCGGCGCGGCGGTCTTCGCTTCCTTGAGCTCCACGTAGCGCCACTGCGGCGCGCCGGGCGCGAGGGTGACCGAGCCGCCCTCGACCTGGAGCGGCTGCACGGCGACCGCGGCGGCGGCGGTGGCCGGGTGGCGCAGGAGCAGGAAGGCGCCCACGCCCACCACCAGCACGCCGCCGAGGACGCCGGCGATGACCGCCGGCTTGGGGCCCGGGGCGGGGGGCGACGGCTCGGTGACCCGGGGCAGCGGGGTGGAGGCACTCATGGCGACAGCTCCTGCGGCATGGGGGGAACGAGACCGCGCAGCCGGACCTCGGCCTGCGCGAGACGGAAGGTGAAGAGGTCCAGGTCGCGGGCGTCGAGCGTCAGCTCTCCCAGCGAGCGGCGGGCGAAGATGAGGTCCTGCACCGGGGCGGCGCCGCGCTGCACCGCCGCTTCCAGCCGGTCGACCAGGCGGTTGGCGGTGGGCAGGCTCTGCTGGGCCATGGTCACCCGGCGCGCTTCCGCGGTGGCGCGCTGGGCCTGCACCGCGCTGAGCTGGGCCTTCGCCTGCTCGAGCCCCAGCGCCCGGGCGCTCGCCGCCGCCAGCGCGCTGCGCTCGTAGGCCGCGGCGTCGGTCTGCCCGCGGTCGAAGAAGGTGAGCGGCAGCGACACGCCCACGAAGAGCGAGTTCTGCTGGTTGCCCGAGACGACGAACTGGTCGCGCACGTAGCCCACCCGCAGCGTGGGGTCGGGAATGGCGTGGGCGTTGGCGAGCGAGACCGCGGCGCGGGCGCTCGCTTCCTGCGCGCGGAGCGCCTCGAGGTCGGGCCGCTGCTCGAGCTCGGCGCCGGCGAGCGCCCAGCGGCGCTCGAGGTAGGCGGACGCGAGCGCGGCCGACTCGAAGGCGTGGCACGGCACCCCGGCGAGCACCGCGCACTGCGCCAGCGCCTGCTGCAGCCGCGACTGCTCGGTGGCGAGCTGCGCGCGCAGCTTCTCTTCCTCGAGCGCGGCGCGGTCGGCGTCGAGCGCGGCGGTGTCGCCCAGCTTGGCGCGCTCGACCTGCAGCCGGGTCAGCTCGGCGGCGTCCTTCACCAGCTCGGTGAGCTCGGCGGTGCGGGCCTGGGCGGTGGCGATCTCCGCGATGCCGTCGAGCAGGTCGAGCCAGCGCTGCCGCACCAGGTCGCGCGCCACCTGCACCTCGGCGGTGAGCGCGGCGCCGGTGGCGGCCTGGCGGGGCCCGCGCTTGAAGAGCTCCACCTGCTCCGACAGGCCGATGGCCACGTTGGGCACCTCGCCGAACGAGAGGCCGGGCGGGTTGGTGGTGCCGAGCGGGATGGTGTTGAGCGACACGTCGAGGCCGGGGTTGGGCAGCAGGTGCGCGCGGTCGGCGTCGCCCTTGGCCTGCGCCAGGCGCACGCGCTCGAGCTGCAGGTCGGTCGCCCGTTCCCACACCAGCGCCGCCAGCGCGCCGTCGTCGGGCAGCTTCGACAGCTCCAGCGCCGGCACCGACGACAGCACCGCCCCGACCAGCCCCACCACGCCCAGCATCGTTACGACTCCTTCCTCGAGCGCGCGGTGGCGCCCAGGGTCTCCACGGTGTGTTGCATGAGCTCGAGCGACACCGGCTTGGACAGCACCAGCATCACGCCCAGCGCGGCGTGCTGTTCCTGCAGCGCCTCGCTGGCGAAGGCGGTGAGCACCAGGAACGGGGTGCGCACGCCCAGCCTGCGCGCCTCTTCCAGCACCGACAGCCCGCTGCGGCCGGGCATGCGCACGTCGGTCACCACCACGTCGGGCAGGTGGGCGCGGTCGAGCAGCGCGTCCATCAGCTCGAAGCCGTCTTCCAGCTCCATCACGAGGTGGCCCGCCCGGCGCAGGCGGCCGGCGAGGAGCTCGCGCAGCTCGTCGTTGTCCTCGGCGAGCGCCACGCGCAGCCCCGAGGCCTTTCGCGGCTGCGTCTCGCTGGCGACGGAAGCGTCCACGTCTCGGGCGGTTGCAGGGCCTGGGCCACCTGCCCGGGCGGGGTGTTAGGCGACTGCAACAGGCCCCAAATCGCCCCCCACGGGGCATATTGCCCCGCTCATGGCCGGGAACCCCACGCAGGGCAGCGGCGCGGATCTGGCACGGCCTCCGCCGGTGACGATGTCCATCGCCCGCAAGCTCATCCTCGCGCTGGCGGCGCTGGCGGCGGTGGCGCTGGTGGTGGAAGCGGTGGTCGACGTGGAGAGCGACTACGCGCGCTCGCTCGACGACGCCAAGGCCGACCACCGGGCGCTCGGGCGGCTCCTGCGCGAGCTGGTGCGCGAAGAGTTCCGCACCACCGGGGTGGTGTCGGTGCCGGAGCTCAAGTCGGTGCCGGGCAGCGAGGGGCTGGAGGTCACCTTCCTGTGGCTCGAGGAAGTCCCGCCGCGGCTCAAGGACGACGTCGCCGGTCTGCCGCCGCAGGGCCGCTCGCTGGTGCGCAGCGCGGAGGTGCCGCCGCGGCTGGTGACCTTCGTGCCGGTGACGCTCGGTGAGCGGCAGGGGGTGGTGAAGGTCTCCGAGCTGCTCGACGCCCGCTACGAGGCGCCCAAGAGCACCGCGCTGCGCATCGGCGCCACCGCGCTGTTCCTGGCGCTGGGCTTCCTGGTGCTCGCGGCGTACCTCGGCCGGCGGCTCATCGGCGCGCCGGTGGCGCAGCTGGTGGCGCTCTCGCGCCGGCTGCAGGCGGGCGAGCTCGCGGCGCGCGTCGAGCTGCACACCCGCGACGAGCTCGGCGTGCTCGGCGGCGCGATGAACGAGATGGCGGCCGCCCTGGGCGAGGCGCGCGAGCGGCTGGCGAACGAGACCGCCGCGCGGCTCGCGGTCATCGAGCACCTGCGCCACGTCGACCGGCTGGGCACGGTGGGCACGCTGGCCTCCGGCGTGGCGCACGAGCTGGGCACGCCGCTCAACGTGGTGGCCGGCCACGCCTCGATGCTCGAGAAGGGCGAGGTCCAGGGCAGCGAGGTGGCGACCAGCGCGCGGGTCATCGCCGACCAGGTGACCACCATGACGCGCATCATTCGCCAGCTGCTCGACTTCGCGCGGCGCCGCAAGCCGGAGCGCGCGCTGGTGGCGCTCAAGCCGCTGCTCGACTCGTCGCTCTCGCTGCTCAAGCCGCTGGCGATGAAGCGCAACGTCGAGCTGCGGCTGGAGGCGGCCGAGGTTCAGGCGCTGGTCGACGCGGGCCAGGTGCAGCAGGTGGTCACCAACCTGGTGCTCAACGCCATCCAGGCGAGCAAGGGCCCGGCGGTGGTGACGGTGCGCGCGCGCCGCGAGGAAGTGGCGCCGCCGCCCGAGCTGGGCGGGCCGGCGCGCCCCTTCGCCCGCATCGAGGTGGAAGACCAGGGGGGCGGCATCCCCGCGGACCTGCGGCCGCACATCTTCGAGCCGTTCTTCACCACCAAGGGCGTGGGCGAGGGCACCGGCCTGGGGCTCTCGGTGAGCTGGGGCCTGGTGGTCGAGCATCAAGGGTGGATCGACGTGGACAGCGTCGAAGGCCAGGGCTCCACCTTTCGCGTCTATCTCCCGGCAGAGGGCGGGTAGGGTGCCCATCGCATGAGCTTCTTCGACGCCCTCGCCGGCGAAGTGCAGAGCGCGCGGGCCCACTGGCTGCTGCTGGTCTTCGTGGTCACCGTGCTCGCGGTGCGCGCGCTGGCGCGGCCCGGCACGGTCAAGCTGCGCGCGCTCGTCTTCTTCATGGTGCTGCACTGGGCCTGCCTGCTGACCGCGTCGGTGCTGCAGGCCGCGGGCTCCGAGCTGGCGGCGCAGTTCCAGGTGCCGGCGGTGGCGCTGGGCGGCGTGGGGGCCTGCGGCATGGTGGGCGCGCTGGTGTTCGGCGTGCTGCTGCCCCGGGTGAAGGTGGTGGTCCCCAAGATTCTCCAGGACGTCACCGTCGCCATCGCCTCGCTGGTGGTGGGCCTGAGCGTGCTGTCGCACGCGGGGGTGAACCTCTCGGGCCTCATCGCCACCTCGGCGGTGGCCACGGCCATCATCGGCTTCTCGCTGCAGGACGTCATCGGCAACGTCGCCGGCGGGCTCGCGCTGCAGCTCGACACCTCGCTCGAGGTGGGCGACTGGGTGAAGGTGGGCGACGTCTCGGGGAAGGTGACCGAGATCCGCTGGCGCTACACCGCCATCGAGACCCGCAACTGGGAGACGGTGCTGCTGCCCAACACCGTGCTGCTCAAGTCGCAGGTCACCGTGCTCGGGCGCCGCGCCGGGCAGCCGTCGCGCTGGCGCCGCTGGGTGTACTTCAACGTCGACTACCGCTTCGACCCGCCCGACGTCATTCACTGCGTCACCCAGGCGCTGCACGCCGCCAAGCTCGAGCGCGTCTCCAGCGAGCCCTTGCCCAGCGTGGTGCTGATGGAGCTCGGCGAGAGCTACGGGCGGTACGCGGTGCGCTACTGGCTGACCGACTTCGCGGCCGACGACCCCACCGACAGCGAAGTGCGGGCGCTCATCGTCAGCGCGCTGGCGCGGCAAGGCATGCGGCTGTCGATTCCCGCCCACGCCATCTTCGTCACCGAGGAGAGCAAGGACCGCGAGGAAGAGAAGCTCAGGAAGGAGCTCGACAAGCGCCAGCGGGTGCTCGCGCAGTCGGAGCTCTTCAAGGGCCTCTCGCCCGCGGAGCTGGAGACGCTGGCGAAAGGTCTGCGCTTCGCCCCGTTCCGCCGCGGCGAGGTGGTGACCCGCCAGGGCGCCGAGGCCCACTGGCTGTACCTGGTGGCCGAAGGGCAGGTGGCGGTGAAGGTGGCCGACCAGGGCGTGGAGCGCGAGGTGGCGCAGCTCGGCCCCAACACCTTCTTCGGCGAGATGGGCCTGCTCACCGGCGAGAAGCGCGCGGCCACCGTGGTGGCGCTCACCGACGTCGACTGCTTCCGCCTCGAGAAGGACGCCTTCCGCGAGGCGCTCAACCACCGGCCCGAGCTCGCCGCCCACGTCGCCAAGGTGCTCGCCGAGCGCCGGGTGGGGCTGGAAGCGGCGAAGGAGAACCTCTCGCAGGCCGCGGCGCTCGCCCGCAAGGCGATGGCCGAGGCCGACCTGCTGGGCAAGATCCGCGGCTTCTTCGGGTTGGTGGCATGAGCGCGGCCAAGGGCAGGCTGGTGCTGGCGGAAGACGACGTCGCGATGCGCGACCTCCTCGCCCGCGGGCTCGAGCGGCGCGGCTTCACGGTGAAGGCCTGCGCCACGGTGGCCGAGGCGCGCTCCGCGCTGGGCGAGGTGGAGCCCGACGTGGTGCTCACCGACCTGAACCTGCCCGGAGGGGCCAGCGGGCTCGACCTCGCGCGCGCGGTCGACGAGGTGCTCCCCGGCGTGCCGGTGGTGGTGCTCACCGCCTTCGGCAGCCTGGAGTCGGCAGTGGGCGCCATCCGCGCGGGGGCGTACGACTTCGTCACCAAGCCCATCGAGCTCGACGCGCTGGAGCTGGTGCTGGAGCGCGCGGTGCAGCACCGCCGAATGACTTCCGAGCTCAAGCGCCTGCGCGAGACGGTGAACGACGCCCGGCTGGGCCCGTACGGCCTGGGCGAGAGCCCGGCCTTCCGCGCGGCGCAGGAGCTGCTCGCCCGCGTGGCGGGCACCGACTCCACCGTGCTGGTGACGGGCGAGAGCGGCACCGGCAAGGAGCTCGCGGCGCGCGCGCTGCACGCGAGCAGCCGGCGCGCCAAGGGCCCCTTCGTGGCGGTGAACTGCGCGGCGATGCCCGAGGCCTTGCTCGAGAGCGAGCTCTTCGGCCACGTGCGGGGTGCCTTCACCGACGCCCACGCGTCCAAGCCGGGCCTCTTCCAGGAAGCGAACGGGGGCACGCTCTTCCTCGACGAGGTGGGCGAGCTGCCCCTGAGCCTGCAGCCCAAGCTGCTGCGCGCGCTGCAGGAGCGCCTGGCGCGGCCGGTCGGCGGCAGCCAGGAGCTCGCCTTCGACGTGCGCGTGGTGGCGGCCACCAACCGCGACCTCGAGGAGGCGGTGGAGCAGGGCCGCTTCCGCGAGGACCTCTTCTACCGGCTCAACGTCATCGGCCTCGAGCTGCCGCCGCTGCGCCTGCGCGGCAACGACGTGCTGCTCCTGGCGCACCACTTCGTCGGCCTCTTCGCCAGGAAGGCCCAGAAGCACGTCACCGGGCTGTCGACGCCCGCGGCGCAGAAGCTGCTCGCCTACCCGTGGCCGGGCAACGTGCGTGAGCTGTCGAACTGCATCGAGCGCGCGGTGGCGCTCACTCGCTTCGCCGAGCTCACCGTCGACGACCTGCCCGAGAAGGTGCAGCGCTTCCAGTCGACCCAGGTGCTGCCCGACGGCGCCGACGCCGAGGCGCTGGTGCCGCTGGAAGAGGTCGAGAAGCGCTACATCCTCCGCGTGCTCGCCGCGGTGGGGAACAGCCGCACGCTCGCCGCCAAGACGCTCGGGCTCGACCGCAAGACGCTCTACCGGAAGCTGGAGCGGTGGGGCGAAGGCGGCGGCGAGGACAAGTGAGGCCCGGGGCGCTCCGCCGCGGCGCGGTGGTGGCCGCGCTGGTGCTGGGCGCGGCCATGGCCCTGGACCTCCGTGGGGCCGACGCCGCGGTGCCCGACGCCGGTTGGCCGGCCGGCGCGCCCGCGGTGCTCGAGGGCGCCGGCGAGGTGAGCTGCTGGACGATGGTCCGGCAGGACGGTGGCTGGTTCTGGAAGGGGCTGCCGGTGCGCGGGCACGACGGCGGCACCACCGTGCCGCTCAACCGCTTCCTTCCGCCGGTGCCCGCGGTGCTCGACGGCCGGGAGCGCGCGGTGCTGCAGGTGAACGCCGACCGCCGCTGCGTGGTGGTGGAGGCCGGGTGCGCGTGTGGCGGCTGCCGGCCGCTGGCCCAGGTCGGGTGTCCGTTCAGCGCCGGCCGGTGAGCACGCGCAGCTCGGTGTTCTCGTTCTTCAGGCGGTCGCGCTCGAAGGTGACCGCGGCGAGCTGCGCCTTCAGCCGCACCACTTCCTCGGTCGTCTCGCCGAGCTGCTGCATCAGGCCCTGGATCTGCACCATGAGCCGCTGGGACTCGAGCGGCAGCTCCACCGCCGGTTCCTCGCGCGAAGGCGCGGCGGCCCTGGCAGGCGCCGGCGGGGGCTCCGACGGCACCCCCAGCTCCTCGAGCAGCTTGTGGAGCCGGTCGGCGTCCTCGCCCGCGGGTGGGTCGAACTGCAGGCCCATGCCCACGAGGCCAGGCACCGCCAGCGCGCTCATCACCACCGCGGTCAGCGCCGGGGCCTTGCGCATGCCGGGCCGCACCAGGGTGAGCTGCAGCCGCACGCCGGGCTCGAAGCGCTCGCTGCTGCGCACGAAGACGCCGCCCACCGAGATGTTCTCCACGGTGCAGCTCAGGGTGCGACCTTCACCGCGCAGGTGCGCCACCACCTTGCTGGCCTTGACCCGCGGGTGACGACGGCGGTTCGACTCGCTCATGAGGGCGGCCACCTTACTTCCCGGTGGCGCGGGAACCACCGCCCTCGTGCGGGCGTCCATCCGTTCCATGCACGCCCTGGTGTGCCTGGTGCTCGCGGTGCAGCCTTCGTCCTTCGCGGCCGACGCCACCGGCCGCGAGCTGCTCCTGCGCGAGGAGCTGGGCCCGGGGTTCACCGTGGTGACCGAGCTGCCCTTCGTGGTGGTGGGCAACGAGGCCCCGGCGAAGGTGAAGGAGCGCGCGCGGGACATCGTGCGGCGCACCGCGGAGCTGCTGCTCAAGGACTTCTTCGAGGTCCCGCCCGACCACCTCGAGGAGGTGTGGCTCTTCAAGGACGCGGCCACCTACGAGCAGTTCTCGCGGCAGCGCTTCAAGATCGAGCCCGACACCCCCTACGGCTACTACCTGTCGTCGCAGCACGCGCTGGTGATGAACATCCGCCCCGGCTACGGCACCTTGACCCACGAGCTGGTGCACCCCTTCATGCACGAGTCGTGGCCCGAGGCGCCCGCCTGGCTCAACGAAGGCCTCGCCTCGCTCTTCGAGCAGCCCTACGAGCGCGACGGCCACCTCAAGGGCGGCGTCAACTGGCGGCTGCCCGGCCTGCAGGCCGCGCTCAAGCGCAAGCAGGTGCCCAGCTTCCGCGCGCTCACCCAGCTCGACCCGAGCGGCTTCTACGACGACGACACCGGCAGCCACTACGCCGCCGCGCGGTACCTCTGTTACTGGCTGCAGGAGAAGGGGCTCCTGGTGAAGTTCGTGCGGCGCGCCATCGCCCGGCGCGCCGAGGACCCCACCGGCTTCGAGGCGCTCACGGAAGTGCTGGGGCAGGACCCCGACCGCCTGCGCCCCGACTGGGAACGCTTCGTGCTCGCCCTGGAGCGCAAGCGCAGCTGAAGCCGCCCCGGCGCTTGGTATGACTCGGGGGCATGGGGGGCAGCCCACTCATCGGCCGCGGGCGCGAGCTCCAGGCGCTCGAGCGCGCGCTGGAAGCCGCGCTGCAGGGGCAGGGCTCCTCGGTGCTGCTGGTGGGCGAGCCGGGCATCGGCAAGTCGCGCCTCGCCGACGAGCTGTCCACCCGCGCCCGCGCCGCCGGTGCTGCCGTGGCGTGGGGCCGGGCCTGGGAGAGCGGTGGCGCGCCGCCGCTGTGGCCCTGGCGCGAGGCGCTGGGCGCGCTGCAGCTCGAGGCGAGCCTGCGCGACGACGGCGGCGACCGCTTCCTGCGCTTCGCGCGCGTCGAGCAGGCGGTGCGCGCGCGCTGCGCTCAGGGACCGGTGGTGCTGGTGCTCGACGACCTGCACGCCGCCGACACCTCGACGCTCGAGCTCCTGGTCTACCTGGCGCGTACCTCGCGGCAGCACCGGCTGCTGCTTTTGGGCACCTCGCGCGACGTCGAGGCCCGCCAGCGCCCCGAGGTGGAAGGTCTGCTCGCCCGCTTCGCCCGCGAAGGTGTGCGGCTGTGGCTGGGCCGCTTCTCGCGCGAGCAGGTGCGCGCGCTCGCCGAGGGCGTCGCCGCCTCGCCGCTGCCCGAGGCGGTGCTGACGCAGGTGTTCGACGCCACCGAGGGCAACCCCTTCTTCGTCGACGAGACGGTGCGCGCCTACCTCGCACAGGGGACGGCCGCGGTGCCCCGCGGGCTGCCCGAAGGCGTGCGCGCCGTGCTCCAGGGGCGGCTCGGGCTCCTGTCGAGCGCCGCGCGCACCGTGCTCGAGACCGCGGGCGTGCTGGGGCGCGAGCTCGACCCCGCGGTGCTGGCGCAGCTCCACGCCGACGCGGCCCGGGCGCTCGTCGAGGCGGAAGGCACCGGCGCGCTGGTGCGTCGCGAAGACGGCCGCCTCGCCTTCGCCCACGTGCTGCTCGCGGAGGCGCTGC
>JAIBBQ010000081.1 GCA_019694595.1 Myxococcaceae bacterium
CGCCGCGAGCACCAGCCCCGCGAGCGCGAGCGTCGTCTTGCCCAGCGTGACGAGGCCTCCGGTCGCCGCCGCGCCGGCCGCCGGGGCGCCGCCTGCACCCGAGGGGCCGCCCCCGTGGCCGCCTCCAGGCCCGGGGGGCAGGGCGAGCGAGGCGTCGAGCCGCGCGAGGACGCGGGCCTCGAAGTCCGCCGAGGGCGAAGGCGGCACCGCGGCGTCGAGGAGCGCGCGCAGGTTCTCGTCGAGCGGCGGGAGCTGGTCGCTCATCGCGTGGCCTCCTGGCGTTCCTGGGCGAGCTTGAGGCGCGAGACGGCCTGGGCCACCTCGTCGCGCGCGAGCTTGAGCCGCGAGTAGATGGTGGGGGCGGGCACGTCCATCGCCTCCGAGATCTCGTTCACCGACAGCCCCTCCAGCTCGTGGAGCACGAAGGTGGCGCGGCGCACCTCGGGCAGCGACTCCAGCGCGCGCTGCAGCAGCGCCCTCGCCTGGCGCAGCGCCACCGCGGCTTCGGGGCCGGGCGAGGTGTCCTCGAGCAGCTCGGGGAGCTCCTCGGTGGCCTGCTTGCGCTGCCGCGCCTGGGAGAAGACGCGGAAGGCGATGCCCAGGAGCCACGGGCGCGCCGGCCGGCTCGGGTCATAGGTGTCCAGCCGCCTGGCCGCGGTGAGGAAGACGTCGTGGGCCAGGTCCTCCATCTCCTTCTCCCTGGCGCCGAGGCGCCACAGAAAGCCGTACACCGCCTTGAGCTCTCCCCGGTACATCGCCTCCAGGCGCACCCGAGCCTCGCTGGCCACCGCACCGGATTGGGGCGAGCCGGGCGAATTCATGACGAAAACGTCACCTGCAGCGCGACACCGCCGCCGAGCGCCACCGGCCAGGTCACCCACAGCGGGGTGTCTCCCGAGGCGATGGAGGTGCGCACCACGTTCACCCCCAGGCCCAGCCAGGGCGCCAGGGCGAGCCGCGCGGTGACGGGGAAGCTGCCTTCCGCCCGCACGCCGAGCTGCACGCTGGGCGCCGTCTGCCGCGGGGTGAGCGCGGACGAGCTCTCCACCTGCAGCGCGCCCGCGGCCACCTCCGCGCAGCCCGAGAACCACCCCAGCCGCAGGCAGGGAACCAGCGCCGCCCGCGCCGTGAAGGTGGAGACGTGCTGGTCGCCGAAGGTGATGCCGCTGGGCACGAAGACGTGGCCTTCGAGCGCCACCGAGAAGCGCGGCCAGCGCAGCGCGCCGCCCAGCGAGAGGCCCACGGTGAAGCCGGGCACGTTGCCGGCGGTGAAGAGCGGCCCCACGCGGCCCTGCAGCTCGAGCGGCGTCTCCACCACCGGCGCAGGCGCAGGCGCAGGCGCAGGCGCCGGCGCAGGCGCCGGGGCGGGGGCAGGGGCCGGAGGCGGTGCGGGTGTGGGGGGCGCGAGCCACCGCGGCTCGATGACCAGGGTGATGGCGAGCTCGATGGCGCTGGCGAGTTCCGGGCAGTCGCCCGCCGGCGAGTCGATGGTGCGACGGCCGGTGGTGCCGTCAGCGCGGGTGACCTCGACCAGGCCTTCGAGGGCCGGCGCGCCCACCGGGCTGATGTGCACGGTGATGGCCAGCGGGGCCTGGGCGCGGAACGGGTCGCGGCCCAGCCGTGCGCTCACCGCGTTGCGCACCCACGCCTCGTCGGGGCAGCCGCTGACGCCAGGGTCGACCCGGTAGTCGAGGTGCGCGTCGGGCCCCGCCCCCGAGGCCAGTGCTACCGCGAGCATGGCGGCCAGCTGCATCACGTGCTGGAACTACCAGAACCAGGCCCAAAGAATTCTTCGTAATCGGCGACGTCTCGCCGCAACACGGTCTCGAACGCGCAGTTCGACGAGGCAGGCACATGACGACGACGGGACGGGCAGTGGTGGCGGCGGTGGTGGGGCTGTGGATCTCCGGCTGCAACGTGAACGTGAACGTGGGGCCCGGAGACGGCGGCAGCGGCGGTGGCTCCGGCAGCGCTGGCGGCGGCTCGGCCTCCGGCGGTGGCTCAGCGGCCGGCGGCGGCAGCGGCATCTCGCTCGGCTGCTCGGCGTCGATGGCCTGTCCGTCGGGCCAGTTCTGCTTCAACGGCGTGTGCGCGTACGGCTGCCAGACGAACGGCAACTGCGCCGCCGACCAGTACTGCGACACCGAGACCGACCACCTCTGCCACAACAAGACGGTGCAGACGTGCAGCGGCACCTCCGCCTGCCTCTCGACGCAGGAGTGCGTCTCCGGCTTCTGCAGCACGCCGCCGCCGGCCACCCAGTGCGACCCCAACCAGGTGAGCAGCGGCAACGACGGCTGTGACGCGAAGAGCATCTGCTTCGCGCCGCAGGAGCAGGGCGCGACCGCCAAGTGCCACACGTTCCCCGCGTGCGCGGAGGACAAGACCTGCCCGGTCGGCACCTCGGGCGCGGTGTGCAACGACGGCCTCATTCCCAACAAGGCGCGCATCTGCCTGGTGGGCGTGTGCAAGACGGAGGCGCACTGCCCGGCGAGCTGGGCGTGCGTGAAGTTCACCGCCACCGACGTGCTCGGGCTGTGCTCGAACAAGATGACCGGTGCACCCTGCACCAAGCCGTCGGAGTGTCTGTCGAACAACTGCAGCATCCCCGCGCCGGGGTTCCCCGGCTTCTGCGGCTGATCCCTCAAGAAGTTCCCTCACCAAGAAAGAGACGAGACGATGCTGCGAACGATCGCTGCAGTGGTGGTGGTGTGCGCGCTGAACGCCCAGGCGCAGAGCGTGTCCCTCGAGGTCGGCGGGATGCGCGCCGGCGTCGACGTGCGGATGGAGGCGCCGGTGGCCCAGGCGGTCGTCGAGGCCACCGACGGCTTCCGCCTCGACTGGGCGCCGGCGATGACCGCGCGGCTCGCAGTCTCCGGCCCGGTCGGGCTGGGCGCGCAGGTCTGGTGCGACGGGCGGCTCGTCGGCCAGTTCGCGGTGCCCTTCTCGTGGGACGGGCGGCCGGGGCAGGTGTGCCGGGTGCTGCTCGCCACCCCCGACGGCACGCTGGTGCTCGACCGGCAGGTGACGCTCGCGCACCGGCGTCAGGTGACGCTGGTGGCCGCGGTGCAGGCGCCTCCGCCCGCGGTGGTGGTGATGGCGCCGCAGCCTGCGCCGATGCCGGTGGCGGTCGTCGCGCCGGCGCCGCTCGGCATGCCGGGGCCCGACTTCGACGCGCTCACCGCCGCGGTGCGCGCGGAGGACTTCGCGTCCGACAAGCTGGGCGTCATCCGCAGCGCCATCGGCACCGGCGCCTTCCTGAGCTGCGCGCAGGCCGGCGCCCTGGTGGATCTGCTCGACATGAGCAGCGACAAGGTCGAGGTGGTGACCATCGTGCGGCGCAGCCTGGTCGACCCGCGCAACGGCTTCGCGCTCCAGTCGCACTTCACCTTCAGCAGCGACAAGGAGAAGGTGCGGCGGCTGCTCGGGCCCTGAGCGCGCCGACTTCCAGGGGGTTGACCGAGGGCCGGGGAGCAACCCGGGGCCACCCCTTCACGACAATCCTCCCACGAGGCCCGGTTGCCGCCATGGGCCCAGGGAGTCGACCGTGACCGTCACCGCCACCGCCTCGGCTCGAACGACACCGGTGGCGGTCGGCCCGGTCCAGGCCCGCGCTGCCACACCCGCGCGGCGACCTGCCATTCCGGCCAACGCGCGGGTCGCGGTCATCGGCGACTCCCACACGGCCGGTGTCTTCGGGGACTCGCTCAAGCATCGCCTGCAGCGCTACCTGCACGACGGGGGCGGCAAGCTCCTGCGCTTCACCGGCATTCCGTCGTCGAGCGTGTCGAACTACCTGCACGGCACCCCCACCCAGGCGGGCCCGCAGACGTTCAACACCCCGAAGCTCAGCGACGTGCTCGCCTCCAAGCCCGACGTGCTGGTGGTCGCGCTGGGGACCAACATGCTGTTCGGCTCCCGGCAGGCGAACGCCGGGGAGATCCGCAAGCTGCTCGCCAAGGCCGACGCCGCGGGCACCCGGGTGGTGTGGGTGGGGCCCCCCGACGTGCACGGCTTCGGCGGCAACCTCGCAGGGAGCGCTCCGGAGCGCCGGTTCTACGGGGCGCTGCACGACGTCGCCGCCGAGCGCGCGGCTGCCGGGAAGCCGCCGCTGCGCATCATCAACTCGCGCCCGAGCACCCGGGAGCAGGACACCTTCGACGGCGTCCACTTCCAGGGGCACGCCGCGACGGCGTGGGCGCACCAGGTCTTCGACGACGCCACCGGCCGCTGAGGCGGGCGGTGAACCTCGTCAGCCGTTGATCAGATCCACGAACTGCCGCGCCGGCTTGTGCGGGTGGCCGTAGAGGAATCCGGTGGTGTTGTGCGTCACCTGGTTCCCGACCGAGTCGGCTTCGTAGCTCGTGTACCAGTCGTTGCTGAACGCGTAGCGCCCGGAGTTGTGGGCGCGGTTGTTCTTGATGACGTTGTCGTTGGACCCGTTCGCGAAATGCACCGGGTCGCCGGAGACGTCGGCGATGCGGTTGTTGGTGAAGGCGTTGTTGCTCGAGTGGTCGCGGCAATAGAAGGCGTGAATCAGGGCGGGGCCGTTGGTGGTTCCCTGGACCGCTCCGTTCACCAGGTGCCGGAAGCTGCAGTGGTCGATGGTGGAGTTCTGCACGCCGCGAAACAGCACGCCGGCGACGCCGAACTGCTGCTGGCCGTAGTCGGTCTGCCCGTACGGCGTCCGCTCGCTGCCGAGGTTGGCGAACGAGCAATGGTGAATCGAGATGCCCGAGACGAAGGCGTTGTTTCCTCCGTTCCAGCGGATGTCGCCCTCGGGGACCACCGGTGAGACCTCGATGCCGCCTGCCTCGAAGCCCCGCACGTTGAGGTTGCGGACTTCGAGGTTGCCGGGAGCCGGGTTCTCCTGCGTGGTGCCCGGCCCCACCGCGGGGCGGTACGAGAGGAAATAGCCGGCCGCGGGCTGCCCGCGGGAGGCGCCGTTCACCGTCGCGCCGCCGCCGTCGATGACGATCTTCTGGCCGGGCCGGTAGTACCGCCAGTCGGTCGGCTGGGCGGGGACGGTCGCGTTCTTGGGCAGGGAGATCTTGATCTCCGGATCTTCGATGGGCGGCTGGGCATTGGTCAGCCAGTTCTGCGCCTCGTCGAGGGACGAGAAGTGCTGCGGCGCGAAGCTCTGGCCGGTGACGGTGAAGGGCCTCGCCGCCGCGGCGGCCCGCCGGTCTCCGACCGCCTGGGCCTCGAACACGTCCTGCTGGGTGGACACGGCCGGGGCAGCGGCCCGGGGCTGGGCGGTCCTCGCCCCGGGGGCAGCGGCGCCTGCGCGCTCGGCACGACTTTCCCGGCCCGCGGTCGCGGGCGAGGTGGAACGGTGGACATGCTGGCGCATGAGGGCTGACCTCGGAGGGCGAGCAGCGAACTTGCCGCTCCACGAGATTGTCGCGGCGCGCGGCGAGCACCTCCGGGCCTCACCTTGTAAGGCGTGTTCTCACGGAAGCCCCGGGAAAGGTGCAGCCTCGGCGACGAACGCCGTGGAGCCCCACGACAGGGCGCGGAGCCCGTACTTCAGGCCCCGTCGGTCGAGGCGAACTCGGGCAGCAGGAGCGCAGCGAGCACCACCGCCTTGGCGTCGATGGGGCCCCGTTGCGTCTCGGCGACCGTCTTGCCCTGGCTGCCCAGCAGCGCGAGGCCGACCGCGGCGAGGCCGTTCGACGGGCTCGCGCCGTAGCGGGCGACGTTGTCGAGCACGCCGGCGGACGCCGGGTTGCCCAGGAGCGCGAGGCCGAGGGACGCGAGGCCGTTGGCCGGCTTGGCGCCGTAGCGGACGACGTTCTCGAGGACGTCCGCGGAGCCCGGGTCACCCTGGAGGCCGAGCGCGATGGACGCGAAGCCGTTCGCGGGACTGGCGCCGTAGCGGACGACGTTCTCGATGACCTTGGAAGCGCCGGGGTCCCCCTGGATCGCGAGGCCGATGGCCGCGAGGCCGTTCGCCGGGCTCGTCCCGTAGCGGACGACGTTCTCGATGACCTCGGAAGAGCCTGGGGCCTTCAGGAGCGCGAGGCCGATGGCGGCGAGGCCATTCGAAGGGCTGGCGCCGTAACGGACCACGTCGGACAGGACGCCGGACGACGCCGGGTTCCCCAGGAGGCCGAGCGCGATGGACGCGAGGCCATTCGCCGGCTTGGCGCCGTAGCGGACGACGTTCTCGATGACCGTCGACGCGCCGGGGTCTCCGAGGAGCGCGAGGCCGATGGCGGCGAGCCCATTCATCGGGGTGGCGCCGAAGCGCACGACGTTCTCGATGACCTCGGACGAGCTCCGGTCCCCCATGAGGCCGAGCGCGAGGGCGGCCAGGCCGTTCGCCGGGGCAGCGCCGAAGCGGACGACGTTCTTGATGGCGTCGGAGGACGCCTGGTTGCCCAGGAGCGCGAGGGCGATGGAGGCGTAGCCATTCGCGGGGCTGACGCCGTAGTGCACGACGTTGTCGATGCTCTCGCAAGCGCTCCGGTCCCCCATGAGGCCGAGCGCGAGGGCGGCGAGGCCGTTCGCCGGGCTGGCGCCGTAGCGGACGACGTTCTTGATGGAGTCGGCGGAGGCCTGGTCCCCCAGGAGCCCGAGGGCGAGGGCGGCGTAGCCGTTCGCCGGGCTCGCGCCGTAGCGCAACATCTCGCCGAGGTGCTCGGTGCTGGCCGCTGGCAGGCCGCGGGGCTCGACCACCGCGCCGCCGAAGAGCGAGCCGGTGCTGGCGGCGCTGGGGCGAACTTCGCCCGCCGCGTTGGGGGCGCTCAGCACCACCGCGCCCGGTGCCCCGGCCTGGGCCACCGCGTCGAGGGGAGCCGCCGTCGGCTTGGCGGCCGGCACGGGCGAGACAGGCGTGGGTGAGACCGGAGCGCTCACGTTCGAGGTCGGCCCCGCCGGGGGAAGGGGGCGCACCACGCCCGGACTCACGAGGGGCTTGCTCATGATTTCCACCGTAGCGGTCAGGTCGCCCGCGACGCAATGCAGCGCGGCCTCGAGGGCGGCGGCGGATCGGAAGGACCTCAGGGCTCCGACGACAGCCGGCGCAGCGCCTCGAAGAGCCCCTCGACGAGCTCGCCCACCGCGGCGGCGCTCGACAGCGGCACCGGCCAGCAGGTGGCGAGCGTCACCCGCTCGCCGACGGTGGTGACCGTGAAGCCCAGGCCCGGCTTGCGCGGCAGCGTGCTGGTGCACCACAGCCGCACCGGCGCGAGCGCCTCCGGCCAGCACAGCTGCCCCGGCGGGCGGATGTGGCTCAGCAGCATCGAGTACATGGTCGGCGCGCTCGGCAGGTCGGCCCGGCGGAAGACGTCGCGGAAGCGGGCCGGGGTGAGCGTGCGGCCGAGCGCGCCCATGAGCAGCAGCGTCACCAGCGAGTGCTCCGGCGCCCGCGCCGCCTCGAGGCGCTGGTGGACGAGCGCGGGCAGGCCGAAGCTGCGCACCTCGTTCACCTCGAAGTCCGCTTCCAGGGTGCCGATCCAGTTGCCGCTCGCGTTCCGCGCGTCGAAGGCCTCGCGCAGGTCGACCCCGCCCACCACGCGGAACGGCAGCTCGGGCAGCCCGCGGTCCGTGCGGAAGCGGTCGCCCGCCACCAGCGCGGCGCACCACAGCAGGTCGTTGCGCGTGCAGCCGAGCACGCGCGCCTTGTCCTTCAAGCTGCGCCAGAGGCCGGTGGGCACGTCGTCGACGCGCAGGCCGAAGTGGGTCTTCTCGGCGTCGGGCGTCTCCAGCAGCGCGGCGCGGTGTTGCCAGAAGCGGCCCGCGTTGCGCGCCACGTTGACGCCCAGCTGCGCGAGCAGCTTCGGCCGCGCGAGCAGCGCGTCCTGCAAGGACACCTGCTCCGCGCTCGCCGCCTCGTGGGGCGGCAGCGGCGTGCCCTTCCACGAGTGCGCCAGGCGCTGCAGGTAGCGGTCGAACAGGGTGAGCGCGCCGCGGCCGTCGGTGACGCTGTGGTGCAGGGTGAAGGTCACCGCGTGGCGCCCTTCGGGGGTCGGCGCGCTGCGCACGCGGAACGGCCACTCGGTCTCCAGCGCGAAGGGCGCGTCGAGCCAGCCGGTCTCGCCCAGGGGCCGCGCGTCGGCGGTGAGCGAGACCTGGGCGGTCGCCTTCTCGCGGGCGAAGGGCTCGACGTGGCGCACCAGCGCGCGGCGCTGCATCGCGGTGACGGCGCGCAGCTCGGGCCGTTCCTCGGCGAGGCCCGCGGCGGCCTCGGCGAGCGCTTCGGCGGGCGGCGCCTCGGCGAGCTCGAGCGCGTGGTGGGTGGTCATCGGCCGCCCAGGCATGGTCTGGGCGACGAAGGCCGTGTCCATCACGCTGAGCGGCAGCCGCTGCGTCACGCGCGCGCCGTCACTTGGCGCCCTTGGGCTTGGCCACCGGGCGCGAGAGGTCCCACTTCTCCTTGAGCGCGCGGACCTCGCCCTTGAGCGCGTCGACCTCGGTGCGCAGGGCGGCGAGTTCCTTGGGGGCGCCGGCCTTCTCGCGCAGCGTGCGCACCGCGTCGCGGGCCGAGCGGCGGGCGCGGCCGTCGAGGTAGCTGCGGCTCTCGAGGAAGGGAATGAGGCGCTCGTCGCCCAGCACCGGCGCGGCGTGCAGCGCTTCCATCACCACCCGGAACTGCGGGTCGCTCAGGGCGTCGGCGAGCAGGTCCACCGTCTGCGCCTTCTTCTCCGCCACCTCGGCGAGCTTGGCGGCGGTCTGCAGGCCCGCACGGCGGGCGTTCACCGGGTGCCCGTAGCGGCTCATCTCCACCGCGAGCGGCCAGGCCTCGGGCCGCTGCAGCGCGGCCAGGCCCTCGAGCGCCCCCACCTGGATGGCGTCGGCGTAGGCGGGCCGCTCGAGCATCGGTCGCAGCGTCTCCAGCGCCCGGGGTGCACGGACCTTGCCGAGCGCGCGGGCGGCCTCGCCTTCCACGTGCACGCTGGCGTCGCCGTCGCGGCAGAGCGCGGTGAGCGCCTTCGCCACCTCGGCGTCGCCGCGGTACTCGCCCAGCGCCGCCACCACCGCGCGGCGGGCCTTGGGGTGCTTGCAGGACAGCGCCGTGAGCAGCGCCGCCTTGGCCGACGGGGTGCGCGCCTGGCCGAGCGCCTTGGCGCACGCGCCGCGCACGCCCCAGAAGGCCTTCTCGTCGGACAGCACGTGGGCGAGGGCGGTGATGGACAGGGCGCTGCCGTCCTTGCCGAGCGCCTTGGCGGCGTCGGCGCGCGCGCGCACCGGCACGCGGGCCACCAGGAGCCGCCGCCACCACGCGGTGGGCTGCTCGACCTTGAGCGTGCCGAGCACGTGGCGCCGCGGGTCCACGCAGACGAAGCGCGGCTCGCGCGGGGCGTCCACGAACGACAGGTGTTCCGGGCCGTCGAGTTCCAGCACGTGGTGCAGCACCTCGCCATTGCCCAGATGCAGCTCGAGCGGAAAGGTGACGGAGAACGTGGGGGCCGTCTGCCGGGCCTGGACTTTCAGCTTCTTGGCGGACGCGTCGAAGGACAGCTCCACGGTGAGCGCAGCGTGGCCCGAGCGGTGCACCCGCTCGTCGAAGAAGCGGTCGAGGTTCCTTCCGGTGACGGCTTCCACCGTGCGCGCGAGGTCCACCGTCTCGACCGACTGGTGGCGGTGCTGCTCGAGCCAGGCGTGCACCACGGCGCGGAACTCGGCGTCGCCGAGCGTCTGGCGCAGCTCGTGGAGCACCAGGGCGCCCTTCTCGTAGAGGTGCGAGTCGAAGATCTCGATGGGCTCGTCGAAGGTGCGCTCGACGATGGGGCGCACGTAGCTCTCGGTCTCCGAGAGGTAGGCGTCGAGCAGCACGCCGCGGTACCAGTCGGCCTCGTCGAGCCCGTCGGCCTCTTCCATCCACAGCGCTTCGCAGTAGGTGGCGAAGCCTTCGTTGAGCCAGCCGTGCGGCCAGTCGCGGCAGGTGACCAGGTCGCCGAACCACTGGTGCGCCAGCTCGTGCACGATGAGCGGCTCGGCCGTCGAGTCGGCGTGGGCCCGCGCGTCGTGGAGCACGGTGTCGGTGAGCGTGGTGGCGGTGGTGTTCTCCATGCCGCCGAAGATGAACTCGGTGACGAACACCTGGCTGTAGCGCGGGCCCCACGGGTACTTCACGCCGGTCAGGCCTTCGAGGAAGGCGAGCATCTTCGGGGTGCGCGACGCGCAGCGCAGGGCGTCGGCCTTGCGGCCGGGCGGGAAGAGCGTGTGCACCTCGGTGGCGCCGGCCTTCGCCACGTGGCGCTCGAAGCGGCCCACCACCAGCGTCACCAGGTACGGCGAGTGGGGCTGGTCGAGCCGGTGGTGCACGGTGCGCAGCGCGCCGTGGACCTCGTCCTCCACCAGCGCGCCGTTGCTCAGCACCGAGAAGCGCCTGGGGACGGTGGCGATGAGCTCGGTGGTGCACTTCTGCGCCGGCGCGTCGAGGCAGGGGAACCAGCAGCGGCTGTCCTCGTCCTGGCCCTGGGTCCACGCCTGCTCGGGGCGCTTCACCTTTTCGTCGGGCCCCAGGAAGTAGAGGCCGCGGCGCGGGGTGCCCCGGTAGGTGAGCGCGACGGTGGCCTTCTGGCCGCGGGCGAGCGCGCGCGGCAGGTGCACGGTGACGCGGCGGTCGTCGGCGTCGAATTGGGCCTTGCGGCCATCGACCAGCACGCGCTCGATTTCCAGCGCCTCGGCGTCGAACACCACGTGGGTGAGCGCGCGCGCGGCGGCGAAGGTGGTGGTGGCGACGCCGGAGATGGAGCGCCGCTCGAAGTCGAGGCTCACCTCGAGCTTCAGGTGCTCGGCGCGGGCGCCGCGGTCGGCGGCGTAGTGGGGGCGCGCGGAAGGGAAGGCGAAGGGATGAGGCGTGTCGTGGTGGCAACCCATGGAACGGGTCATTAGCGCACTTGGGCCGCGGGGGAGCCGTAGGCCTTCACGCAGGCGTCGACGAAGGCCCGCACCGACGGGCTCAGGTTGCGGGTCGGCGGGTAGACGACGTTCAGCACTGCCCGCGGGAGCGGGAAGTCGGTGAGCACCCGCACCAGCTTCCGGTTCGGGTTGCTCCCATCGACGCTGATGTCGGGCAGCCAGCCGATGCCCAGGCCGGCTTCGACGGCGGCGCGCACCACCGCGAGGTTGTTCGCCACCAGCCGCGCCTGCACCGGCACCGCCTTCCGGGTGCGCCCGACCATGAACGTCCACTGGGGCGCGGCCGCGCTGCTGCCGTGGACGATGCAGTCGTGTCGCTCGAGGTCCGCGAGCGTCTTCGGGGTGCCGCGCGCCTTCAGGTAGCCGCGGCTGGCGTAGAGGTAGGCCTGCGCCGAGCGCAGCTGCCTGGCGACCAGCGTCGAGTCGACCATCGGCCCACCGCGGAGCGCGACGTCGAACCCTTCGGCGACCAGGTCGACGTGCCGCTCCGACAGGTCGAGGACCACCCGCACGTCGGGGTGGTCGGTGAGGAAGCGCGCCAGCAGCTCGCCGCCGCGCTGCTGGGCCATGGCCGGTGACGCGGTGATGCGCAGCGTGCCCGTCGGCCGGCCACCCGCTTCGCGCAGCGCCCGCTCGGCGTCGTCGAGCGCCCCCAGCGCCTGCACCGCGCGCGCGAAGTACGCCTGCCCGGCGTCGGTGAGGCTCACGGTCCGCGTGGTGCGGTTGAGGAGCGAGAGCCCCAGCCGGGCCTCGAGCTCGGCGAGCTTCCGGCTCACGGTGGACCGGGGCAGCCCCAGCGCTCGCGCCGCCAGGCGAACGCCCTTGGTCTCGACGATGGCGACGAAGACGCGCACGGCGTTCAGGTCGGTGGTGTCCATGCAGCGGGACAGTGTGTCCAGACAGACTCCATTGTCCAGGTGGGTCCCGGGCTGCATGTTGGGTGGGCACGCTTTCCGGAGGAACACGACCATGGCCACTGCCACCGCTGCCGCATCGACCCCCTCGACGTCAGCCGTCTCGCTCGGCGCGAGCCTCAAGGCCGGACTCCTCGGCGCGCTGGTCAGCGCCGTCGGCGGCTTCGTCGTCTACGGCGTGGCCCGCGCCGCGGGGGTGGAGTTCGTCGGCGCCTTCAGCGGCCCGGACGCTCCGGTGGGCCCGCTGCCCGCGCCGATGATCCTCATCGCCAACCTGGTTCCTGGCCTGGTGGCCTCGTTCGTCTTCCTGGGGTTCACCAAGGCCTTGAAGGCGCCGCGGCTGCCGTGGCTGGTCATCTCCGGGGTGCTCGCGGTCGCCTCCTGCGTTCCGCCGCTCACCCTCGCCGGCGCCTCGACGGGGACCCGGGTCGCGCTGGCGGTGATGCACGTCATCGCCGGGGTGTGCATCGCCGGGAACCTCTCGCGGCTGGCCAAGCAGGCGTAGCGCGGGAGGTCCGCATGAAGTCCTTCTCCGGAGTTCCACGCCGTGACCTGTCGATCGCCGCTGTTTCTGCGGCCTCGCTCGAGCTCTCGGGCAAGCGCATCGCGGTGGTCGGGGGCACCGGCGGTCTCGGCCGGGCCCTGGCGCGGTTGCTCGCAGCCCGTGGGGCGGCGGTCACGGTGGTCGGGCAGACGTTCCGCGACGAGGGCACCGAGGGCTTGAGCTTCCTCAAGGCCGACCTCAACCTGATGAGCGAGGCGCGCCGCGTCGCGCGGGCGCTGCCGGCCGAGACGCTCGACGCGGTGCTGCTGACGACCGGCATCTTCGCCGCGCCGGAGCGGGAAGTGACCGCGGAAGGCCTCGAGCGCGACCTGGCGGTCAGCTACCTGAGCCGGCTGGTCATCCTCCGGGAGCTGGCGCCGCGGCTCGGAAAGGGGCGCCCGGCGGGCGCGCCCAGGCCCCGGGTGTTCGTGATGGGGTTCCCGGGGACGAACCAGAAGGGGGACCCGACGGACCTGAACGCCGAGCGCGCGTACGCGGCGATGGAGACGCACATGAACACCGTCGCCGGCAACGAGGCGCTGGTGCTGGACGCCGTGCGCCGGTACCCCGACGTGGACTTCTTCGGGCTCAACCCGGGGCTCATCAAGACCAACATCCGCAGCAACGTGCTGGGCGGCGAAGGCAGCATTCGTCAGCGGCTGGTCGAAGGCGTCATCGGGCTGCTCATGATCAGCGCCGACACGTACGCCGCGCGCATCGCGCCGCTCCTCGTCGCTCCTGCGCTGGAACGGCAGAGCGGCGCGATGTTCAACCAGAAGGCGGTGCCGATTCACGCGAGCCCGGTGATGACCGAGGCTCACGTCGCGGCGCTCATCTCGGCATCGGAGGCGCTGCTTCCCCGGGAGGCGACCCGGGCCGTGTCCTGACCGCGACGCTCGCGCGCGTCCACGTCTTCCGGTCGCCCGCGAAGCTCCACGGCGGGTACCTCCTGGCGACCCGAGAGGTGGCCCGGTATGAGCTGGCCATGACCGGGGTCGCGCTCCGCCAGTCCCGCCGGCGACGGGTGCCGCTCGCGTGTGTCGCGGCGCTGCTGTGGTGCGCCAGCGCGCAGGCGGCGGTGCGGCCGCTGGTCTTCCTCGGCCCCGGGTTCCCGGAGCTGTTGCACGGGGAGCTCGGGGTGCTCGTCAACGGCCGGGTGTCGGTCGAGGCGCGGGTCGGGTGGGTGGTGTTCAACCTGCAGACCGGCCTCGCGGTCACCGGCTGGTTCCTGGGCGAGGCGACTGACCGGCCGCCGAGGCACGCGCTCCTGGGCTCGCTGGAGCTTCGCTTCAACCCGACGTTGCAGCCGATGCGGCTGCGCTCGGGTGGCGAGGTCCTCGCGGGCTCGCTGGGCACCTACGCCGGGTACGGCTTCACCACCGAGGCCGGGTTCTCGGTGCGGATCCTGGTGGGGGCATTGTGGTCGGCCGAGCAGTCGCTGGCCGTGGGGCCCAACGTCACCGTCGGCCTGGGCTGGATCTTCTAGCCCGAGGTTCCTGCGCACTACCGCTTGCGCCCGGCCACGAAGGCGACGCCCACGCGTGGGGCGATGGCCTTCGGCGCCACCAGGACCAGGCCGCCGAACGAAGGGGCGCTGCGCAGCTCGCCCGACGGCGTGTAGGTGGCGGTTCCCCCGACCTCGACGGGGCTGTCCACCTTGAAGAGCCCCACCACCCGCTCACGGATGATGGGCGCCGCGCCGTCGCAGGCCGTGCGCAGCTCCTGATCGGTCAGCGTGTGTGTCCAGTCCCCGACGGTGAGGGTGAGCCCGCCGCTTCCCTTCGACACCCGGGAGACGACCTGATCGCAGGTCAGCGCCGCGACGAGCGAGTTCTTGAGCTCCGTTTGCTTGGTCGCGTCGGCGACCTGGTCGACGATCAGCTGCACCAGGGTGCCGAACTGGAGCTCCACTGCATGTGGGTCGATCTCCAGCGAGGTCGCGGTCGCCTCCTTGCCGGACCAGTTCGCCCCGGCCAGCACCCCCTGCTTGCCCAGCGCGGACGCATCGAGCCGGTGGGGTGTCCCCGCGAAGGTGTACTCGAAGGCGGTGAAGGTCTCCCGGCCCTGGAGGCTCCGGGGCAGCACGCCACCTTCGAGCTCGAGTTCGCTCTCGACGTCCACCTTCGCCAGGGTCGTGGACAGCGCCAGGTACACGGAGCCGCCAGGCCGGAGTTCGGGTGGAACGCGCGGGTCGACGACTTCCTTCACCGGTGCCCGCAGGAGCGCGTCGAGCGCCTGCTGCGCTCTCCCCTCGAGCAGGGAAGGGACGCCGATGAGCGACACCGTTCGCTCGACCAGCAGGTCCGCCGCGGAGTCGCCCACCGTGCGACCGTTGGACAAGGGGCCGCTGAGGTCCCACGTCCCCGCTGACGCGTAGGTGCCGGACCACGGCGGGGCCCCTCCACAGCCGGCCAGCCAGACGAGCGACAGGCTCACCACCACGGCACGCACGTTCAAAGCTGGCCTCCGCGAACGAGGAACCTCATCTTCCCTCAGTGCGTTGCCGGCGCCAGCGGGGACGATCCATCGCCCCACGGGCGGCGGCCCGGGTGGAGAGCGCCGTCGTCTCTGACCTCCGCTCGAGAGAAGGCCAACGGGGGCGCGCTCTCGATGTGAACGCGACGGTCCCTGCACGCCGCGGATTCGCGTGCTGCCGTCAGAGATCGAGCCGAGCCCATTGGGTAGGCTCCGGGCCCTGGTGATCGAGGTCCTCTGGTTCAGCGACAGGTCGGTGAAGCAGAAGCTCTTCGCCCGGGCGAAGCAGGCCAAGCGCCCGCTGGTGGTGGTGGCGGTGCCCTCGCACCGGGCGGTCGAGCACCCCGAGCGGCTGGAGCCGTTCGCCTCGCTGGAGCGCGAGCACGGCGACGTGGTGGACCAGCTCCTGGTGGTCGACGAGGGCAAGAAGGAAGGCATGTGGCGCGACCCGGTGACCGACCTCGCCGACGCGCTGTGGCCCGACGACTCCAAGGCGGCCTACGGCGCGGCGCGCGGGGCCTTCGTGGTGCAGGGCTTCCGGCCCCTCGCGGTGGTCGCGGGCAGCCGGTCGAAGGACGCGCTGGGGCTCGCCCTGCGGGAGGCGCTCGCCCGGGTGGTCCCCGGCATGCCCAGGCCGCAGGCGAGCACCACGCCGAAGGGCAAGCCCGCGGCGAAGCGCCGCCCGGCGGCGACCACCGTGCAGGACGAGGCGCCGCCGCGCCCGACGGCGGACGAGGAAGCCGAGGATCCGCTCGCGCCCGCGCTCGCGGTGCTGGGCCTCTCGGGTCACGTCACCCGCGCGCAGGCGAAGAAGACGTGGCGGGAGCTGCTCGTGCAGTACCACCCCGACAAGGTGGCGCACCTGGCGCCGGAGTTCCGCGCGCTCGCCGAGACCAAGACGCGCGCGCTCAACGAGGCGTGGGCGACGCTGGAGCCGGCGCTGCCGGACGACTGACGGCGCGCACCCCGAGCACGTTGGGGAGCTCCCACTGCGCGCGGTTGTCGTCGTGGGGCATGAAGCCAGTCTCGTAGCTGCCGGCGAGGTCGAGGCCACCCGCGGGGAGCCCCGGGCACGAGGCGCCGACTGGCCGCAGCGACAGGCTCGCCTCCGGGCCGCCTTCCACGTGCATCGCGCGCTGCACGCCGAGGTCGAGCGCCAGCACCGCGTCGTTCCACGCCGACATCTGCGCCCCCGCGCGCGAGAAGAGGAAGAGGAGTCGCCCGGCCGCGTCCTGCGCCACCGCCGCCTCGCTCCACGCGCGGCCGTTGGGCTTCCACACCTGGGTGCCCTGGCCCTTGATGAGGCGCAGGTTCTGGACCTGCCGCTCGAAGCGCTCGGCGCTCGCGCGGCCCGCGGGCGTGTCGAGGTCCAGCAGCTGGGCGCCAGCTGCCCCGAAGGCCAGCACCGAGCGGTACTCGTTCCACCCCGCGCGGTT
Source organism: Myxococcaceae bacterium (assembly GCA_019694595.1). Classification (GTDB taxonomy): domain Bacteria; phylum Myxococcota; class Myxococcia; order Myxococcales; family Myxococcaceae; genus JAIBBQ01. The sequence goes on from JAIBBQ010000081.1 coordinate 16,242, forward strand.
GACGTGCGCGCCGTCGACGAGGCGCCCCACGTTGGAGCGGTGGTCGCCGTCGAACATGCCGGCGTTGATGGTGGCCACGAAGTGCTCGCGCTTCGACCACTCCGCCGCGGTGTGCGGCCCTTTCCCTTCGCGGGAGCTCAGGCCCAGCGCGAGCTCCGCCTTCGCCGGGTCGATGCGCACCACGTGGAGCTGACCCCGGGGCGCGCCCGCGGGGGCGAAGTCGTAGACCCGGTACTCGACGCCCGGGGCGAGCGGACACCAGGCGGGCGCTGCGGCGAGGACGAGGGCGAGCGGGAGCACGGAGGTGGAACGCTCCACGCTCGCCGTCAGGTTCCGCGCCACTTCGGGCGGCTTGCCCCCGGGGTCCTCGAGCGGCCGGCGTCGTGCACGCCGGCGAAGACCACCGTCTTCACGGGGTCGGGGGGCCGTCGGGGGCGGGCGGCGACAGCCAGCGGAAGAAGAGCGTCGCGGCCAGCGCGCCCAGAAGCTCCGCGCCCACGAAGCCCGGCACGTCGAGCGGGCGGATGCCGGCGACGGTGTCGCTCAGCGCGCGCGCCACCGAGGCGGCAGGGTTGGCGAAGGATGTGGACGCGGTGAACCAGTACCCGGCGACGATGGTGGCGGCGACCGCCGCGGGCGCCCAGGGCGTCGGCCGCCGCGTGACGCCGCGCACCACGAGGAGCAGGGTGAAGGTCGCCACCAGCTCTCCGACGAACACTCCGGCGCCGCTGCGCTCGTGCGTGGACGGCGCCACCAGGGGCGCTCCGAACATCAGGTGGGCGAGCGCCACGCCGGCGACGGCGCCCAGCTGCTGCGCGCCGACGAAGGCCCAGGCCTCGCCCCAGGACAGCTCTCCCTGGCTCGCGGCGGCCAGGCTCACCACCGGGTTCAGGTGCGCGCCCGAGATGGGGCCGAAGGTGACGATGAGCGCGACCAGCGCGCCCCCGGTCGCCAGCGCGTTGGCCAGGAGCGCGAGCCCCGCGTTCCCGCCGCAGAGCCGGTCGGCCATCACCGCCGAGCCGATGACGGCCGCCAGCAGCAGCGCGGTGCCGACCGCTTCGGACGCCAGGCGGCGTGACAGGGTGGAATGCATCGCGGTGGGACCCTAGCCCGGGCCCGGCGCGAGGCTTCAGGGGAACGGCAGCGCCGCCACCACCGCGGGCTGGCCGCCAGCGAGCAGCTCGGTGCCGGGGGCGAGCGCGTCGCGGTGCACGTAGGCGAGCGCGAGGACCTCGCCGCCGCTCGCGGCCCGCACCACCGAGGTCAGCGCGCCGACCTTCTTGTCGCCCCTGAAGAGCTCGGTGCCGGCGGGCGTCTCCGCGGCGCCCAGGCGCACGCCGACCAGGCGCTTGTTCATCTGGCCGCGGAAGGTGCCGCGGGCGATGACTTCCTGCCCGACGTAGCAGCCCTTCTTGTAGTTGATGGCGCGCTCGAGGTTCGCCTCGAGGGGAATGGTGGACTCCTTGAGCTCGAGGCCCCACTCGGGCACGCCGGCCTCGACCCGCAGCACCTCGAGCGTGGCCGCCGACAGCGTGGGCGCAGGTCCCAGCGCCGCGTCGAGGGCGGCGAGCTCGGTGCGGGGCACCACGAAGTCGAACTCAGAGGGCAGGGGGCCCGGCAGCACGCCGAGGGCCGCGGACGGGGCCGGGGGCGCCTTCGGGCCGACGACGCCCAGCACCGCGAGCTCCGGTGCGGCAGACAGCTCGGCGTCCTCGGAGATGAGGAGGCGGTTCAGGTGGTTCAGCACCCGCTCGGTCTCGGACGCGGGCAGCTCGAGGAGCACCTCGGCTTCCCGCCGGAGCACGCGCACCAGCGCCACCATCGCGCCCTTGGGCGAGAGCACGGTGGCCTCGCAGGCGCCGCCCACCGGGAGCGCCACCACGTCGTTGCTCACCATGCCCTGCAGCCACTCCAGGCGCTCGCCCCCGACCACGCGCAGGAGCCCCCGGGCGGACCGGTCGACCCGCGCCCAGGCGGACCGGGCGGCCTTCACTTCTTCGACGTCAGCGGCGGGCAGAGGCACCGTCCGCGTATATAAGGCGCGCACCGTGGCCCCGCCATCCGAGACACCCCGCTCCAGCACCCCGCTCGTCCTCGCCGCCCTGGCTGCGTTCGACGGGGGCCTCGCCGTGTACCAGTGGCTCGAGCTCGTCGCCGTGCGCGGCGGAGCCAAGGCCACCTGCGCCATCAACGAGACCATCAACTGCACCGCGGTGTGGAACTCCGCCTTCGCCGGCCGGATTCACGGCCTCACCGGGCTGCCCGTCGCGGGCATGGGGCTGCTCTGGTCGCTGGTGGCGCTGGGCGTCGCCTTCCTCGCGGTGCGCCGGCAGGCCTCGGGCAAGAGCGTGGAGGCGCACTTCGCGGCGCTCAAGCTCTGGGGCGCGCTGGGCGTGCTGTCGTGCCTCACCTTCGCCACCGCCAGCTTCACCATGAAGGCCGTGTGCCTCACCTGCCTGGGGACCTACGCGCTCACCCTGGGCTTCGGGCTGGTGGCGGCGCTCAAGCTGCCGGGCGGGTTCCTCCCCGAGACCTCGCAGTGGGGCAAGGCGGCGGTGCCGCTGCTCGTCTTCCTGGTGCCGGTGTGGGCCCTGTTGCTCTACCCGGGGAGCCTCACGCCGAAGTCGAGCGAGACCAAGGCGGTGCCGCAGGGTGACGCGGCTGCCGCGGCGTACTTCGAGAAGCTCAACGCGGGCGAGAAGGAAGCGCTCGCCGAGGCGCGCGCGGCGTACCTGCAGTCGCCGACGCCCGACGTCTCGGCGTTCCCGCCGCGGGTCCGGCTGGGCTCGCCCAAGGCGCCGGTGGTGATGGTGGACTTCACCGACGTGCTCTGCCCGCACTGCCGGGTGCTGGTGCTGGGCATGGACAGCATCGAGAAGGCGGTGGGCCCGGACGCCATCGCGCTCGAGCCGCGCTACTTCCCGCTCGACGGGGAGTGCAACCCGTCGGTGGGCCGCAAGAGCGGCGACCCGGTGCGCTGCCTGGGCGCGAAGATCCAGCTCTGTCTGGAGAACAACCCCAGGTTCGCAGAGGTGCGCCGGGAGATCTTCGAGCGTCAGAACGAGCTCAGCGCCGACGTGCTGTGGGAGATCGGCACCAAGGCGGCCAGCCGCATGGAGCTCAGCGCCTGCGTCGCCTCGCCGCAGACCCAGTCGAAGCTGGAAGACGACATCCGCTACGCGCTCGCGTACCACATCGAAGGGACGCCGCTGGTCATCCTCAACGGGCACGAGACGCTGCCGGTGAAGGACTTCATCTACGGCATGGCGCTGTCCAAGGGCGACCCGAACTCCCCGCTGTTCGGCACGCTCCCCGAGCCCAGGCCGGAGCCGCATCGGTGAGCGACGAGAAGCGCCCCTTCAACGCCGGCCTCGCCGGGCTGGCCGCGCTGCGTGAGGGGCTGCCTCCGGGGAAGACGAAGGAAGAGGTGGCCGCGCAGAAGGCGCCCGCGCGCGCGGTGATTCGCCTGGAACGCAAGGGCCGCGGCGGGAAAGAGGTCACCGTCGTCGAGCACCTCGAGCTGCCGGTGATGGAGCGCCCGAAGTGGCTCGAGGCGCTCAAGACCGGCCTGGGCTGCGGGGGGATGATCGAAGGCGACGCGCTGGTGCTCCAGGGCGATCAGCGCGAGCGCGCCAGGAAGCTCCTCGAGAAGCGAGGCGTGAAGAAGGTCACCGTCGGCACCTGACGGTCGGCGCCCGTCGAGCAGCCGGTCGCCCCCCGCCCGCCTGGTGAGCCCCGTGCCGCCCGGCCAGCGCGGCTGTCGGCAGCAGATCGAGTTGACGCCGCGTCGTCCGGAGTGCATTGTACCGATCGTTCGGTACGACAATCGTCCCGACGTCACCCAGGAGAACACCATGAAGGCAGCCATCGTCGTCCTGTCGGACCCCAAGGGCGGGGAAGAGTCGCTCGGCCGGCTGTTCAACGCGCTCGCGGCGGCGCACGAGTTCAAGCAGCGGAAGGACCAGGTCGAGCTGGTGTTCCAGGGGGCGGGGACCCGGTGGGTGGAAGAGGTGCGCAAGCCCGACCACCCGGCGCGGGCGCTCTACGAGGCGGTTCAGGACACGGTGGTGGGGGTCTCGTGCGCGTGCGCCGACGTCTTCGGGGCCCGCAAGGACGTGGAGAAGTCGGGCCTGCCGTTGCTCACCGCCAACCCGATTCCCGGCACCAGCGGCCTCGCCAGCCTGGCGCGCTACGCCGCCGACGGCTTCACCGTGATGACGTTCTGACGAGAGAGGACCCGACCGTGCGCTCCGCTGCCTTTCACGCTGGTGAAATCGAGGTGCAGACCCGGGCCGGCGAGCGGCAGGTGGCGGAGCGCAACGGGCAGATCCTGGGCGACGAGATTCCGGGTGGGGCGCGGCCCTTCCTCGGGCAGCAGAGCCTGGTCGCTGTGGGCGCGCTCGACGGGGCCGGGCACCCCTGGGCCTCGGTGGTGACCGGCCCGCCGGGCTTCGTGGCCAGCGCCCCCGATGGCCGCGCGGTGGCGCTGTCGACGCTCCACGGCCAGGTGGCCGAAGGAGACCCGCTCTTCGAGTACCTCGCGGCGGGCGCCGAGGTGGCGCTCCTGGGCATCGAGCTGCGAACGCGCCGTCGGCTGCGGGTGTACGGCGAGGTGGCGGAGGTGGCGGGCGACCACGTGCGCGTGCAGGTGCGCGGGGCGTACCCGAACTGCCCCAAGTACGTGCAGAAGCGGCAGGTGCGCGCGGTGCTGGCGCCGCCGGGCGCCCCGGTGCGCGGCGTCACCCTCGACGCGCGGGCGCGCGCGCTCATCGAGCGCTGCGACACGCTCTTCATCGCGTCCCGGCACGCGACGGCCGGCCTCGACGTCTCGCACCGCGGCGGGGCGCCGGGCTTCGTCGAGGTGCGCGGCCAGACGCTGCGCGTGCCCGACTACGCGGGCAACGGCATGTACAACACCCTGGGGAACCTCTGGCTCGACGGGCGGGCGGGGCTCGCGCTGCTCGACTTCGAGCGCGGCGAGGTGCTGCAGGTGCAAGGCACCGCGCGGGTGCTCTTCGACCAGGCGGAAGACGCGCGGCACCCCGCGGGAGGGACCGGGCGCGCCTGGGAGCTCACCGTCGCGTCCTGGGCGCTCGCGCCACTGCCGCTCGCCGCCGCGCCGGGCGTCGAGCCGTCGCCCTTCAACCCCCGGCCGGAGTAATCAGGCGCCATGCCCGCCGCGCTGCTGGAGAAGGACGAGGTGCTGGAACGGTTGATGCGCACGTTCCGCGACGACGGCTACGACGGCGCCTCGCTGGCCCAGCTGTCGGAGCGCACCGGCCTCGGCAAGTCGAGCCTGTACCACCACTTCCCGGGCGGGAAGGCGGAGATGGCCGAGCAGGTGCTCGCCCACCTCGACCGCACGCTCGAGGGGCTCTTCGCCGAGGTGGCCTCGCGCAAGGGCGCCGCCGCGCAGCGCGACGCGTTGCTCGCCGGCGTGCAGGCCTTCTACGAGAACGGCAAGCGCGCGTGTCTGCTGGAGCGGCTCGCGGCGAGCGTCGACCGCGAGCGCTTCGGGCGGCCGCTCAAGAACGCCTTCGCCGCGATGCAGGGGGCCTTCGAGCGGGTGAGCCTCACCGCGGGGGCGACCGCGGCGCAGGCGCGTGCGAGCGCGGAAGACGCGGTGGTGAACATCGAAGGGGCGCTGGTGGTGGCCGCGGGGACCGGCGACGTGCGCGTCTTCGAGCGCACCATCGAGCGGCTGCGCGACCGGCTCTGAACGCCCCTTTGGCGGCGGCGCGTGGTGCTGCCAAGCTGCCGCCATGAAGGCGCTCAACGAGGAGTTTCTCGCCGGCAACCAGTGCTTCGGCTGCGGCCTGTCGAACCCCGAAGGGCTGCAGATTCGCATCCTGCGCGACGGCGAGCGCACCGACCGGCTGGTGGGCACGTTCTCGCCGCGGGTCACCATGGGTGGCTTCCCGCAGATCGTCCACGGCGGGCTGCAGTACACCGCGCTCGACTGCATGGCGGGCTGGTGCACCTTCATCCTGCGGGCGCAGGGGCAGAAGGTGGTGCCGCTGACCAAGGGAGCGACCCTGCGCTACCTGCGCCCGGTGCGCCTGGGCGCGCCGCTCTCGCTGGTGGCGCGCATCGTCGGCGAAGGCCCGCCGCTGTCCATCACCTCCGCCATCGTCGACGAGGCGGGCGTCACCTGCACCGAGGCCGACTTCGAGTACGTGATGCTCCCGCAGGAGAAGTTCATGCGTGCGGTGGGCCTCGACCGGATGCCGGACACCTACCGGCGGCACTTCGGCGAGCTGTAGTCGCGCCGCGCGGGCGCGTCAGGGGTTCGCTTGTCCGGGTGCCGCCGTCGAGCCTGCGAGCGCCTCCGCCTCGGCCCGTTGCTTCTCGCAGTCCTTGCGCGCGCGGAAGACCGGCACGGCGCGCGCGGCGAGCGCTCTCACCCGGTCCGGCTCCAGCGACCGAGCCGCCAGCACGCGGGCGAGCACCAGCCGTGCTTCGGCGCCGTCGAGGCCGGTCTCGGCTCTCGCCTCCAGCGCACCGACCGCTTGCTCCGCCTCGGTCTGGGCCGCCGCGTATTGCCGCTGTCCCAGGTGCAGCTCCGCGCTGCGCGTCAGCACCACGCTCCTGCGCAGCCCGCACGAGGACTCGTGCTCCTTGCACCGGGCCATGGCGTTCCCGAGCGCGGCCTCTGCGTCCTTCAGGCGGCCTGCGGCGGTCAGCGCCGCGCCCTGCAACGCGAGTGCGCGCACGAACTCGGGGTGCGCCGCGAACTTCTCCTGGAAGGCCGCCGTCGAGCGGCCCAGCCAGTCGACGGCCTCCGCGGTCTTGCCGCCACGCAGCGCGAGCTCGCCCAGGGCGCCGGTGCCGAGCGCGGCCGTCAGCGGCGACTTGCCGCGTTCGCCGAGGTCGATGGCCTCGCGGAACGCCTTCTCCGCGCAGTCCGGGCGACCTTCCGCGGCGCAGACGTTGCCGTTCCCCAGCTGCACCATCGCCGCCAGCTCGAGGTGCCGGAAGGTGGTGGGCGTCATCGCCTCCGCGGCCTCGTCGATGTGCTGGCGCGCTTCGCTCAGCTTGCCGAAGACGAGCGAGGCTTCCGCCTGGAGCACCAGCGGAATGATGAGCGACGGGTGGTAGCGCCCGAGGAGCGCCCGCTGCCGCTCGAGCATGTCGGGCAGCTCCACCAGCGCCAGGTCGCTGCGGCCGAGCTGCTCGTAGGTGGAGATGAGCGACGACTGGGCGTCGAGGACCGCGCGGTCGCTGGGCCCCAGGCGCTGGCGACCATCGTCCAGGGCAGCCTTGAGGACCCGCGCGGCCTCGTCGAGGTTGCCTTCACGCGCCGCGCAGCGGGCCTCGATGATCCGGAGCTTGAGCTCGCGCTCAGGGTCCGGGCCCTTTCGCTTGAGGAGCGCGCGGGCGTAGTCGAGGTGCGAGCGGGACACCGGGACCTGTCCCTTGTTGAGCAGGAGCCGCGCCAGCGTCACCCGCGCATCGATGGCGGAGTCCTCGTCGCCGGTCTGCGCCGAGACGAGCACCGCCTCTTCGAGCGAGGCGAGGGCGCGGGGGTCGTCGCCCGGCCCCAGCTGACCTGCCAGCACCAGCGCGTCGGCCAGCACGTAGAGGTCCTGGGCCGTGCGGGCCTCGGCGGCCAGGGTGAGCGCGGCGGTGAAGCCTTCCTTGTTGCCGCCGGTCGCCTGCAGCACGCGCACGTGTGACAGCTCGGCCTGCAGGCGCTGCGCATTCGCTTCGGTACCGGCGCTCGTCTTCCACCGCGCCAGGTGCAGGTCCGCGGCGCGGCACTCGCCGAGGCGCCGCAGCGACTGCGCGGCCTGGACCGCCCGCTCGAAGACGGCGTCGCTCGCGCCCGACAGCTGCAGCGCCAGGTCCTGCGCCTCCACGAGCTGGGCGTCGAGGCACCGCATCCGCTGGTCGAGCGTGGGCTCCGACTGGACCTGCCGCACCCGGGTGTCCTCGCAGGCCTGCTGGTAGGCGTTGGCCCAGCGCGTCGCCCAACCGTCGAACTCCGCCTTCACGCCGTTCCACGTCGCCGGAGCGAGCTCGGGGCTCACCGCCTCGAGGCCCTGCTTCAGTCGCTGCTGCGTGGGCGCCGACCAGGCCTCGGTGAGCCGGCGCTCCGCCCCGGAGCAGGGCGAGAGGCCTTCGGTGCGGCCGCGCCAGTAGGCGGCGCCGACGGAGGCCACCAGCAGCACCAGCACCGCGCCGGAAGCCACCACCGCGGTGACTCTGCGGCGCCGCACGTCCCGGAGCGCCGCGGAGAGCGCAGCCATCGACGCGAAGCGCCGGGTGGCCTCGCTCGCCAGCGCCCGCTCGAGCAGCCGGCGGATGCGCCGCGGCAACGGCCGGCCGCCGATGGTCGGCGCGCCGCCGTGGGCGTCGAGCGTCGGGCGGACGCCGGTGAGCGCCTCGCCCAGCGCCACGGCGAAGCTGAACTGGTCGGAGGCGGCGGTGAGGACCTCGCCGCGCCGCTGCTCGGGCGACATGTACGGCACCGTCCCCTGGTGCGCGGCTCCCGCTGCGTCGGCCGCCACGGCGATGCCGAAGTCGGCCACCCGGGCCCGGCCGTCTTCGCCCACGAGCACGTTGTGGGGCTTGAAGTCCCGGTGGACGATGCCGGCGGCGTGCGCAGCCGCGAGCCCGTCGGCGGCCTGGGCGAACACCTCGAGGACGGCGTCGCGCGAGCGCGGCCGGGCCTCGAGCCACTCGGCGAGGGTGCGGCCTTCGACCAGCTCCATCACCAGGTAGGGGCGCTCGTCGAACGTGCCGACGTCGTGGACCGCGACCACGTTCGGGTGGTTCAGCTGCGCCATGGTGGCGGCTTCCCGCATCAGCCGCGCATGGGTGTCAGGGTCGGTGAAGCCCGACGCGAACAGCTTCAGCGCGACCCGTCGCTCGAGCGCGAAGTCGTAGGCCGAGTAGACGACGCCCATGCCGCCCCGGCCCACCAGCTCGAGCACCACGTAGCGCCCGACGGTGAGGCCTCGCGGCAGCTGCGCCGCTTCGGCCACGGGCGTTCCGGCGAGCGAGGTGGTGTCGGTACGTTCCATGCGCGGGAGCAGCAGGGACGCTACTGCGCGCGCGTGCCCAGTCACTCTCCACGCCGGCTGTTCGAAACCCGGCCGTGACCTAAGGTCTCGACCATGGCTGAGAACCGGGTGTCGAGGGCGCCCCGAGGGCGGGTGCCGTGACGGGTTCCGCCGGCCGGCGCTATTTCGCGCCGGAGGTCATCCAGACGTCGCTCAGCGACTGTGGGCCCGCGGCACTCAAGTGCATCGCCGAAGGCTTCGGCGTGCCGCTGAGCTACGGGCGCCTGCGGGAGGCCTGTCAGACCGACGTCGACGGGAGCTCCATCGACGCCCTCGAAGCCGTGCTGGTGAGCCTGGGCTTCGCCGCCGAGCAGACGCTGCTGCCCGTGGAGCACCTGCTGTCGCCCGCGGTCGACGCGCTCCCCGCGCTGGTGGTGGTGGAACGCGAGGGCGGCGCACTCCACTTCGTGGTGGCGTGGCGCGCGGGCCGGTTCGGCGTGCAGGTGATGGACCCTGCGGTGGGCCGCGGGTGGCTCGGCGCGCGCGGCTTGCGCGAGCAGCTCTACCGCCACGCCATGGACGTGCCGGCGGAGGCCTGGCGGGAATGGGCGGCCTCTGCGTCGTTCCAGGAACCGCTGCGTGAGCGGCTGACGGCGCTCGGCGTCTCCGTGGCGCAGGCCGCCGCGCTGTCCGAGCAGGCGGTCGCCGAGCCGGGCTGGCGCGCCATCGCCGGGCTCGACGCCTGTACCCGGCTGGTGGAAGCGCTCGTCTCCGGAGCGGGGCTGCGCGCCGGAACGCACGCCGCCGGTGCGCTCGAGGCGCTCTGGGCGACGGTCCGGGAAGAAGGCTTCGTGCCGGGCGCGGTGCCCGCGGCGCACTGGTCGGCGGTCGCCGCGGAGCCGCAGGAAGGGACCCCGATGCTGCGCGTCACCGGCGCGCTGGTGCTCTCGGTGCGCGGGCGCGCCGCGCCGCCGACGGGCGAGGACGACCGGCCCGGGCCGCCGACCCCCGAGTCACCCGAGCTGCGCGCCGCGCTGAGCGAGAAGCCCGCGGCGCCCTGGCGCGAGCTCCGGTCGCTGCTCCTGGCCGACGGCTGGCTGCTCCCGGTGCTCGCCGTGCTCGGCGTGGTCGCCTGCGCAGTGGGGCTCATCTCCGAAGGCGTGGCGCTCAGGGACCTCATGGCGTTCGGCAGCACGCCATCGGCGCTCGAAGGGCGCGCGCGGGCGTCGACGGTGGTGGTCGCGCTGCTCGCCGGGTTGCTGGTGCTGGAAGCGCCCACCGTGCTCGCGGTCCTCACGCTCGGGCGGCGGCTCGAGCTGCGGCTGCGGCACGCGCTGTTCCGCAAGTTGCCGCTGCTCCCCGACCGATACCTGGCGAGCCGTCCGGTGTCGGACATGGGGGCGCGCGGGCACAGCCTCCATGTGGTGCGCAGCGCGCCCGAGCTCGTGCGGCGGGGAGTGGAGGCGGTGCTCCAGCTCGGGCTGACGACGCTGGCCATCGGGTGGCTCGACGCCCGGTCCGGCGCCGCCGCCGCGGTGGTGACGGTGGGGGCGCTCGCGGCCGCGTGGCTCACGCAGCCGCTGCTCGCCGAGCGAGAGCTCAAGCTCCGCACCCACCACGGCGGGCTGGGTCGCTTCACGCTCGATGCGTTGCTGGGGCTGACGCCGCTGCGCGCCCACTCCGCCGAGTCTGCGGTGCGGCGGGGGCATTCCCAGCTCCTGCGGGAATGGCGCGGCGCGGGCCGCTCGCTGCAGGCAGGCGTGGTGTGGCTCGCCACCGCGCAGGCCTGCTGGGCCTACGCCGGAGCCTTCGCCGTGGTGTGGCTGCACCTCTCGGGACCTGGCGCGCAGGCCGGCACCGCGCTGCTCCTCGCGTACTGGGCGCTCAGCCTGCCTTCGCTCGGGGCGGCGCTGGTGGAGCTCGCCCGGCAGGCGCCTGGGCAACGCAACGTGCTCCTGCGGCTGCTCGAGCCGCTCGGCGCGGAAGACGAGGCGGCGGTGGCGCCCACCGCCCCG
>JAIBBQ010000320.1 GCA_019694595.1 Myxococcaceae bacterium
TGGCGCTCTTCGCCACCATGGCGGCCGGGGTGCTCGCCTTCACCCTGTGGTTCAACTGGTTCCACTGGGTCGACCTCTCGCACCACTGGACCCAGCGCGATCAGTTCTGGCGCTACTTCCGCCAGCGCCAGCCCGACGAGCCCATCACCGCCTTCCTGATGAACTGGCGCGGCGAGACGTTCTACTCGCGCAACACGGTGAAGCAGATCAAGGACAACAACCTGCTCTACCAGTACGCGCAGCAGCCCGGCCGCAAGTGGGCGCTGGTGGAGCACAACCGCCTGGGCATCCTCCGCAACGCCATCGGCCAGGACAAGCGGGTCACGCTCATCGACAAGGACCTCAACAACAAGTTCGTCCTGGTGACCATCGAGTAACGTCGCTCGCATGCCCACCGTCGCGGTGTCGGGCCTCAAGCGCGTCTTCGGCGAGCGCGTGGCGGTCGAAGGCCTTTCCTTCGAGGTGGAGCCCGGCGAGGTGTTCGGCCTGCTGGGCCCCAACGGCGCCGGGAAGACGACCACCGTGCGCATGCTGGCGGGCCTGTTGCCCCCGAGCGGCGGCACCGCCACCGTGTGTGGCGAGCGGGTGCCGGTCGACGGCGACGGCGTGGCGCTGCGCTCGAAGGTGGGGCTGCTCACCGAGCAGCCCGGGCTCTACGACCGGCTCACCGCCCACGAGAACCTGCTCTTCGCGCTCAAGCTCCACGGGGTCGACCTGGTGGCCGGCTGGGCGCTGGCGTTGCGCTACCTGGCGCGCTTCGGCCTGAAGGGCCGCGAGCACGAGCCGGTGGGCGCCTTCTCGAAGGGCATGCGGCAGAAGCTGGCCATCGTGCGCGCGCTGGTGCACCAGCCGCAGCTGCTGTTCCTCGACGAGCCGACCTCGGGGCTCGACCCCGAGAGCGCGCGCACGGTGCGCGACGCCATCGCCGAGCTCGCCGCCGAAGGCCGCACCATCGTGCTCTGCAGCCACAACCTGAGCGAGGTCGAGCGGCTGTGCACCCGGGTGGCGGTGATCAAGAACCGCCTGCGCACCGTCGCCCGGCTGGGCGACCTGCGGCGTGAAGGCATGACGCTCGAGCTGCTGCTCGACGGCGAAGCGCAGGCGTTCGTCGCCGCGGCGCAGGCGCTGCCCTTCAAGCCCACCGCGCTCGCCGAAGGGCGCCTGCTCAAGGTGCTGCTCGACGACCCGGCGACCGCACCCGACGTGCTGCGCGCGGTGGTGCTCGCCGGCGCCCGGGTGCACCAGGCCCAGCGCGCCGCGCGGCCGCTGGAAGAGGCGTACCTCGAGCTGGTGCGCGAGTCGCCCGGGGAGGCCGCGTGAAGGGCTTCGCCTGGCACCGCGCGCTGGCGGTCTACTGGAAGGACTTCCTCGACCTGCGCAAGCACCGGGCGCTGCTGTACTCGATGGCGGCGCTGCCCACGGTGCTGGTGGTGGTGCCCGCGGGCGTCGTCTGGGCCTACGTGCGCAACCCCCACGACCCCAACCTCAAGGTGATGGCCAACTACTACGGCGCCACGGTGGGGGCGGACCACGCGGCGCGCTTCCTGGTCGACCGGGTGCTCACCGACTGGTTCACGCTGTACCTCATCATGCCGGTGTTCGTGCCCATCCTCATCTCGTCTCACGCCGTGGCCGGAGAGAAGGAACGCCGCACGCTCGAGCCGCTGCTCGCCTCGCCGGTGACCGCGCTGGAGATCCTGGTCGGCAAGAGCCTGGCCTCGCTGGTGCCCAGCGTCACCATCTGCGTCGCCGCCTTCGCCGCGCTCTGCGTGCTCATCGACGTGGTGGCCTGGCCGCTGGGCGACGGGCTGGTGCTGCCCAACGCGATGTGGCTCTTCGGTGTCTTCGTGGTGGCGCCGCTGTTCGCCTTCTTCGGCAACGCGGTGGCGGTCATCATCTCTGCGCGGGTGGGCGATTCGCGGCTCGCGCAGCAGCTCGCCGGCCTCTTCGTGCTGCCGCTGGTGGGCATGGCGGGCGGTCAGTTCGCCGGCTTCCTCAAGGGGGGCCTCGAGGCCGCCGCGGTGCTCGCCGCGGTGATGGTGGTGGTCGACGTGAGCCTGGTCGCGGTCGCCCGGCGGCTGTTCGACCGGGAGCGCTTGCTCACGCGCTGGGGGTAGCCCGGGCGAGCCCGGGGCAGCCCCTCATGCGGTCGCTTCGACGAACACCTCGGCGAAGGCCACCGGGCTGAGCGCCGAGCCGCGGCGCACCGACGCGCTGCTGAAGCCCGCCTCGCGCAGCATGCGCGGCCAGGCCTCCAGCGTGAAGGTCCGCACCTCCTCGAGGCGGAACAGCAGTCGCTCACCCAGGTCGATGGCCAGGAAGCTGCCGAGCGTTCCGGCGAGCGGGTCGACGAGGAGCAGGCGCCCGCCCGGCCTGAGCACCCGTCGCATCTCGCCCAGCGCGGCCTGGTGGTCCGGGTAATGGTGAAAGGAGTTGGTGCACACCAGGTGGTCGAAGGCGCCCGTCGCGAACGGGAGCCGCCCCGCGTCGCCACGGATGAGGCGCCCGCGCAGCTCGGGCTGCCTCCGCGCCGACTCCAGCATGCCCTTGGAATAGTCGAGGCCGATGGCGTTCACCCCGCGCGCGCGCAGCCACGCGGCGCCGTCGGCCGGACCACAGCCGAGGTCGAGCACCCGCTCGCCCGTCTTGGCCGCGAGGGCACGCAGCGCCCGCCGCTGGATGCGCCGCAGCTCCCAGCCGAACGGCCCCGCCCGGTAGAAGCGGCTCCAGACATCGAAGAACCGCCCGTGCTTGTGGAGCCTGTCGGTCATGGCAATGGAAACGAGCGCCCGCCGTAGTGGAGATCGGGTGGCAAACGAAGGGCGGAAGTGTCAGTTTTGCGAGGCATCTTTTCACCCTCGATGGGAGACGGCGCGATGGGATTCTTCGACGGCCTGAAGGCGGAAGCGCAGCGCAACTTCATCGCCCGCGCGGACGAGGCGAAGGACCACATCATCTACAAGTACCCCGAGCGGAACTTGCGGATCATGACCCAGCTCACCGTGCAGAGCGACGAGGTCGCCATCTTCGTCAAGGACGGCGTGGTGAGCGGCAAGCTGGGCCCCGGCCGGCACTCGCTGGACACCAACAACGTGCCCTTCATCTCCGCGCTCCTGGAGAAGGTCACCGGCGGCAACCTCTTCATCGCCGAGGTGTACTTCGTCACCCTGCGCGAGTTCCCCAGCATCAAGTTCGGCGGCCCCATCGGCGACCTGCGCGACCCCGAGTCGGGCCTGGGCATCGGGACCATGGTGTACGGCGACTTCAGCCTCAAGGTGGTGGAGCCCGAGAAGCTCGTGCTCGGCCTGGTCGGCCTGCGCAAGGCGGACAACGAGGACTTCCTCGGCTGGTTCAAGAGCCAGGTCCTCAAGGTCACCAAGGACCGCATCGCCGAGCTGTGCGTGAAGAAGAAGTGGCCGCTGCTCGACGTCACCTCCGGCGCGTACACCGAGGAGATCGAGCAGGAAGTCATCGCCGGCATGGCGCCCCACGTCGCCAGCTACGGGGTGCAGATCGTCCGCTTCGGCAACATCACGCCTTCCATCAAGCCCGAGGACGAGGCGACCCTGAAGAAGCTCAGCAAGGACGTGGCGTACTCGCGCCTCGCCGGCGGCTTCCAGCAGTACGCGCAGGGCCAGGCGATGCTCGGCGCCGCCGAAGGCATGGCCAAGGGCGGTGAGGGCGGCGGCTCGTCGGGCGCGATGCAGGGCATGGGCATGGGCATGGGGTTCGGCATGGCGAACATGTTCATGAACCAGCCGCACGGACAGCAAGGCCAGGCGCCAGCGCAGGGCGCTCCGCCGGCCGCGGCGGGGGCTGGCGCCGGAGCCGGAGGCCGCTCGGTGATGGATCGCCTGAAGGAGCTCTCCGAACTCAAGGCGGCGGGCCTCATCAGCGAGGACGAGTTCAACAGCAAGAAGGCCGAGCTGATGAAGCTGCTGTAGGTCAGGGCGCCGTGCCGCCGTCGGGGGCAGGAGCCTCCATCGGCGGCGCCGGCAGCGGGGCTCCACGCAGCAGCGCCGCGAACGTTCCCGGCACCGACCACCATCGCGGAGGCAGGGTTCGGCGCCAGGACCGAACCCGCGCCGCGCCTTGCACCGGCACCGCGCAGGTCAGCACCGGGTCCGAGTCGAGCCGCCAGAGCGCCGCGTCGGCGTCGGTGGTGCCCAGGCCCAGCGCCTGCGCCTCCAGCTCGCGGAAGGTCTGCGTCGCCGCGCCCTCGCCGCCGGCACGCTCGGCGAGCGACACCAGGCACGCCGCGGCACGCTGCCGTTGCTCCAGGGCCTGACTGCGCTGCGCCCGCGCGGCGACGGCTCTGCCGAGCCTGGCGTCCACGCCCACCGCCGCCAGGAAACCGTCGTCGGTGAGCAACGACTTCGACAGCTGGGCCGCCGCCTCGGCCTCCACCTCGAGCTGCCAGGCGGCCTGCCCCGGGTGCCGGGCCCACGCCGCGGCGCGCCCGAGCTCGGCGAGCGCCTGCCCGAGCGGTCCGACGCCAGGGGCAGGGCGAATGCTGACCCGCACTCCGGGCGGCAGTGGCACCGCGAGCGGCAGAGGGTGCCTGATGGGAGACGCGGTGACGTCGAGGAGCACTCCGCCGTCGGCGTCCAGCCCCAGCGCCCGCACGGCCAGATGCAGCGCGGCGCCGGCGCGGGCGACGTCGAGCGCCCGGTCCTCCTCGGGCGGGGAGCGCAGCGCCCGCAGAAGCTCGGGCCGGCCGACCTGCGCCGGCGGCAGCCTGAGCTCCTGGGCCAGCGCCGACTCGAGCCCGACCACCACGCCACCGTCGGAGACCTCGAGCCCGTCCCTGGCCATCATCGCGAGCTGCTCGCAGGTGAGCCCGCGCAGTGCGCACGCCCCCGCGTCCGGCCCCAGCACTTCCGCCACCGTGGTGGACCGCTCGACCAGCAGCTCCAGCACTGCGGGCGCCGCCGCGGCGCGCGCCTGCCACAGCTCCTTGCGGGTGACCGCGCTGGCTTCTGCAGAGATGGCCGTCGCCACCTCGCGCCACGGCAGCTCGCGGGTTCCGGAGCGCACCATCAGCGAGCGCTCCTTCTCATCGAGGCGCCGCTCGACGTCCGCGAGCGCCAGGGCGAGCCGCTCGCCTCGCTCCAGCCGCCAGAGCCCCTGCGCCAGCTCGCGCTGGTGGCCACCCAGCGCCGCCGACTCGAGGAGCAGCCACGGCACCCCCGCGTCGAGGAAGCGCTCGCGTGCCGCGGTGGCCGCGCCCAGCTCGAGCGGCGCGCGGGTCGTGAAGTGACGCCAGAGCGCCTCGTCCCTCGCCTCGAGGAGCGCACGGACCCGTGCGTCGGCCTCGTTCAACCTCACCTCGAGCGTGGTGCGCCGCTGCGCGAGCGCGTCGAGCTCGCGCGCTCGCGGCGGCACGGGCCGGGGAGGACACCCGCAGACCACCACCACC
>JAIBBQ010000321.1 GCA_019694595.1 Myxococcaceae bacterium
CGGGACGGGGGCAGGAGGCGCTCGGGCCCCGGAGCGAGCTGGGCCAGCGCTCGGCCGTCGGCGTCCTCGGCGCGGGCCGACCAGCGGGCGTCGGGCGAGGACAGCTGCGCGCGCGCTTCACCGTCGGAGAGCGCGAGTGGCAGGTCCTCCCGGCCTTCCTCGGAGAGGACCACGCGCACCACCTTGCCCCAGGGGTCGCGCACCGCGAGGCGCAGCTCGCCCGGGGCGGCCGCCAGCGCAGCGAGCCGCACCCAGTCGCCCGGGTAGACCTTCTGTTTCGCGCGGTCGAAGGCGGCGGTGATTCTCGGCGGCGCACCGACGGGCCCCGGCGCCGCAGGGTCGGCGGCGAGGAGCGCCTCGTAGGCGGCCTCCGCCTCGTCGAGCCGGCCCAGCGCCGCCAGGGTGCGCACCAGCAGGTCGAACGACTCGCGGCGCTCGGCGACGGTGCTGGTGGGGACCTGGGTGGCGCGCCGCAGGGGCTCCAGCGCCTGCTCGTAGCGCAGCGCCTTCACCAGCCCTCGCGCCTCGTCGAGGGGAGGGTTCGCCGCCACCAGCGCTGCCACCGCCACCGCCCACGGCGCCATTGGCCGGCGACTGTAGCGCCTGTGTGGGCACCGTCCCATCGATGGGACGCCTGGGCGGTCACGCCGCGCTCCAGGGTGGGTGCTCCCGGCGATGGAGGCCTCGCCAAGTCCCCGGACCCTGGGGCCTCGCGCAGCCCCCGGGGGTGGCACCGCGGGTGCTCCTTCCAGGCCCGTCTCGTCGTCGAAAGGGCCAACCCATGCGCGCCACACTCCTCATCTCCGCCGTCATCCTCTCGGCCTGCGGTCCGGACCTGTCCGCCGAGGACCCCGATGACCTCGAGCTCGGAACCGCGGAGCTCGCGACCCCGCGCGCTCCCGCGAAGGGCCTGATGAGCCGCACCTTCACGCCGCGCTCGCCCGGGCCCGCCTTCTCGGCCCTGATGCACGACACGGTGGTGCAGGTCTCCTGGACCGACCTCGAGGCGTCCGGCGCGGGCACCACCTCGGGCGGCTACTACGCCGCAGGCACCCACGGCTGGTCGGTGCTCGAGTCGGCCCTGGCACAGGGCTACGCGGTGCGGCTGCGCATCAAGGCCGGCGGTGAGGCGCCCGCGTACGTGAAGCGCATCGGCTTCACCCGCGGCGTGGGGAGCAGCGCGGCGCTGTGCCCCGACGGCGGCGTCTACGTCTACAACCGCCAGGACGCACGCGGCGTCTGCGTGCCCAAGTTCTGGGACCCTTCCGTCATCGCGCGCTACGACGCGCTGATGCAGGAAGTCTCGCGCCGCTTCGGCGCGGCGCCCGGGCTGCGCGAGGTGGTCGACGCGGCGTGCATGACCACCTACGCCGAGCCGTTCTACCGGGCCCACGGCGACACCGGCTCCAACCAGCGGCTGCTCGACGCGGGGCTGACCGCCGGCAAGGACCTCTACTGCCACCAGCGCGCCATCGGCATCCACAACCGCTGGTTCCCCAGCGTGCGCACCTCGCTCGCGGTCAACGGCTGGGACCTGGTGACGCCCGACACCGCGAACCGCGTGCGCATGGGCTTCCAGCCGACGTACGACTTCCTCGAAGGGACCGGCTCCGCGGCCTTCCGCATGACCTCGTCGGGCACGCCCACCACCACCCGCTGGCCGGGGGCGCGCACGGTGCTCGGCCGGCGCTTGGTGCTGCAGAACAACGGGCTCGGCGAGCACGACGTGTGCACCGCGCCCACCAGCGCCAACGTGCAGACCGACCACTTCTGCTACCTGTCCCGCGTGGCGCAGGCCGGCGTGCACAGCGTCGGGTTCCAGACCGAGACCATGGCGCGGCTGCGCGAAGACGCGACCGGCGCCATCGTGCGCACCGAGGAAGAAGGCGTGCGGCTCGCCATCGCCAACGCGCTCACCATGCACGCGGCCTTCGTCGAGATGCCCAGCGGCTTCGAGGACTGGACCTCCACCACCGGCGTGGCGCTGCTGCGCCGCTCCGACGCCGCGCTGGAAGCCAACTCTCCCTGAGCGCGGCCCCTCAGTGCGCGGTGGCCCGGACGCGTGCCATCAGCGCCTGGGCCTCGTCTTCCCGGCCCTGCGCGCCCACCGCGTGCGCCAGCACCTCCAGCGCGCCGGGCAGCGGGTCCGGCCGCTCGGCTTCGGGGCGCAGCAGGCTCTCGGCCAGCGGAAAGCGCTGCAGCTCGAGCGCCGCGGCGGCGAGGTTGTAGGCGCGCTCCCGATGCGAGCGCGGATCCGCCGGGAGCGCGTGGGCGCGGGACAGCGGCTCGAAGGCGTCCTGGGGGCGGTCCTGCTCCATGCGCACCACGCCCAGGTTGGTGAGCGCCGCGGCCTCGTCGGAGTAGGAGACGAACCCCGGGCTCGGCTCCGCGGCGATGGCGTAGGCCCGTGCCGCGTCGTCGAGGGCGCCCTTCGCGCGCAGCGCATCGCCCCAGTAGAGGTGGGCCTCGCGGCACTGCGGCCCGAGCGCGACCTCCCGCTCGAAGAGCGCGGCGTCGTCGTGGTACCGGCCGGCGTCGACGAAGGAGCTCACCCCCAGCGCCGCGCACAGCACGAGCAGCGCTGCCCGGCTCCAGCGCTCCCGCGCGGCCCACTCGCCCAAGGCGAGCGCGAGGAAGGCGAGCGGCACGTAGAGGTAGTGCGGGCTCGCCATGCGCGGAATCGGCACCAGGCTGAGCATCGGCGTCGCCGCGAGCAGCGCCAGGAGGCCCCAGGGGCGCACCTTCCACGCCAGCACGCCGGCCACCGTGATGGCCGCCAGGCCCTGCAGCGCGGGCCCCGAGGTGAGCGACGAGATGGGGACCGCGTCGCAGAGCGCGCCGCGCCAGGGCCAGAGGAGCCAGGTGAGCTCCCGCCCCAGGACCGCGAGCCGCGTGCCCACCCAGGTCGCGCCTTCGAGCGGCGGGCCCTGGAACTTCCACGTCACGCCGACTGCCAGCCGCGCCGCGAGCGCCGCCGCCCACGCGAGCGCGCTCGCTCCCACCACCGCGACGCCGGGTCGGCGCCAGAGCGAGAGGCCCGCCATCAGCAGCGGGACGAGGACGAAGGCGGTCTCCTTGGTGAAGCAGCCCAGGAGCACCCCGAGCCCGGCGAGCCAGGCGCTCCGGCGCACCTGCCCGAGGAGCACCAGCAGGAGCGCGCACAGCAGCATCGCCTCGCCGCGGTAGGTGAGCTGGTTCGCCACCAGGCTGGTGGTGGTGTGGAGCGAGAAGGCGAGCGCGCCCGCGGCTGCCGCGAAGTCCGACAGCCCCAGCGACTGCCCGAGCTTGAAGACCAGCAGCGCGGCGAGGGCGTGGAGGAGCAGGTTGGTGAGGTGGAAGCGCGGCGGGCCGCCGGCGGCGTCGAGCGAGAGCGTGAGCGCGGTGAGCGGCCGGTAGAAGCCGGTGCGGGCGTACGGCGTCGCGAAGACGTCGCTCAGCGCCCCCGGCTTGGCGAGCGCGGCGCCCTGCTCGAGGTCGCCGTGGTCGAGCCAGGTGAAGCCGTTTCCGAGGGCAGGGGCGTGGACCAGCAGGCTCGCGCCCACCACCAGCGCGCCCAGCCCCCAGCGGGGCATCACCGCCCGACGCTCCGCCGCAGGCAGGGCAGCGCGGCCTCGGTGTACTTCGCCGACAGGTCCTGGTCGTTGGTGGTGGCGAGCACAGCGAGGGAGACCGGCGGGGGCTTTCCCGCGCACTCGCCCTGCCGCAGCGTGAGCACGTAGAAGGCGATGGCCCAGCGCTCCTCGTCGTCGAGCGTCTCGAAGGCCGGCATCGCGGTGCCCACCACGCCCCAGCGGATGGAGACGTAGATGCGCCAGGGAGACAGGTGGTTCACCACGTCGGCGGCCTGCAGGTTCTCCGGCGGCGGGTCCTGCGACTGCGCGAGCGCGGTGTCGCCGAGGCCGGTCTTGCCGTGGCAGCTGCTGCAGAGGGTGGCGAAGCGCTGCGCGCCGAGCGCGAGGTCGGGCGCCTTCGCGGGCGTGAGCGGCAGGCCGCCGTGCTTGCCGAGCAGCGCGTCGATCTTCCGGAAGGTGGGGAAGAAGCCGGTGGGGCGCTGGTGCTTCGCCATGCCCGCGGCGAGGGTGTCGAAGAGCGCGCCGACCTCGGGGAGCCGCAGCGCGCGCGCCTGCGCGGCGGCGGTCCGGGCCAGGGCGGCCTGGGTGTCCTGGCCTTCGGGGTCGTGGCCCTCCTCGGCCTCGACGTAGTCCTGCTCGAGCTGCTGCCCGAGGGCGAAGAGCGGCCCCAGGTCTTCGGGCCCGTGGCGTGGCGCAGCGAGTGCGACGGTCGCCGCGAGGCCCAGCACCCCCAGGAGGGGTCGCTGCATCAGTGGCAGGTGCCGCTGGCCGCGTCCAACGTCGCCGCGCCGCCGTTGGGCACGAAGACGGAGTCCCACCCGTTCGGCTTCAGCGTCAGCTTGAGGATGCCGTTCTTGGTGTTCTGGGTGAACTTGCTGTTCGGCTGCAGCGTGGAGCTGATGCCGTAGAAGCTCGCGCCGCCGGTGCCCACCACGTACTCGGTGATGCCCTTGACGGTGTCCGCGTTCTGCTGCGGGTCCTGCGGACCGAAGCGCTCGTAGTCGTGGTCGTGACCACCGAGCACCACGTCGGCGCCGCCGGCGTACAGGGCGGCCCACGCCGCGGTAGCCTGCGTCTGGTTGCCGTGGTTGCTGCTCGAGGACCAGCGCGGGTGGTGCCAGTAGGCGAGCACGCACTTCTTGGTGTTGGCCGCGAGGTCGGCCTTCAGCCAGGTGATCTGCGTGCCGTTCGCGGTGTTGAAGTCGCTCGCGCTGGAGTCCAGGGCGATGAGGTGCCACTCGCCGAGGTTGAACGAGTAGTAGTACTTGCCGCCTGCAGTCTTTCCGCCCGCGGCGCCCGAGACCGCGGTGTCGTAGCTGCTCAGGTACGAGTAGTCGTGGTTGCCCGTCGAGGCGTACATCTTGGTCTTGAGCCGGCCCCAGCCACTGGTGAACGAGGTGTAGTTGGACTGGTAGGAGTTGTCGCCCAGGGTCAGCACGGCCTGGTACTCGTTCGGCGCGTTGAAGACGATGTTGGAGGCGTTGACGCCGGCGGTGCCGTCGATGTCGCCGACCGCGCTCACCACCACGGTGGCGCCCGCCGCGCCGCCGCCCGAGCCCGCGGTACCGCCGCCCGAGCCCGCAGTGCCGCCGCCGGAGCCCGCGGTGCCGCCGCCAGAGCTGCTCGCGCCGCCGCCGGAGCTGCTGGCGCCGCCGCCGGAGCTGCTCGCGCCGCCGCCCGAGCTGCTGGCGCCGCCGCCGGAGCTGCTCGCGCCGCCGCCGGAGCTGCTCGCGCCGCCGCCGGAGCTGCTGGCGCCACCGCCGG
>JAIBBQ010000082.1 GCA_019694595.1 Myxococcaceae bacterium
GCCGCAGGTGGTGGCGCGGCGGGTGGCGGCGCCGGCGGTGGTGACGGGCAGGGCGCGGGCGGCGGCGACGGCGCCTCGGGCGGCGGCGACGCGGCGAGCGGCGGCGGGGAAGTGGACCCCGGCACCGGAGGCTCGTTCGGCGCGGGCGGAATGGACGGCACCGAAGGTCCGATTCCGATGGGCACCACCGCGGGTGGCTGCGGTGTCGCCGGCGGGCTGCTGCCGGTGCTGGCGCTGGCGGTGCTGCAGGGCAGGCGCCGCCGCCGCTGAAGCGGTGGTATCTGCGGCGGGTGCTTCCACGCTCGACAGTGATCTGGCGTCGCCCCGGTCGCCTGGCGGCTGGGCTCGCGCTCGTGCTCGCGGCCGCAGCTCGGGCGCAGGACGGCGGCGTTCCCGGGCAGCTCGAGCGCGGGAAGATCGTCGTGCTCACGCTCGAGGCCAACAAGGTGGCCACCGAGCTGGCGCCGGGGCTCTCGCAGTCGCTCACCCAGCGCTTCGCCGACGCGCACCTCGACGTGCTCAGCCAGGCCGACCTGGCCCAGCGCCTGGGCGCCGAGCGGCAGCAGGTCCTGCTCGGGTGCTCCGACGGCTCGTGCCTCGCCGAGCTGTCCGGCGCACTCGACGCGCCGTACCTGGTGGCGGGCCGCATCGACCGCTTCGGCGACAAGGAAGTGCTCAACGTCACGCTCCATGACGCGCGGAAGAACGTGCCGCTCCTCAAGGCCCACCGGGAAGTCGAGAGCGTGGAACTCCTGCCGCTGGCCATCGACGAGATCGCCGACGAGCTGCTGGCGCCGTTCGGCGTTCCGCCGCGGGTCCAGGTCAAGCTCGCCGACCGGGTGAGCGAGCGCGGCATCAACCTGTCCGCCAAGCTGGGCACCCAGCTCATCACCAGCCTGGCCGCCCTCGCGCCGGTCATCGACCTCGAGCTCGGCTACCGGCTGTCGCTGCGGTGGGCGCTGTTCCTCCAGGCGAGCATCGGCGTCGCGCTGGGCGCCAACACCACCGCGACCATCACGCCCGGCCTCCTGGGGGTGCGCTACTTCTTCCGCTCCGATCGCTCGCTGCAGCCGACGCTGGGTGGCGGCGCGGGCATCCTCACCACGGTGAACGCGCTCCAGGGCAAGACCCGGCCGTCGCTGGTGGCCCTGGGCGGGCTGCAGTACTTCTTCACCAGCCACGTCTCGCTCGGGGCGGAGGCGTCGCTCGACGTGCTCGGCCTCGCCTTCGGCTTCGCGCAGAGCACCACCCCCGGCGTGAGCGCGGGGCTCTCGCTGAGCGTCACCTACCGCTTCTGAAGGGCTCGCAGCCCTTCGAGCGTCGTGGTCTGCTCGCCGCTCGATGCTCCCGCCGACCTCGCTCCGGCCCGCCGCCGCCGTGCTCCTCGCGCTCGCCCTGACGGCGTGCCCCGACAAGCCGCCGCCGGAAGACCCCAAGGCCAAGGCCGAAGGGCTCTACCTCGCCGGCACCGCCGCGTACCTGCAGGGCAACTTCGCCCAGGCCCACGACTTCTTCGCCCAGGTGAAGGCGCTCAACCCGGGCGACCCGCGGCTCCCCGCGGCGGAAGGCGAGGCCTACCTCGCGGAGGCGAAGCTCACCGAGGCGCTGGCCGCCTTCGAGGCCGCGGCCAAGGTCGACCCCAAGCGTGCCACCAACTACAGCCGCATCGGTTTCATCCACCAGCTCAAGGGCGAGCGCGCGGAAGCCAAGGCCGCGCTGGAAAAGGCCATCGAGCTCAACCCGCGCGACTTCAACGCCCACGAGTCGCTGGGCGAGCTCGCGCTGCGCGACAAGGCCCCGGCCGAGGCGGTGAAGCAGTTCATGCTCGCCTCGGAGTCGGCGCCCGATCAGTCGAAGGCCGAGCTGGTGCTGCGCGCCGCGCAGGCGCTCGCCGACCAGCCGAAGGACGCGCTGGAGATCCTCGAGCGGGCGGTGCGCCAGGGCATCAAGTCGCCGCCGCTCTTCGTCGAGCTGGGCGACCAGCTGGTCCACGTCACCCGCCTGCCGGACGCCATCGCCGCGTACACCGAGGCGGCCAGGTCCAACCCCAAGGACCCCACGCTCTGGGAGCTGGTGGGTGAGCTCGACACCAAGCTCGACAAGCCGGGCGACGCCGAGGCCGCGTTCCGCGAGTCGCTGCGGGTGAAGGATCGCGCGGTGGTGCACGTGGCGCTCGCGCGCCTGTGCCTCAAGCGCAAGGACGAGCCCTGCGTCGCCGCCGAGCTGGCGCTGGCGCTGGAGAAGGCGACCGGGGAAGAGCTGCGCGAGAGCCTCGAGCTCGCCGACCTGCTCGAGCTGCGCGGAAAGAAGAAGGAAGCCTTCGCGCTCCTCCAGGCGGTGGCCAGCGAGCCCGAGCAGGAGAAGAACGCCGATCTGCAGCTCAAGACCGCGCGGCTCGCCAAGGCGCTGGGTGACGCCGCCGCGGTGAAGAGCCGCTGCGCGCAGGCGCTCGCCGCGGGCGCCCCGAAGTGTCCGTGAGACACCAACCCACCTGACACGACATTACCCAACCGCCCAGCTTCACTGGCGGAATCAGGTCATTGCGCAGTGGACGACACGCCCGGGTTTCACAGGCGAACACCGACAGGGGAGTCGTCAATGTCCAGCAGGACCGTCGTGCCCGCCGTTCTGGCGGTCGGCCTCGCTTTGTCTTCGAGCGGCTGCGGCCAGGCCGAGCTCACCATGCCCAGCGAGGAGCTCTCGCGCGGGGTGACCTTCGTCAAGGTGGCGCACCAGGGCCTGAGCGCCGACGGCGGCACCGCGCGCTACGTCAGCGGCAACAACCAGAACTTCTACGTCGCCATCAACAAGGCGGAGCTGGGCAACCGGTGGTTCCTGTCGGCGTACCTGAGCCAGTGGCACCCGTCGCAGAACGTGCCGATGCGATCGCTCGGCACCAAGGTGGTGTCCTTCAAGGTGCAGAACGGCAAGCTGTTCGTCTTCGACGCCACCGACGGCAAGGCGTGGAGCGACACCCTGGACCCCTCGGTGGTGGTGGAGGCGTACCCCGTCATCACCAACTACGCGCCGTTCAACTCGCTCTCGTCGTCGAGCAACTACGTGCTGTTCGACCCCAGCGCGGGCCTCAACCGCTTCGACGTGCTGTCCGACGACTTCGCCCAGGGCTACAGCGCGCGCTTCGAGGTCGAGCTCGCGTACCTGCAGAACTTCAAGACGCTGGCCGACGGCATGTCGTTCGAAGAGGTGTTCACCGGGTACACCGAGCTCCCGGGGCCGGGCATCCTCGCCTTCGAGCAGCCGTTCCGCGGCTCGGGCACGCTCGGCATCTCGCTGCGCCGGTATTCCGAAGGCGACGGCTTCACGCCCCGCGAGGCGCTGGGGAACCGGTACTTCGCGAGCCAGAACGTGCAGTACGTGAAGAACGGCAAGGGCACCAAGCAGCTGTCGCTGCGGTGGAACGTGCACCCGGGCATGACGCCCATTCCGTGGCGGCTGTCCAAGGAAGTCGCCGCGCTGGCCGCCGACCCGCGCCTCGCCGGCATCGACGTGGCAGGCGCGATGGAGAAGGGCATCGAGAGCTGGAACCAGGCCTTCGGCTACCCCGTCTTCCAGGTGGTGCCCACCGCACCCGAGGACTCGCTCACCGACGACGACAAGAACTTCGTGGTCTACGACCCCAACCCTTCCGCCGGGTACGCCTTCGCCAACTGGCGCGAGAACCCGAACACCGGGGAGATCCGCGGGGCGTCGGTGTACTTCTCGGCGACCTTCCTCGAGGCAGAGCTGGCCGCCTTCGCCGACGCGGGCAGCGTCGATGCCGGCACCCCGGTGGTGGACGCGGGCACCCCGTCGGGTTGCCGCGCGAGCGTGGTGGTGAGCCAGGTCTTCACCGGCAACGTCGACGGCGGCGCCTACGGCCGGGACTACATCGAGCTCCACAACACCGGGGCGGGGCCGGTCGACCTCACCGGCTGGTCGCTGCAGACCACCTTCGGCACCGTGTGGAACGTGCTCCCGCTGCGCGGCACCGTTCCGCCGGGCGGCTACTACCTCGTGGGCATGATGGGGACCGGCAACGGTCAGCCGCTGCCGCTGCCCGACCTCGAGGTGCAGCTCGGCCTCGGAACCTGGCCGCTCAACCGCATCGCGCTGGTCCACGGCACCACCGCGCTCACCTCGAAGTGCCCGTCGAGCGCGGAAGCCGTCGACGTCATGGAGTACGGCACGGGGACCGCGACCTGCGCCTTCGGCCTCGCGCCCAACCCGCCCATCACCCACGCGCTCCACCGCTTCGCGAGCGGCGGGGCCTCCTGCCTGGACACCGACGCGGCCAGCGACTGGATGGTGACCACCGCGAGCCCGCGCAACACCTCGTCGCCGCGCGAGCTGTGCAGCTGCAGCCTGGGCACCGCGCCGCCGTCGCCGCTGTCGCTCCTGGCGGCCGACGCCGGTGAGCCGACGCCGGCCGCGCCCCCGAGCGGGCGGCTCGTCTGGGCGGGCGCGTCGTCGGGCCAGACCTGCGCCGGGGCGCCGCCGCAGAAGGCGGTCACGCTCCCGCTTGGCATGACGCCTGCCCGCTACATCGAGACGGAGATCGCCCAGCTGGTGGCCCACGAGATCGGCCACACCCTGGGGCTGCGGCACAACTTCAAGGGCTCGCTCACCAGCAGCTCGGTGATGGACTACCTGACCTCCGACGCCGACGTCGCCCTGGGAGGCCTCGGCCAGTACGACCTCGACGCCATTCACTACCTCTACGGGCAGACCACCTTCGCGCCGCCGCAGCCGTTCTGTACCGACGAAGGGCGCGTCTTCGACCCGCAGTGCGACCTCTTCGACACCGGAGCCGACCCGCTCCACCAGGACGTGATCCCCACCTATGCCGCCAAGCTCGACGACGAGCTGAACGGGGTGCGGTTCATGAGCTACCGCGACGTCTGGCGCCTGAGTCGCTACGTGCGCGGCTCCTGGGTCAGCCAGGCGCAGCTCGACGCCTTCAACGCCATGCTCGGGCCCACCGCGCCGCCGGTGTCGGCCGCGCTCACCCCGGCCGCCCGGGCCAGCGCCGACGCCTACGCCACCTTCATGCTCGAGAACCTGTTCCTGGACCCGGTCGGCCTGCGCGACGAGGTGCGCATCGACCCTCCGGTGTCCGACCCGGCGTTCCGCGCCAGGGTGGTGGGCGTCGCCAAGGACGTGCTGCTCAACTCCGACGGGGTACGCAGCTACCGCAGCCGCCGGGCCGCCGCCGACGTGCTCCGGAAGCTCCAGCACCAGGACGCGTACCAGGCGCTGCTCGACGCCAGGGCGCGCCTGCAGGCGAGCCGGGTGAGCGCCGCGCCGTCGGACCAGCTGATGATCGACGACCTGCTGGCGCGCATCCTGGTGCTCACCACGCCGTACTTCGCGCAGTGAGGGCAGGGCGCTACTTGCCGCCCAGCATCTTCCGGTACACGCCGACCACCAGCCCCAGGATCTGGGTGTGCCGGAAGTCCTTCTTGTCGACGTAGATGGGCCGCATGTCCTTGTTCGCCGGCTGGAAGCGGATCTTGTCGCCTTCCGGGTAGAAGCGCTTCACCGTGGCCTCGTCCTCGATGAGCGCCACCACGATGTCGCCGGGGTGCGCGGTCGGCGTCTTGCGCACGAAGAGGTAGTCGCCGTCGAAGATGCCGTCTTCGATCATCGACTGGCCCTTGACCCGCAGGGCGAACACCTCGCGGCCGTTGCCCCCGAGCAGGAAGCTGTCGATGCGCACCGAGTCCTCGATGTTCTCGGTCGCCAGGAGCGGCGCGCCGGCGGCCACCCGGCCGAGCAGCGGCACGTCGATGAAGGTGGGGTCCTTCTTGCTGCCCATGCCCAGCACCAGCCGCGCCCGCTTCGACGGCACCAGCGACCGGCTCTGCTGGTCGCCGCGGGTGAGGTAGCCCTTGCGCTCCAGCGCCTTGAGGTGGTCGTTCACTCCGTTGGTGGAGCTGATCTCCATTTCCTCGCCGATTTCCCGGATGGTCGGCGGGAAGCCCCGTTCCTCGGTCTGGCGAATGATGAACCCGAGGATCTCCTTCTGGCGGTCGGTCAGCTCTTCCATGGCATCTCCAGGCCTTTCCAACGAGGGGAGGGCGACAGGCGTTCAGTATCATGCTGAACACCCGAGCAGAGTCAACTTTGTCGCTGGATGAGGTGAGCACTGGTACACGTTGTCCCTGCATGCGGCGCCTGGCACCGGCCTTGGTCCTCGCCCTCGCGGCCTGCGCCGGCCTGCGCGACGGCTATTACGTGAAGGGCCCCCTGAAGTACCGGGTGGTCGAGCCGCCCGCGCCCTGGCGCCAGGTGGGCTTCTCGGACAACGACCTCGCCTGGGACAACGGCAGCAGCGTCATCTCCATCAACGCCACCTGCGAGGGCCACGGCGACCCGTCGCTCGAGGTGCTCACCCGGCACCTCCTCTTCGGCTTCACCGAGGCCACCCTCGTGGAGCGCAAGACCGAGCCGCTCGACGGCCGCGAAGGCCTGTGGTCGCACTACCAGGCCAAGCTCGACGGGGTGCCGGTGGAGCTCGAGCTCCTGGTGCTCAAGAAGAACGGCTGCGTGCACGACTTCTCGCGGGTGGCCCCGGCGGGCGACTTCGAGCGCGACCGGGCGCCCTTCACCGCGCTGGTGCAGGGCTTCACCGCGGAGCGCTCGCCGTGAGTGACGAGACGACGCAGCCGGGCCCCGCGCCGGCTCCGGCGGCGCTCGACGAGATCGTCCAGCAGGAGATGGAGGCGATCCTCCCGTTCACCGCCCGGGTGTGGAACGTGCTGGGCGAGGCGGGCGGCATGATCGTGATGACGGTGCGCGCGCTCAAGCGGGCCGTCACCCCGCCGCTGGAGCTGGGCATCCTCGCCGACCAGCTGGTGGCGCTCGGACTGCGCTCGCTGTCCATCGCCACCCTGA
Organism: Myxococcaceae bacterium; assembly: GCA_019694595.1. Lineage (GTDB taxonomy): Bacteria > Myxococcota > Myxococcia > Myxococcales > Myxococcaceae > JAIBBQ01. The sequence goes on from JAIBBQ010000082.1 coordinate 6,895, forward strand.
CGGCGACCTTCGCGGGACTGGTGATTTCCCTGCAGTTCGCCTTCTTCCTCGCCCGCTTCGGGGTGCAGCACACCGTGGGCAAGGTGGTGGTGCTCACGCTCTTCCGCGAGCTGGGGCCGGTGCTCACCGCGCTCACCGTGGGCGCGCGCATCGGCTCGGGCATCACCGCCGAGCTGGGGTCGATGAAGGTCACCGAGCAGCTCGACGCCATTCGCGCGCTCGGCGCCGACCCGGTGAAGAAGCTGGTCACCCCGCGGCTGCTGGCCTGCATGCTGGTGCTGCCGGTGCTCACCTCGCTCGCCGACGTGATGGGGCTGGTGGCGGGCAGCGCGGTGGTGCGCAGCACCTACGACATTCCCTTCGAGCAGTTCTACCGGTCGGTGGTGGAGACCGCGACGCTCACCGACTTCGGCTCGGGCATCGCCAAGAGCGCCATCTTCGGGGGGCTCATCGCGGTGGTCGGTTGCTACAAGGGCTTCACCACCGGCAACGGCACCGAAGGCGTGGGCCGCGCCACCACCGAGACGGTGGCGATCGCCTCGGTGGCGGTGTGCCTGTCGGACTTCTTCCTCACCAAGCTGTTCCTCGCCCTGTGAGCGCGTACATCCGGTTCCAGGGGCTGTGGAAGGCCTTCGGCAAGAAGCGCATCTACGAGAACCTGTCGCTCGACGTGCAGCAGGGCGAGACGCTCACCATCATCGGCGGGTCGGGCACCGGCAAGAGCGTGCTGCTCAAGTGCCTCATCGGGCTGATGTACCCCGACCAGGGGGAAGTCGTCTTCGACGGCACCGACATCGCCACGCTCGACGAACCGCAGCTGCGCGAGGTGCGCCGCCGGGTGGCCATGGTCTTCCAGGGCGCCGCGCTCTTCGACTCGCTCACCGTGGGGCAGAACATCGCCTACCCGCTGCGCGAGCAGATGCCGGAGCTCAAGGAAGCCGACATCGCCGCCCGGGTGGCGCACAACCTCGAGCTGGTCGACCTGAAGGGCATCGAGGCGATGCGCCCCGCGGACCTCTCGGGCGGCATGCGCAAGCGCGTGGGGCTCGCCCGGGCCATCGCCACCGAGCCCCAGGTCATCCTGTGGGACGAGCCCACCACCGGGCTCGACCCCATCAGCACCCGGGTCATCGACGAGCTCATCATCTCCATGAAGAAGCGTCTGGGGTGCACCAGCCTGGTGGTCACCCACGACATGGACAGCGCGTTCCGCGTGTCCGATCGCATGGCGATGCTCGCCGACCGCACCATCGTCGCCACCGGCACCGTGGCGGAGATGAAGGCTTCCACTCACCCCAAGGTGCGCGCCTTCTTCGACGCGAGGAACTGACCATGGCCCAGATGAACCCTGCCGATCGCGAGAAGCGCCTGGTGGTGCGCGCCGGGCTCTTCGTGGCCCTGGGGCTCTTCCTCGCCGCGGTGGTGATCGTGCTCATCGGCAAGGAGCGCAACCTCTTCGACCAGCAGAACACCTACGTCGGCGCGTTCGAGAACGTCGACGGCCTGGTGCTCGACGCCCCGGTTCGCCTGGGCGGTCTGCAGGCCGGCCGGGTGACCAAGATCGCCTTCGCCAACGACCTCGGCGACAAGCGGATCATCGTCACCATGGAAGTGGTGGCCAAGTTCGGAGATCGCATCCGCCGCGACTCGGTGGCCCGCGTCACCGGCCGTGGCGTGCTGGGCGACAAGGCGGTCGACATCTCGCTCGGCAGCCCCGAAGCGCAGGTGGTGCCCAGCGGCGGCGAGCTCGCCACCGGCACCTCGGGCGACATCAGCTCGCTGCTCAAGGCGACCGGCGAGATCATCGACAACGCGGTGGGCATCACCCGCGACCTCAAGTCGGGCGTCGCCGCGTACACCAGCCCCGAGCTGCAGAAGGACGTGGCCGCGGTGGTGAAGAGCACCCGCAGCATCCTCGGCGAGGTGGAGTCGGGGCAGGGCGCGATGCACGTGCTGCTCTACGACAAGCAGACCGGCGGCAAGGTGAAGTCGCTGCTCGAGGACGCGAGCCGCACCGCCGCCCGCCTGGACAACGCCGCCGGCGCGGTCGAACAGCTGCTCACCGAGGTGCGCGACGGCAAGGGCGCGCTCCACGCACTGGTGTACGACCGGAAGATCTCCCAGGCGGTCGAGGAGCTCGGCGACGCGGCGAGCGAGGCCGCCAAGCTGATGCACGACGCCAAGACCTCGAAGGACGGCGCGGTGTACCAGCTGGTGTACGGCGACGCGCGCGGCATGATGGGCGACCTCGGCACCGCGGCGGCCGACATCAAGGCCATCACCCAGAAGATCCGCGCGGGTGAAGGCTCGCTGGGCGGGGTGATCAACGATCCCACCGTGTACGAGGACCTGAAGGAGCTCCTGGGCAACGTGAAGCGCAACGCCGTGCTGCGCGCCCTGGTCCGCCTGTCCATCTCCAACGGCGACAAGGTCGAGGCCGCGGGCAAGCCCAAGGCCCCCTGATGTGGGGCATGGGCCTACGGCGGCCCCTGGGTGCGCCTGGCCTCGCCTGCGTAGAGTCTTGAGGGCCCGTGCACACCATCCTCTTCGTCGACGACGAGCTGGACGTGCTCGAGGTGCTCCGTCGCCTCTTCGAGCGCAACCACGAGGTGATCTGCGTCAGCTCGGGCGCGCAGGCGCTCGAGGTGCTCGGCCAGCGGCAGATCGACCTGCTGGTGACCGATCAGCGCATGCCGCAGATGAGCGGCATCGAGCTGCTGCGCCAGGTGCGCGAGCGCGGGCACGACGTGCTGGCGATCTTGCTCACGGCCTACACCCAGCCGCAGGACATCATCGCCGCGGTCAACAAGGGCCAGGTCTACCGCTACCTCACCAAGCCGTTCGAGGTGCACGAGCTGCTGCACACCGTCAGCCAGGCGCTGGAGGTGGTCTCGCTCAAGCGCGATCAGGCGCGGCTCCTGGAGACGCTGCGCAAGCGCATGGAGGCGATCAACGTCCTCCACGAGGTGAACCGGGCCAGCGTGACCCGCGGCACCGGCCCCGAGGCGCTCATCGAGCAGCTGCTGTCGGTGGTGGGGCGGGTGCTGCCGCACGACGCCAGCGCGGTGCTGCTCGACCCCGGCGCCAACCAGACCGCCGCGCTGCGCATCCGCCAGCGCACCGCCCTGAGCGAGCAGGGGCTCCTCGCGGTGAAGGACTCGGTGCTGCTGTCGCACCGCAAGGCGGCCGGCGTGGTGCTCCCCGAGGAGCGGGTGCTGACCCGGCTGGACGGGGCGACGTCACCCGCGCCATCGGCGGCGTCGAGCTTCCCGTCGTCGCTGCAGGTGCCGCTGGTGGCGCGCGGCCGCACCCTGGGCACCCTGGCGCTGTTCTGCACCCGCGACGACGCGTACTCCAGCGACGACGGCGAGCTGCTCGACCTCATCGTCAACCAGACGCTGGACACCCTGGGCCACCTGCGCGCCGCGGAAGCCGAGCAGCGCAGCCGGGTGGAGCAGCTGGTGCAGGCGCTGGGCGACGGGGTGCTGCTCACCGACGAGAAGAACGACCTGGTGGTGGTGAACCCCGCGGCGCTGAAGCTGCTGGGCCTGGCCGAGCACCCGAGCGGCAAGGCGCTCGACGATCGCCTGGGCTTCTCGGCCTTCGAGCTGGTGCGGACCGGCGGCGTGCGGCGCGAGGAGCTGGAAGTCGACGGCCGGCCGCTCGAGGTGACGGTCAGCCCGGTGCTCGACGCGCAGGGGACCCTCAAGGGGGCCGCGCTCCTGGTGCGCGATCTCTCGGAGCGCGCCGCGCTCGAGCAGCGCAAGGACGAGTTCGTCAACGTGGTGTCCCACGAGCTGCGCACCCCGCTGACCTCGATCACCGGCGCGCTCGACCTGGTGCTCAACCACATCACCGGCGACATCAACGAGAAGCAGCGCCGCTTCCTCGAGATGGCGCGGGAATCGACCGAGAAGCTCAACGCCCTGGTCGACGACCTGCTCGACCTCGGCAAGGCCGCCCGCGGCAAGATGAAGATGGCCTTCGAGCTCACCCGGCTCGACGAGCTCGCCCGCCGCGCCGTGGAGAAGTACGGCCCCGCCTTCGCCGAGCACCAGGTGCAGATCGCGGTCGACGCGCCGGCCGAGACCCTGAAGCTCCTCGGCGACCCCAACCGCCTGACCCAGGTGCTCAACAACCTGCTCACCAACGCGGTGCACTTCACCCCCGAAGGCGGGCGGGTGGTGGTGGCGCTCGGCGCGCCGGCCGCGGTGCCCGGCTACGTCATGCTGTCGGTGACCAACACCGGCCAGGCGATCGCCGACGACGACCTGGAGCGCATCTTCGACCGCTTCGAGCAGGCGCGGAACCGCGCCCAGGGCCGCCACCGGGGCACCGGGCTCGGTCTGTCGATCTGCCGCAACATCGTCGAGGCGCACGGGGGGAAGATCTGGGCCGAGCCGCACCCCGCGGGCGCGCGCTTCGTGGTGACGCTGCCCGTCGAGCCGGCGCTCACCGCGGGCGCCGCCGAGCCCGACGAGGCGCACGAACGCCGGCCCACCCGCGGCACCGTGCTGGTGGTCGAGGACAGCCCCGAGGTGGCCTTCGTGGTGAAGGCGATGCTGCTCAGCCGGCAGCTCAAGGTGGTGGTCGCGACCAGCGGCGAAGAAGCGCTGCTGCTGGCCCGCAAGGTGAAGCCCGACGTCATCACGCTCGACATCCGGCTGCCCGACATCGACGGGCTCAAGCTCGCCGAGATCTTCCGCCACGACGCCGACACCCACACCGCGCGGGTGATGGTCATCTCCGGGTTCGACGAGCGCGAGGCGTCGCTGCGGGCGGGGGCGCGGGCGTTCCTCAAGAAGCCGGTGCAGCCCGACGCGCTCTTCACCGCCATCGAAGGGCTGCTGGAGAACCGCGGGCAGCGGCGCGGGCGGGTGCTGATCGTCGACGACGACGCGCAGATCCGCGCCATCGCCGCCGAGGTGCTCGGCAACCTGGGCTACGAGTGCGGCCAGGCGCCGTCGCTCGCCGCCGCCCGCGACGCCATTCGCGAGGCCCGGCCCGATCTGCTCCTGCTCGACATCTCGCTGCCCGACGGCGAAGGCTTCGACTTCTTCGAGGAACTCAAGGCCGAGCGCGCCGGCGTGCCGATCTCGGTGATCTTCGTCTCGGCCCAGGCCGACACCCAGGCCAAGGTGCGCGCGCTCAAGCTCGGCGGCGACGACTACCTCACCAAGCCGTTCGACGCGCTGGAGCTCGCCGCGCGGGCGGAATCGGTGCTGCGCCGCAAGGCCGACGACGGCCAGCAGGGCTCGCCGCTGCGCCTGCCCGGGTCGGCGGCCATCGAGCGCGACGTGAACCGGCGGGTGGCGGCGCGGCAGCGCTTCGCCTTCTGCTACCTCGATCTCGACAACCTCAAGGCCTACAACGACTACTACGGCTTCGCGAAGGCCGACGGGGTGGTGCGGCAGACGGCCGACCTGCTGCGGGAGATCTTCGGGCTCCACGCCGCGCCCGGCGACTTCCTCGGGCACGTCGCCGGCGACGACTTCGTCTTCGTCTGCAGCCTGGAGACGGTCGATCAGGTCTGCCGACGGCTCATCGAGGCCTTCGACCGCATCATCCCGCTCTACTACGACCGGGTCGATCGCGAGCGCGGCCACATCGAGGCCGACGACCGCTTCGGCGAGCGCAGGAAGTTCCCGGTGATGAGCGTCTCGGTGGTGGCGGTGATCGCCGACGGGACCCGCGATCACGCTGCGCTGGCGCGGCACGCCGCCGACCTGAAGAAGAAGGCCAAGGCGGTGCCGGGCAGCATCTACCTCCGCAGCGATCGCCTCGAGGCCGGCGCGGTCGCGGAGTCGGCCTGAAGAGGCCTGAAAGGCGATGCGGCTCCACCAGCAGCTGGTGCTCTTCACCCTGGCCGCGGTCGTGCTGCCGCTGACCGCGGTCGGCTTCGTCAGCCTGCGGCGCACCGAGGCCGAGCTGTCGCGCCGGCTCGAGCGCGAGCAGGAAGCCATCGCCACCTCGGCCGCCGACCGCACCGCCGGAGCGCTGATGGGGGCCGTCGATTCCCTCGCCGCGTCGGCCCGGTTGATCGACTGGTCGCAGGCGAGCCCCGAGGAGGTTCGAGGGGCGCTGCGGCTCCTCGCCGCCCAGTCGGAGCTGGTCGGCGCGGTCGCGCTGGTCGAAGGCGGAACGCTGCGCGCCTTCGTCGCCGGCGGCGACGGCCACCCCGCGTTCGAAGGCGAAGGGGCGACGCTCGAGGGCGCGCTCCCCACGGCTGCGCTGGGCGAGCGGGGGAGCGTCGGCCAGGTCGCCACCGGCGCCCCGCTCGACGTGAAGCGCTCGGCGTTCCTGCCGGTGGCGATCCAGGTCGGGCCGCCGGGGCCCCGGGCGCCCTTCGTGGTCGCGCTGCTGGGGCTGGAGGCCGCGGCGCTGCGGCTCGCCACCACCGGCTTCAGCCTGGTGGACCTCGAAGGGCGCATCGTCGGGGGGCAGGGGGCCGCCTTCTCGCCGGCCTCGCCGCAGTGGCGGGCCTTGCTGGCCCCCGGCGTGCACAGCGGCCGGCTGTCGTCGGGGGCCCACCTGGCGTCCGCCGAGCTCCCCGAGCACCTGGGGCTCTTCGCGGTGGTGGAGCGGCCCGCCGAGGAAGTCGACGCCCCGGTCGCCGAGCTGCGCCGCGGCGGGCTCCTGGGCGCGGGCGTGGTGCTGGGGCTGCTGGCGCTGGCAGGCGTCGCCTTCGCCGGCCGGTTGAGCCGCCGCCTCGCCGGGCTCACCACCGCCGCACAGGCCTTCGGGCGGGGTGAGCTCGGCTTCCGCCTACCGGTCGCGGGCGCCGACGAGGTCGCGATGCTGTCGGGGGCCTTCAACGCCATGGGCGAGGAGCTGGCGCGCGCCCGCGACAAGCTGACCACCTGGAACGACGAGCTCAAGGCCCGGGTCGACGCCGCGACCGCGGAGCTGCGCGCGGCGCAGGCCCAGCTGCTCGAGGCCCAGAAGCTGGCGGCCATCGGCCAGCTCGGGGCCGGCGTGGCCCACGAGATCAACAACCCGCTCACCGGCATCCTGGGCAACGCCCAGCTGCTGATGCTCGACCACGCCGAAGGCGACCCCGACTTCGAGGTGCTGAGGTCGATCGAGGAGAGCGCCAAGCGCTGCCGCGACATCACCCAGAACCTGCTGCGCTTCAGCCAGAGCCAGGGCCAGGCGCAGCTGCGGCCGGTGGAACTCAACGCGGTGGTGCGCGGCGCGCTGGCGCTCGAAGGGCCCCGCTGCGCGGAAGCCCAGGTCACCCTCGAGGCCCAGCTCGCCCCCGGGCCACTCGAGGTGCTGGGTGACGCCGATCAGCTGGCGCAGGTGCTCGCGCAGCTGTGCACCAACGCGCGCACCGCGGTCGCCGGGCGGCCCGAGCGGCGGATCACGGTGAGCACCGGGGCCGACGCGGGGCGGGTGACGCTCACCGTGGCGGACACCGGCAAGGGCATCGCGCCGGAGCACCTCGGCCGCATCTTCGAGCCCTTCTTCACCACCAAGGACGTGTGGTCGAACATCGGCCTGGGCCTCTCGGTGGCGTACCGCGTGGCGACCGAGCACCAGGGGCGCCTCGAGGTCTCCAGCGAGCTGGGGAAGGGGGCGCGCTTCACCTTGAGCCTGCCGGCCCACGATCCGTCGCTGCGGCCGACCCCGAGGGGGGGAGAGGCCTCACCCCAGAGCGCGGGCGGCCGGGGAACCGGCGTCGTGCACTGACGCGTGACGAAGGTTGGACGGGGGCACTCGAGCGCGTAGTCTCGTCGGCCGCGCATGGGGCGGGGAACGCTGGGTTTCATTCTCGGGGCGGTGGGGTTGCTCATCGCCGTGCCCATCGGCTGGTGGGTGGCTGGTCGCGGCGAGGCGCCGGTCACCCCGGCGCTGCCCATCGACTCGCCGCTCTTCGACGCCGGCGTCGCCGATCTGCCCGCGGTCCTCGGGGGCTTCGCGGGCGAGGTCGAGCTGCGGCACGGGCAGGGCGAGTGGCGCAAGGCGCAGAAGGGCGAGCTGGTGCTGCCTTCCGACCGCCTCCGCACCAAGGACGGCAGCTGGGCCGTGGTGGTGGGCGGCGAGGCGTGGGAAGTGCGCATGGAGAGCGGCACCGAGGTCGAGCTCAGCGAGCTCTCGCACAGCATCTCCAAGATCCTCCTCGAGACCGGCCTCGCCAAGGCCACCGTGCGCGGCGCCGCCCGGCACACCTTCGAGGTGCGCGCTGCCAACAGCGACGCCGTCGCCAGCACCCAGTCCGGCGCCTTCACGGTGGCGTCCAACGGGCAGGGCACCGTGGCGTTGGGCACCCAGGACGGCGAGGTCCAGTTCTCGGGCAAGGGCCGGGTGGTCATCGTCCGCGCCGGGCAGCAGTCGTTGATTCGCCCCGGTCAGGCGCCCAGCACCCCCGCGCCGGTGCCGAGCTCGCTCTTCCTCAAGGTGGCGCTGCCTGCTCGCACCCAGGTCAACACCCGCAAGCTCAAGGTCGTGGGGCAGTCGGAGCCCGGCGCGCTGGTCGAGGTCGCCGGCCGGGTGGTGACCGTGGGCGCCGACGGGAAGTTCGAGACCCAGCTGCCGCTCGACGAAGGCAAGAACGCCATCGAGGTGCGCGCGCGCTCCGTCGGTCAGAAGGACGCCCGCTCGAGCCACGCCATCGAGCTCGACACCCGGGTGCGCAAGACGACGGTGGACAAGGACCTCTGGGGCCCCAAGCCCTGACGGGCGTCAGCCTCGGCGCGCTTCGAGCTGCGCGAAGGCGGCGGGGTCCATCGACGCGGTGCCGAGGTGCCGCCCCGGCGCCACGTTGGGCCCGTGAAAGTCGCTGCCCGCGGTGCACACCAGGCCCAGCTCCTGGGCCCAGCCCCGCATCTTCTCGCGCGCGCTCGGCGGGTGGTCGCTGTGCTCGGCCTCGATGCCCACGAGGCCCGCCTTGGCGAGCTCTTCCACCTCGTGGCGCTGCACCCGCGACACGCCGGGGTGGGCGATGGTCGCCGCGCCGCCCGAGCGCTTGATGAAGGCGATGGCCTCGCTCGCCGGCAGCTCGAAGCGGCCCACCGCGGCCGGGCGCCCGTCGCCCAGGAAGCGGGAGAAGGCTTCCTGCGTGCTGGTGCAGTAGTTCAACTCGACCAGCACCCGGGCCAGGTGCGGCCGGGCGAGGTGCGCGCCGTCGCCGGCGATGGCCAGCACCTGGTCCATGGTGACCGGGAAGCCGAGCGCCTTCAGCTTCTCGACCATCTGCTCCATGCGGGTGCGGCGCTCGATCTTCAGCCGCTCCGAGAAGGCGTTGAGCTCCGCCGAGGCGAGGTCGACGAAGTGCCCCAGCACGTGCACTTCGCGGCCGTTGAGGAACGCCGACACCTCGATGCCCGGAACGACGCGCAGGCCGAAGGCGGCCGCGGCGGCCGTGCAGGCGGGGATCGAGCCCACCGTGTCGTGGTCGGTGACCGCCAGGGTGGTGACGCCGGAGCGCGCCGCGAGCTGGATCAAGGCTTCGGGGGCGAGCTCCCCGTCGGAGGCGGTCGTATGGGAATGCAGGTCAATCACTGGCGTGGCCTCGATTGTCGCCGCCCGGGTTGCGCGAACGCGAGGGGCTCTGACACATTGGGGCAGTCCATGCAGCATCCACTCCAGATCTCCCGGAAGATCGAATACGGCCTGCGCGCGATGTTGTTCCTCGCGGCGCAACCGGAAGGTTCGATTGTTCCGTTCCGCGCCATCGCCCAGCGCATGGAAGTGCCGGAGGAGTTCCTGGCGAAGATCCTGAAGACGCTGGTGCGTTCCGGCCTGGCGAGCTCGAGCCGGGGCTCCCGCGGTGGCTATGCGCTGGGCCGCCCGGCGAGCGAGATCACCTTCCTCGACGTCATCGAGGCGGTCGAAGGCCCGGTGCACGTCAACGTGTGCACCGAGGGCGTGGCCGAGCACCAGGGCTGCTCCTTCAGCGGCGCCTGCACCATGTACGGGGTGTGGCGGCTCGGCCAGGAGCGCATGCTCGAGGTCTACAAGAACGCCCGGCTCGACCGCCTCGCGATGCGCGGCCTCAAGGGCGAGCTCGACGCCCAGGTGCACTGACCCCGGCAGGGCAGCGCCTGGCCGCAGCCGGCCAGGAACGTGACCCCCGGCGGTTGTTCCGAAATAGTCCCCCGCCATGAGCGAGCGCACGCTCGTCATCTCGGCGACCAACGTGCTCGCGCGCGGGTTCCTCGTCGTGCCCACCGACCGGGTCTCTCGCGACGGGGCGCCGGTCAACGGCCTGCTCGCGGTGGCCCGCGCGGTGCTCCACGTGCTGGCATGGAAGTCGCCGGCCCGCGCGGTCGCCTTCGTCGATGCGAAGGGGCGCGAGTGGCCGCCCTTGCTGGTGCCCCAGCTCGCAGCGCTCCCGGGGCTCCTGCGCGCGCTCGGGGTGACCGTGGTGGAAGGGGAAGGGGAAGCCCACCTCGTGGCGAGCGCGGTGCGCAGCGCGGTGGCCGCGGGCGACGACGTGGTCATCGTGGGCACCGACAAGCGCTACGCCCAGCTGGTGACGGACTCGGTGTGGTGGTTCGACTCCAACAAGGACGCCCGCTACACGCCCGAGGTGGTGCGCAAGCGCTTCGGCGTCGGCCCCGCCCAGGTGGGCGACTGGCTGGCGCTGGTGGGCGACGACGATCAGGTGCCCGGCATCGACGGCATCGGCGCCAAGGGGGCCACCGGGCTGCTCGAGGCGCACGGCTCCATCGAAGGCGCGGTCGACCACCTCGAGGCGCTCGAAGGCCGGCTGCGCAAGGCGCTGGACGCTGCCCGGCCGGAGCTGCCGCGGCACCTCGCCAACGCCAGGCTCGACGGGGCCCGGGCGCTGCCGAAGGCGCTCGCGGCCTGCCCGTACACGCCTCCCGCCGCGAAGGAGCTCGACGCCGCGCTGGAGGCGCTGGGCTTCGTGGAACTCCTCCAGAGCACCGCCTCCACCGTGGAGACGACCACCTGCGCCACCCCGGCCGAACTCGAGGCGGCCGTGAAGGCCCTCGCCGGCAAGACGGTCAGCCTGCAGGCTCTGCTGGAAGACGCCGACCCCGCCGAGGCGCTGCACGGCGTCGGCCTGTCCAGCGGCGACGGCCGCGCCTGGTTCGTCGCGGTGCAGTCCGCCGCCTGGCCTGCGCTCAAGCCCTGGCTCGAGGATGCCGCGGTGCCCAAGGCCGGCCACGACCTGGTGCCGCTGGTGGTGGCGCTCGCGCGCCTGGGCATTCGCTTGCGGGGCATCGCCTTCGACTCCGCCTGCGCCTCGCACCTCACCCAGCCGAGCGGCTGGTCACCCCACGAGCTGCCCGGCGTGGCGCGGCAGGTGCTCGGCCGCTCCCTGCCCGACGACGACGAGGTGCGGGGCACCGGCGGCGAGCGGAAGCGCTGGGAGCGGCTCGCACCGGCGCGCGCGGCGGCGGTGGCGGGCGAGCGTGCGGACACCTCGGCGGCGATCTCCAGGACGCTGGAGGCCGGGGTGAACCCGGCGCTGATGACCGAGTACCTCGCGCTCACCGACGTGGTGGTGCGCATGGAGCTCGCGGGGGTGACCATCGACACCGCCCAGCTCGCCCGCGCCGAGACGTCCTTCGCCGGCATCGAGAAGGAGCTCGACGCTCGGATCGAGGCGCTCGCCGGGCACACCTTCAACGTCAACTCGTCGGCCCAGCTGGGCAAGGTGCTCTTCGAGGAGCTGAAGCTGCCGGTGGTGAGCCACACCAAGACCGGCTTCAGCACCGCCAACGAAGCGCTGGAGCGCATCGAGCACGCGCACCCCATCGTGGCCCTGGTGCTGCGCTGGCGGCGGCTGCGCAAGCTGCGCGACAACTGGATCCACGCGCTGCGCCGCTGCATTCACGCCGACGGGCGGGTGCACTCGCGCTTCCACCTCGCGCGCTCGTTCTCCGGCGAGCTGGTGAACAGCAACCCCGACCTGGGCCGCGTGCCCGGCCGCACCGCGGAGATGGCGGAGATCCGCCGGGCCTTCGTCGCTCCCCCCGGCCGGCTCCTGATGTCGGTCGACTTCAACCAGCTCGGGCTCCACGTCATCGCCCACCTCACCAAGGACCCCGCGCTGGTGGAGCCCCTGCGCGCGCGCGCCGACATGCACCGGCTCACCGCTTCTGCGGTGCTGGAGAAGTCGCCCGAGGCCGTCACCCTGGAAGAGCGGCAGCTCGGCAAGGTGATCAACTTCGCCACCTTCGCGGGGCAGGGGGCGAGCTCGCTCGCGCTGCAGCTCGGGGTCAGCGCTGCCGAGGCGAAGGCCTACATCGCCCGCTTCGATCGCCACTACGCTTTGGTCCGAGCCTTCCAGGACGAGCAGCTCCGCCTCGCCAAGGAGCAGGGCCACCTCACCACCCTCGCCGGGCGCCGCTGGCCCATCGGGGGCCTCGAGTCGCTCGACTCGCAGCTGCGCTCCTACGCCGAGCGGCTGGCGCGCCGGGGCACCCACGAAGGCTCGGTCGCCGACGTCTCGCGGCGGGCGCTGCTCGAGGCCGACCGCGCCATCGCCAGGGCCGGCCTCAAGGCGACCCCCATCGTCGAGGTCGTCGACGAGGTGCTCTTCGAGGTGGAAGCGTCCGAGCTCGCCGAGTCCGCGCGGGTGTGCGCGAACGCCATGCGGCACGCCTTCGAGCTCGAGGTGCCGCTGGTGGTGGGCGTCGAGGCCGGGCCGAACTGGGCCGACCTCGAGCCCGTCGCCGTCACTGCTTGACGTTGATGATCAGCTCGGCGGTGCCGCCCGACTGCTGGTCGCGGTCGTCCCACACCACCAGGGTCACCGTGTAGGTGCCGAGCGCGGCAGGGTCGAGCGTCAGCTTCACCTGGTTCGAGGTCTGCTTGATGCCTTCCTTCTCGAGCAACGCGTTGCCGGCGTTGGACGGCTTCTGCGGCAGTCGGAACTGGAAGTTCTTCACCTGGGTGAGCGAGGTGCCGCCGTCGGCGAGCGGATCGTAGGAGTCCTTCGCGGTGAGGATCAGCTCCTTGGTCGCGCCCAGCATCGCCAGCGAGACCGAGAAGCCGTTCTCCTTGGCCATCGCGCAGCTGGTGTCGGGCGGGATGCAGCCCTTGAGCACCGGCACCGGCCGCTGGTCGAGCGGGGCGTTGGAGATGAGCTGCACCTGGAAGTACTGGGGGCCCTGGGCGCGCGCGTCGTTGGCGTCGATGCGCAGGGTGCCCGTCTGGGTGCCGCCCGACGACGGTCGCTTGAACTGCACCGTCGCCTCGGTGGTGGCGCCCGGCGCGAGGTGGATGCCCGGCATCACCAGCGGGTCGATGAGCGAGAAGAAGGGGCTCTGGTCCACCGCCACCGCGTTGACGATCAGCTCGCCGCACTGCGCGCCGCTGCCGTTCTTGATGGTGAGCGCCTTCGCCGACAGCTCGGTGGTGGGCTCGCCGAAGTCCAGCACCACCAGGCCCGACGGGCTGGGCGCGGGGTCGGTGGTGAGGCACGGCTGCTTGCCGCCGGAGAGCGCCAGCGTCGCCCGGCCGCCCGAGCCGGCGCCCGAGCCGCCCAGGGTGGCCGAGACCACCACCTGGTCCTGCACGAAGAGCGGCATCTCGCTGTGGGAGATCTCCAGCTCGGCGCCGTTGGAGCCCGGGGCCACCGTCATGCCCTTGGGGTTCTTGGTGATGGTGAAGCGGCCGCCCTGCGACGACGTCTCGCTCATGTTGCTCTTGAAGGTCACCGAGTCGATGGTGATGTTCGCCGAGCCGTCGTTCTTGATGAGGAAGCGGGACTTCCCGTCCTGCTTGGGGGTGATGCCGCAGTCGTCGGCCGGGTCCGAGAAGTTGCAGCGGGTCGGGTTGGCGAACACCGAAGCCTTCACCGCCACGCCCTGGAGCACGATGTCCAGCGAGAGCGGGGTGTCGTTGCTGTCGCGCAGCTTGGGGTCGTTGAGCTTCAGGTGCAGGTAGGCGACACGGGTGGAGTTGTCACCCGGCGGAGGCGCGAACCGGATCTTCACCGTCGACTCGGGCGTGCCGCCGGTGTCCGCGAGCACGAGCGGCGAGGCCTCCGACGGCGGCACCGCCGGGGCGTCGATGAAGAACGACAGCGGGTCGGTCGAGCCGGCGAGCTGCATCAGCTCCATCGAGGTGATCTTCAGCGCCGGGCAGCCCAGGTTCTTGAGCTTGATCTCCAGCGTCGACGACTCCTTCTCGATGGTGTCGGCGAAGGTCTGGGTGCACGACAGGTTGCCGTCTTGCTGCTCGAGGCAGGGGTCGTACTGGGCCGGCAGGTCCTTGTTCTGCATCGTCACCTGCAGCTTGGGCTGCGCGGCGAGCGTGGAGCCCTGGCCGTTCAGGCTGACGGTGATGTCGTCGGTGCCGTCGACCTCGTCGGAGATGACCAGGTTGGCGTTGGAGTCGCCCTTCTTGGTGGGGGCGAAGCGCACCGGGAGCGAGATCTCCGCGCCGCCGGCGATGGCGGTGGGCGCGCCGTCGGGGCCCAGGCTGAAGGCCGCCGAGTCGGTGCCGCTGAAGCTCGCCTTGAAGCCGCCGCCCACCTTGCCGATGTTCTTGATGGTCACCGACTGCTGGTCGGGGAACACGTCGGCCACCGGCTTGCCCATCTCGTCCTGGGTCGAGCAGGCGGTGAAGCGCAGCGCCTTGGGGTCGGCGGTGTACGTCGGCTTGTCGGTCTGCCCCCCGCTGGTGCCGCAGCGGCAGCCGACGGCGGTGAGCGAGAGCAGGGCGATGAACAGAGGCTTCATGGGTGACTCCAGGAAGACGGGCGGCCAGAGAAAGGGAAGCTGGTATACCCCCGCGCCTCATGGCTACCAAGACTCAGCAGAACCTCCGCAAGGGTTACGCCAACGCGCGCCGCGTCAGCCCCAAGCCCATCACCGGCCAGGAATCGCCCGTCGAGCTCCTCGAGCACGCCTTCGGCGCCTACGTGGGCCGCCAGGAACGCACCGCGTTCGAGCTGATGCGCCGCACCCTCGACGAGAAGGCCGCGGTCTTCTTGACCCTCTCGGGCGCGATGACCCCCGCGGGCCTGCACCAGAGCTGCCTCATTCCCCTGCTCGAGGCGGGCATCATCACCTGCATCACCACCACCGGCGCCAACCTGTACCACGACGCCCACCGCCTCATCGGCCATGCCATTCGCGAGGTGAACCCCAACGCGGGCGATCTCCAGTACCGCCTGGCGCGCATCATCCGCATCTACGACCTGGGCTTCTGGGAAGAGGCGCTGCTGGACACCGACCGGCTCTTCTCCGCGCTCATCCGCCGGCCCGAGTACCAGCGGAAGATGACCACCCCCGAGTTCCACTTCCTGCTCGGTCAGCACGTGGGCGAGATCGAGCACGCGCTGGGCGTGAAGCAGCCGTCGCTGCTGTCCACCTGCGCGCGGCTCGGGGTGCCCATCTTCGTGGGCGCCGTGCAGGACGGGTCCATCTTCCTGAACGTCGTCAAGCTGCGCCGCCTGCTCGGCAAGGAGTTCAAGTTCGAGCTCGACATCAACGACGACGTCTACGCGATGGCCGCCGTGCAGCACTACTGCCGCCACCACTACGACAAGAAGCTCGCCATCTGGATCCTCGGCGGCGGCGTGCCCAAGAACTACACGCTCCAGGGCGAGCCGCTGCTCGACCAGATCCTCTCGGTGCCCACCCAGGGCTTCGACATCGACGTGCAGTTCTGCGTCGACCCGGTGGACAACGGCGCGCTCTCGAGCTGCCCGGCCGGCGAAGGCCACACCTGGGGCAAGGTCTCGATGGACGCGGTGGAGACCGGCAGCATCTACGTGCACACCGACGTCACCGCCGTCTTCCCCTGGCTCACCCACGCGCTCCTGAGCCTCAAGAGCTCGCGCCGACGCCCGTTCCGCCTGATGGACCGGCTCGACGACGCGGTCGACTTCCTCGACGCCGACGTCGCCAAGCGCCGCAAGGGCCTGCTCAAGACCATCGACTGGGACGTGCGCGAGGTGAAGTAGCGCACCTGAGGGGCGCGCCACGCCCCTCGCTTCAAGGACTTCCCCGTGGAGCGCCTGCGCACCAGCGGCGTGCACTCCGGTGCACAGGCGCGCGCGCGCGCGGGCTCCCGTACACTCGCGCGCCGTGCCCGACTCGAAGGAGCGCCTCTTGCCCCGTGTCCTCGCTGCGCTGTCCGTGCTGGTCGCCGCGCCGGTGTTCGCCAACGCCTCCGGCGCCGTCGGCTACACCAACTCGCCGCCCAACAACGACACCTGCAACTCGTGTCACTCGGGCGGCACCGCGCCCACCGTGCAGATCACCGGGCCGGCGAGCGTCGGCGCCGGCGCGTCGGCCACCTACACGCTGACCGCCTCGGGCGGGTCGCGCTACGGCTTCGACATCGCGGTGAGCGACAACGCCAACGCCAAGCTCAACGGCGTCAGCGCGGGCATCGGCGCCGCCTTCAACGAGCTGTACCAGTCGTCGCCGTCGAGCGCGAACAGCTGGCAGTTCACGCTCTCGGCGCCGCCCTTCGCGGGCAACATCAAGCTCTACGCCACGGTGAACGCGGTCAACGGCAACGGCAACACCAGCGGCGACCGCTCCGCGAGCACGTCCTTCGACGTCACCATCACCGCCGGGAGCGGCCAGAACCCGCCCGTGGTCACCACTCCCGCCGCGGCGATGCAGAGCCCGGTCACCGCGCGCAGCACCACCGTCACCGTGGGCGCCAACGACGACGGCACCGAGGCGAACCTCCAGTACACCTGGAGCGCCACCGGGCCCGCGCCGGTGCAGTTCTCGCCCAACGGGTCCAACGCGGCGAAGAGCTCGACCGCCACCTTCTCGAAGGACGGCACCTACGCGATGACGGTGACGGTGCGCGACGGCACCGCGAAGACCGCCACCTCGACCTTCAACCTGCCGGTGGAGTCCAAGTACTCGGTGCTGCGGCTCACCCCCACCGCGGTCCAGCTCACCTCGGGCGCGACCCAGCAGTTCAACGCCTCGCCGCGCGATCAGTTCGACCTGCCCGTGGCGACCCCGGTGGCGCTCACCTGGCAGGTGCCCGCGGGCGGCGGCACCATCTCCGACGCCGGCTTCTTCAAGGCCCAGACCTGCTCCAGCGCTTCGGGTTGTGGTCCGTTCGCGGTGATCGTCTTCGGCGGCGGCATCAGCACCTCGGCCTCGGTGGGCATCGGCAAGGCCCCGGGCTCGAGCGGCGACACCGTGCCGCCCACCGTCTCCATCATCGCCCCCGCGATGTCCGGCACCGAGCTCGTCGCCGGGTCCACCGTGTTCGAGGCGCTCGCGTCCGACGACGTCAGCATCGCCGAGGTGGGCTTCGAGGTCGGCCAGGTGCGCGTGGCGACCGTCACCCAGGCGCCGTGGAAGACGACCTACACCCCGGTGGTGGGCGTGCCGCCGGGCCGGCAGAACCTCGAGGCCGTCGCCAAGGACACCTCGGGCAACGTCACCCGCTCTTCCGCGCTGGCGGTGAACGTGCCCGGCACCGCCAGCTCCGGCGGCGGCAGCGGGAGCTCCACCGGCGGTGGCACCGGCGGCACCACCGGCGGCGGCTCGGGGACCTCCTCCGGCGGCGGCACCGGCACCTCCAGCGCCGGGGGCGGGACCACCAGCGCCTCCGGCGGCGGCACCATGGCCAGCGGCGGTGGCACCTCGGGCGGCGGCGGTTGCTACTGCAGCGACGCGGGCGGCCTGATGCCGCTGATGGGCCTCGCCCTGGTCGTGCTGCGCCGCCGCCGTCGGTAGTCGCTACTCGAAGGCCAGCGCGCGCTCGAAGTCCGCCGGGTTGGACGCGGCTTCCTTCGCCACCTCGAGCGTGATCACCCGCTCACGCAACAGCTTCGCCAGGTGCATGTCGAAGCTCTGCGTGCCGAGGATGTCGTGGTTCTTCTCGAGGTAGTCCTTGATCTCGTGGGTGCGGTTGGTGTCCTTGATGAACTCCACCACCGAGAGCGTGGAGATCATGATCTCCGCCGCCACCACGCGCCCCTTGCCCGAGGCGTGCGGCAAGAGCCGCTGCGACACCGTGGACTTCAGGTTCTCCGCCAGGCGGTTGCGCACGCCCGTCTGACCTTCGGGCGGGAAGACGCCGATGATGCGGCTGATGGTGCGGTAGCAGTCGGTGGTGTGCACCGTGGAGAGCACCAGGTGGCCGGTCTCCGCCGCCTTGATCGCGATCTCGATGGTCTCCGCGTCTCGCATCTCGCCGACCAGGATCACGTCGGGGTCCTGCCGCAGCGCCGCGCGGAGCGAGGCGGCGAAGTTCGGGGTGTCGGGGCCGATCTCCCGCTGCGTCACCCGCGAGAACTTGTCCTCGTGGAGGAACTCGATCGGGTCCTCGATGGTGAGGATGTGCTTGCGGTAGTGCGCGTTGATGTAATGGACGATCGCCGCCAGCGTCGAGCTCTTGCCCGAGCCGGTGACGCCGGTGACCAGGATGAGGCCGCGGTCTTCCTGGCTGATCTTCTCCATCACCGGCACCGGCAGGCCGAGCTTGGCGAAGTCGGGCACCGTGAAGGGAATGTGCCGCATGATGGTGCCCAGCGAGCCCTTGGTGCGGTGGATGTTGGCGCGGAAGCGGCCCACGCCTTCCAGCGCGTAGCTGGTGTCGTGATCGCGCAGCTCGTCGAGGTTCCCGGTGTACCGGCTCGCCGAGAGGATGTGGCCGCAGATGCGCTTGGTGTCCTCGGGCTGCAGCGCCGGCACCTTCACCGGCAACAGCTGCCCGTTGACCCGCAGCGCGGGTGAGGCGCCCACCTTGAAGTGCACGTCGCTGGCGCCGTTCTTCACCGCCGCCGCCAGGAACTGATTGAAGGTCGCGAGCTCCATCGAGGTCGTCCTTGTTGGAAGTTGGGTGGGTCAGCGAACCGCGACGTGGAGCGCCTGGTGCTTGGCGAGCATCGCCGTCGTGCGGCGCACGCGCTCCGAGAGGGTCCGGCAGAACGAGCGGAACACCTTCACCGCCAGCTTGTCGTCGCTGCCCAGCAGCGCCTCGAACTTGTCGCGCGGCATCTTGAGCAGCCGGCAGTCGCTCACCGTGGTCACCCGCGCCGAGGTGAGCAGGTCGTCGATGAGCGACATCTCGCCGAAGAGCTCGCCCGCCTTCAGCCGGCCGATCTCCTCGTCGGCGGTGTGCTCGCCGTCGTTGTTGATGTCCCGCGTCACCCGCACCTCGCCGGACGCGATGACGTACAGCGCGTCGCCCAGCGCGTTCTCCTGGATCACCACCGTCTCCGGCGGCAGATCGACGTACTGGATGATCGACCCCAGCCGGGTCGTCTCGTCGAAGGTCAGCTTCTGGAAGAGGTGGAGCTTCTGCAGCAGCTCCACGCCTTCGAATTCCCCGAATCCCTTGAGCTCGAGCTCCACGAAGAATGCGCCTCCCGCGCGGGTGACGGGGGCGAACCTTAGCCGTGTCGCGAACCTCGCCCGATCGAAATTGCCGTCAGGGACAGACACCCACGCCGGCCGGCGCTCCGCTCAGGCCGCCGCACGCCGCCCCGCCGCAGTTCGGCAGGCCCGCGTCGGTGTTGCAGAACTTCCGGCAGGTGCCGCTGGTGGCGCCCGCCGCCGCGCGGATGCAGAGGTACGCCTTCTGGCAGTCGTTGGCGAACATGCAGCTGCCCGCCGGCGCCACCGTGCCCGCCGCGTAGCAGGCGCCCTTGCCCGACTGATCGGGGTAGCAGCCGTCGGTCGACGTCGCGCAGTCCTGGGCCAGCAGGCTGCAGCCCGGGGGAGGCGCCGCGCACACCAGCGGCCGCTCCTTGGTGCCGTCGACGATGAGCGACAGGTTGCACACCCGCCCGCCGGTGCAGTTCGCGTTGGTGCGGCAGAAGCGCGCGCACGCCTGCCCGGTGCCGCCGTCGGCGAGCAGCTGCGCCGCCAGACAGGTGAGCGCCTTCTTGCAGCTCGATTGGTCGACGCACGGCTCGCCTTCGTCCGCGCCGCCCTCGGCGAAGCAGTCGCGGCCCGCGTCCGGCCCGTAGGTGCAGGCCTGGCCGGCCGCGCAGTTCTGGCTCACCACGTCGCACGGCCCGGTGAGGCAGGCCGCCGCCAGGCCCGACGGCCCGTCGACGTAGTAGCAGTACGAGTTGTTGTTGGGGCAGGGCGTGGTGCCGTCGAGCGTGCCCGCGGCGCCCGAGCCGCCGCCCGACGAGGTGCCGCCGCCGCTGCCGCCTCCCGCCGCGCCGCCGCTGCCTCCGCCAGCCCC
>JAIBBQ010000083.1 GCA_019694595.1 Myxococcaceae bacterium
CGGAGGCAGCTGCACGCCAGGACGCGGCGCGAGCTCCACGTCGAGCCGCAGCACGCGGCCCAGCTCTCCGGGGGCCACCACCGCCATGCCGCGCGAGACGTGCTGCACCTCGAGGCCCTTGAGGTTCACCGCCACGCGCTGGCCCGCGCTCGCCGCGCCCACCTGGACGCCGTGGACCTGCAGCCCGCGCACCGCGCGCTCGAGGCCGCCGGGCTCGAGCCGCACCGCCTGCGCCGCGGCCACCGCGCCCGCGGCCAGCGTGCCGGTGACGACGGTGCCGTGCCCCTTCACGGTGAACACCCGGTCGATGGGCAGGAAGAGCGGCCCGTCGGCCGGCCGCGGCGTCACCCCGGCCAGCGCGCGGCTCAGCGTGGCGCGCAGCGCGGCCAGCCCGGCGCCGCGCGAGGCCGACACCGCCACCACCGGCGCGCGCTCCAGCACGGTGCCCTTCACCAGCGCGGCGAGCTGCCCATCGAGCGCCGCCCGGTGCGCGGCGCCCAGGCCCGGCAGGAGGTCGGCCTTGCTCACCACCACCACGCCGCCTTGCACGCCCAGCGCCTGACAGATGTCGAGGTGCTCGCGCGTCTGGGGCATCACGCCTTCGTCGGCGGCCACCACCAGCAGCACCAGGTCGAGGCCCGCGGCCCCGGCGGCCATGGCCTTCACGAAGCGCTCGTGGCCGGGCACGTCGACCACCCCCACGGTGACGCCGTCGTCGAGCGTCAGGTGGGTGAAGCCCAGCTCGAGGGTGATGCCGCGGCGCTTCTCTTCGGGCAGGCGGTCGGTGTCGACGCCGGTGAGCGCCTTCACCAGCGACGTCTTCCCGTGGTCGACGTGGCCCGCGGTGCCGACGACGAGGTGAGGCGGAGACGAGGCCACGCGAAGAGCGCCGGGAGACGGGACGCGGGGCCGGCTAGGTGGTGGCGTTCACGTGGTAGTCCCACGGGAAGACGAAGAAGTCGGCGGTGCGCTCCCAGCAGACGCTGGGCTCGTAGCCACCCGGCCGGCTGACGATGGTGGCGGTGGCCACCTTGGCGGCGCCGGCGGCCTCGGCGAGGGCGCGCGCGAGCTCGAGCGTGTCGCCGGAGGCGGCGATGTCGTCGACGATGACCACCCGCCGGCCGGCGAGTTCCTTGGGCATGGTGCCCGACAGGCCAGGCGCGGCGACGGGCCCCTGGTCCCTGCTGCGGCGGCTGATGCGCACCGGCCAGAACTCCACCTGGAGCGCGGCGGCGAGCGCTCCGCCGACGAAGACGCCGCCGTGGGCCACGCCCACCACCGCTTCCGGCTGGAAGCGCCCGAGGCCCTGCGCGAGCTCGGACACCACGCGGTCGAAGTCGGCCCACGACAGCTCGCGCACCGCGCTCTTGCGGCCCGAGCGGTCGATGCCTTCGAGCACCGCGGGGGACTCGGGCGAGCGCTTGGCGCGCACCACGCGAGGCGCCGACGGAGCGGCGGGCCGGGCGGGCGGCCTGGGCGCGGCCTTCCTGGCCGCCGCCTTCTTCGGCGCGGACTTTCTCGGCGCGGTCTTCTTCGCCGGCGCTCTCTTCGGCGCAGGCTTCTTCTTCTTCGGGGTGGCAGCCATCGGGCCTCTCCTCACGGGGCGCACCCGTCGAAGTGCGGGCTCTGCCCGCGGAAGTTGAGCGCCAGGCCGGCGTCGCGGCAGCTCAGGCCGGCGTCGCAGGCGGTCGAAACGTCGCACGCGGCGAGGCACACCTTGCCGCTGCCCGACGACGGCGGCACCAGCTGGGCGCACACGCCGCTCTGGCAGTCGAGGTCCTGGGCGCACGCCTCGCCGCCCGTCTTGCCG
Source organism: Myxococcaceae bacterium (assembly GCA_019694595.1). Taxonomy (GTDB): domain Bacteria; phylum Myxococcota; class Myxococcia; order Myxococcales; family Myxococcaceae; genus JAIBBQ01. The sequence continues at coordinate 1,811 of JAIBBQ010000083.1, forward strand.
CCGCGCGCGGGCAGGCAGCGCAGCGCGAGCCCCCCGTCGTCTCCCTGGTCGGCGGCGCAGCGCTCGTCGCCCGCGCAGTCGAGGTCGGTGGCGCAGGTGCCGGGCCCGCAGAAGGCGCGGGTGCGGACCACGTCGTCGAGGGTGCCGGCCTGGCCGTCGAAGCCGCGAGAGGCGAGCAGCGCGCGCATGAGGCAACGCTGAGCGACGCCCGCGTCGTCGCCCGTCGCGCGCGGCGCACAGTCGGCGTCGGTGCCACACGGCTGGGCGCAGCGCCCGGGCCGCTGCACCCCGCGGCCGTCTTCCAGCAGACAGAGGCCGTCGCGGCACTGGGCGTTGGTGGCGCAGGCCGCGCCGGGCGGGAGCGCACCCGCGGGCGCGGCGCAGCTCGCGGTGAGGGTGCCCGAGAAGCCGATGGTGAAGCGGGCGCGGCAGGTGAGGCCGGCGTCGTACTCCGCGCAGTCCTGCGGTCGCGCGCACGCCGGGCGGCACCCGCGCAGCTTTCCGGGGCCCGACGGCAGGGTGAAGGTGAAGTCGCCGTCGCAGGTGCCGGTGCGCCCGCCGAGGCTGCAGTCCTGGTCGGCGGCGCAGGCGGCGTAGCAGAAGTAGCCCTTGGGCCCGCCCGCGAAGGGGTCGGCGCGGCAGGCGCCGCTCTGGCAGGTCTGGTCGGCGCGCTCGAGGCCGCCGTCGCCGAGCGCGCGGTCGGCGCAGGGCGCGAGGCCGGGCGAGGCGCCGGGCGCGAACTGACAGGCCGGCGAGAGCTCGTCGAAGGTCGACGGGTCTTCCAGCGGCTGGCACGACTGACCGCCGCGGCACTCACCGTCGCGGCTGCAGCGCTCGCCCCACCCGCTGTCTGGGTAGCAGAGCCCGTACGGGCGGCCCTGGTAGTCGCCGGGGAAGGCGTGGCACTGCTGGCCCGCCGGGCAGGCGGGGGGCGCCGCGGGCGCGGGGTCGCAGAAGCGGTGGCACTTCGAAGTGCCGGCGTCCTCGGGCACGCAGCGCAGGTTGGGCTGGCAGTTGCTCGCGCCGCCGAGCGCGCGGGTGCAGACGTCGCCTTCCACGCGCAGCCCGCTCTGGGGCTGGAAGCAGACGCCCAGGGGGCCTTTCTCCTCGAAGACGAGCGAGGAGGAGCCGGAGAAGGTGAGCGCGTAGCAGATGTCTCCCGCGGCGCACGCCGGGGCGTAGAGCGAGCAGCCCTTGAGGCAGGTCGCGGCGGCGCCGACCTGCACGCAGACCAGCCCGAGGTCGCAGGCGATGCCCTGGGCGCAGGAGCTGCCTTCGCTCGCGCCGGCGCAGCTGCCCTGGGTGCAGTGGAGCCCGTTGGGGCAGTGCAGGTCCTGGGTGCAGTGCACGCAGGCGCCCGAGGCGGCGCAGTGGGCGGGCCCGGGCGGCGCGCAGTCCTGGTCGGTGGCGCAGGCGGCGCAGGTGTTGGCGGCGGCGCGGCACACCGGCTTGGCGGCGGGGCAGTCGGCGCTCTGGCCGCACTCGACGCAGGAGTACGAATCGGCGAGGCACTTGCCGGTGGGGCAGTCGGCGTCGCTGGCGCAGCCGGTGAAGGCGCAGCGGCCCGCGCGGCACCGCTCGCCCAGCGAGCACTCGGCGTCGTCGCCGCACGCTGCGTTGCCTTCGCACAGCCCCGAGCGGCAGACGCCGTCGAAGCCCTGGGCGACGCAGTCGGGGGGCTTCTGGCAGGCCGGGGGGAGCCCCGAGTCGGCGGGGAGCGGGCCGGCGTCGGCGCCGCCCGAAGGCGCAGGGCAGCCGGCGAGCGCGGCCACCGACAGCAATGCCAGAGCCGAGCGCCTCACGCGGCCGTTGGTGTAGCGCAGAAGGGCGGGCCTTGGCTCGCGTCACGGACGCAAGAGCGCTGAGGCCTGGCCCCGGTCGTGCCAAGTTCCACGCCCATGCGCAGACTCTTCGTCGTGGTGTCGGCGGCGGTGGTGGTGGGGCTGGCGGCGTGGAGCTGGTTCGTCCCCGCGGCGGCCTGGGGCTTCCTGCTGGTGGGGCCGCTGGTGCTGCGCGGCGTGCAGGACATGGTGCAGACGAGGCAGGCGGTGCGGCGAAACTTCCCGCTGCTGGGGAACTTCCGCTACCTCTTCGAGACGATTCGCCCGGAGATCAACCAGTACTTCGTGGAGTCGAACACCGACGGCGCGCCCTTCAACCGCGACACCCGCTCGCTGGTGTACCAGCGCGCCAAGCGCGAGAGCGACACCCTGCCCTTCGGCACCAAGCTCGACGTGAACCAGGTGGGCTACGAGTGGGTGAACCACTCGCTCGCGCCGACGCACGTCGACCCCGCCAGCCTGCGCATCACCATCGGCTCGCCCCAGTGCACGCAGCCGTACTCGGCGAGCATCTTCAACGTGTCGGCGATGAGCTACGGCTCGCTGTCGAAGAACGCCATCCTCGCGCTCAACGGCGGCGCCCGGCAGGGCGGCTTCGCGCACGACACCGGCGAAGGCGGCATCAGCCCGTACCACCTCGAGCCCGGCGGCGACCTCATCTGGGAAATCGGCACCGGTTACTTCTCGGCGCGCACGCTCGACGGGAAGTTCTCGCCCGAGCGCTTCGCGGAGAACGCGCGCCGGCCGCAGGTGAAGATGACCGAGCTCAAGCTCTCGCAGGGCGCCAAGCCGGGGCACGGCGGCATCCTCCCCGCGGCCAAGGTGACGAAGGAGATCGCCGCCATCCGCGGGGTGCCGCTGGGCCAGGACGTGCTGTCCCCTCCGGCGCACACCGCCTTCTCCACCCCCATCGGCATGATGGAGTTCCTCCAGAAGATGCGGGAGCTCTCGGGCGGCAAGCCGGTCGGCTTCAAGCTCTGCGTGGGCAAGCGCCGCGAGTTCCTCGCGCTGTGCAAGGCGATGCACGTGACGGGCATCACCCCCGACTTCATCACCGTGGACGGGGGCGAAGGCGGCACCGGCGCCGCACCGCTCGAGTTCTCGAACTCGGTGGGCTCGCCGCTGCGCGAGTCGCTCATCTTCGTGCACAACGCGCTCACCGGCTTCGCGCTGCGCAAGCAGGTGAAGGTGCTCTGCAGCGGCCGCATCGTCACCGGGATGGACGTGGTGATGCGCCTGGCGACCGGCGCCGACGCCTGCAACTCGGCGCGGGCGATGATGATGGCGCTGGGCTGCATCCAGGCGCTGCGCTGCAACACCAACCACTGCCCCACCGGCGTGGCGACGCAGGACCCGTCGCTGGTGGTGGGCCTCGACGTGGGCGACAAGGCGGTGCGGGTGGCGAACTACCACCGCGAGACGGTGAAGTCGGTGGCCGAGCTCATCGGGGCCATGGGCCTCACCCACACCTCGGCGCTGCGGCCGTGGCACGCGATGCGGCGCACCTCGCTCAACGAGATTCACCACTACGGCGAGCTCTACGAGTTCATCGAGGAAGGCTCGCTCCTGGGCGGGAAGGTGCCCAAGGGCTTCGCCCGGCCGCTCGCCTCGGCGCAGCCCACGACCTTCGCCTCGAGCGACCCCGAGCGGCGCTCGGTGCTCGAGTAGCACGCTCCCTCAGCCGCAGAAGTGCCGCAGCGCGGCCTCGAGCACCTCGACGCAGCGGTGCAGCTCGGCGGTGGGGACGAATTCGCCCGTCTGGTGGGCGTTCTTGATGTCGCCGGGCCCGAAGACCACCGGCACCGCGCCCAGCTCGGCGAGCTGCGGCCCTTCGGTGCCGAAGGCGACGGTGATGGGCACCTTGCCGCTCTGCCCTTCGAGGAAGCGCACCACGTCGGCCTGGGGAGACGTGTCGAAGCCGCGGTCCATGCGCAGCGGCCGCACCTCGGCGCGGAAGCCGGGCTCCTCGGCCGCGCAGGCGTCGCGCAGCGCGAGCGCGTCGTGGAGCACCTTCTCGACGCCCTGGGCGGGAATCGGCCGCCACTCGAGCGTGGCGCGCACGTTGCCGGGAATGACGTTCTTCGCCTTGCCGCCCTGCAACAGGCCGACGTTGAGCGTGGTGAAGGGCGGCTCGAAGGCCGGGTCCTGCTGCTCGCGCAAGGGGCCCAGCGAGTACGTCTCGAGCCGGGTGAGCAGCCGGGCGGCGCGGAAGACGGCGGACGCGCCGGTGTGCGGGTAGGCGGAATGCCCTTCCTTGCCGTGCACCTCGAGGTCGGCCAGGCAGTAGCCCTTGTTGGCGCGTACCGGGGTGAGCGAGGTGGGCTCGCCGACGATGGCGCGCTTGGCGTCGAGCGCGCGCGTCTTCACCAGGTGCTTGGCGCCCACGCAGCCCACTTCCTCGTCGGCGGTGAAGGCGAGCAGCACGGGCTTCTGGAGCTGCCCCTTCACGCGGGCGGCCGCGGTCACCGCGCAGGCGATGAAGGCCTTGGTGTCGCAGGCGCCGCGGCCGTAGAGCTTGCCGTCGCGCTCGGTGAGCGTGAGCGCTTCCTTCCACGCCGGGTCGAACGGCACGCAGTCGGTGTGGCCGACCAGCGCGAGCTCGGCGGTGCCGTGGCCCAGGGTGGCGAGCAGGTTGGCCTTGGGCACCCCGGCGTCGTCGACGTAGCCCACGCGGCGGGTGGTGAAGCCCAGCGACTGCAGCACCGGCTCGAGCGCGTCGAGCATGGGGGCGTTGGGCCGCGACGAGGTGCTGTCGATGGCCACCAGGCGGGCGAGGAGCGCTTCGACGTCGTTCACGGTTGGAGCCTCGAGACGAGCTGGGAGAAGGCGATGGCGGTGGGCGCGGCGAGCGGGTGCACCCCGTCGCGCACCAGGAAGCGGCCTTCGACCGCCACGTCGCGCACCGCCGCGTGGCCGAAGACGGCGGCCTCGAGTGGCGCCGTGAGGCCCGGCGGGAGCGCGACGGTGAAGAAGTCGGCCGGGTCGCCCACCGCCAGGCTGCCGCCGGGCAAACCCAGCGCGCGTGCGCCGCCCCGGGAAGCGAAGTCGAAGAGCCGGGCGGAGAGGCCGTGCGGCTCGCCGTCGCCCGGGTCGAGCACCGCGCGGCGGCCGCGCACCAGGCGCAGGTGCTCTTCGAGGCGGCGGGCTTCCTCGAGCAGGCCGATGGTGGCGTGGCTGTCGGACCCGAGCGACAGCGGCACCCCTTCGGCGAGCAGCGCGTCGGCGGCCACCACGCCGTCGCCCAGGTTGGCCTCGGTGGTGGGGCAGGCGCAGACGCCGGCACCGGAACGGCCGACGAGCGAGCGCTCGCGGTCCTCGAGGTGAATGGCGTGCACCAGCGTGGTGCCGCGCTTGAGCAGCCCGGTGTCGGCGAGGAGCTCGACGGGCCGGCGGCCGTGCTCGGTGAGGCAGGCGGCGATCTCCGCGGGCTGCTCGGCGACGTGCAGATGCACCACCTCTTCCTTCGAGGCGCCGAAGGCCTCGAGCCACTCGCGGGGCACCGCGCGCACGCTGTGCGGGGCGAGGCCGACGCTGACCAGGCCGTCGCCCTGGAGCGCGCGGCGCAGCGACGCGGTGCGCTCGAGCGCGGTGGCGGCGTCGGGGTCGAGGAAGCGGCGCTGGCGGGGGTTGGCGGCCACCTGGAAGCCGGCGCGGGCGTAGGCGACCCGCAGCAGGCGGATGCGCAGCCCCACGTCGCGCGCCGCCTTCACCACCCGGCGCGCGAGCTCGTGCACGTCGGAATACGGCGTGCCGTCGCTCTGGTGGTGCACGTAGTGGAACTCGCCCACCGCGGTGACGCCGGCGAGCGCCATCTCCACGAAGGCCTGGCGGGACGCGAGCTCGACGCCGTCGGGGTCGAGCGCGGTGGCGGCGGCGTACATCGTCTCGCGCCAGCTCCAGAAGTCGTCGGCGCTCTTGCCGCGCGCGAGGTGCTCGGCGCGCCCGCGGATGACGCGCTGGAAGGCGTGGCTGTGGGCGTTCACCAGGCCGGGCAGCAGCGCCTTGCCTTCGAGGCGAATGGCGGCGGCGCCCGGGGGCGTGGCGACCACCCGGCCGGCGGCGTCGACGGCGAGGCGGCCGCGGGGCGTCACCACGCCGTTCGCCACCAGCACGTCGGGCTCGTAGACGGTGACGCTCACCAGGGGCGCTTTAGCGCCTTTTGCCGCAAAGCGCTGGGCCCTGAGCGCGCGTTGTGCCTAAGAGCGCGGCCCTATGAGCTCAGAGGGATCGGCGTCTGCGGATCTGGTGGGCGTGAAGCCGGAAGGCGTGCGCGAGTTCACGGTGCGCGCGGGGGTGGTCGCGTTCCTGGTCGCCGTCATCATGGGCGCCAGCTACCCGTACATCGTGCTCAAGCTGGGCTTCGGGCCCAACGTCTCGGTGGTGGCCGCGTTCTTCGGCTACTTGTTCCTCGGCATCTTCGTGAAGGGCTTCAACCGCTGGGAGAACAACATCGTCCAGACCGCGGGCACCTCGGCCGCGCAGACGGCGTTCATGTGCATCTTGCTGGCGGCCTTCGACATGCTGGCGGCGCGCAACCCGGCCTTCACCCTGCGGCTGTCGCCGCTGCAGTCGTTCCTCTGGCTGACCACCGCCAGCGTGCTCGGCGTGCTGCTCGCGGTGCCGCTGCGGCGCCACTACATCGTCGACGAGAAGCTCACCTACGCCGACGGCGTGGCGGCGGGCGAGACGCTCATCGTGCTCGACTCCAAGGGCACCGAGGGCCGCAAGGCGGCGGTGGCGATGGGCATCGGGACCGCGGCGTCCGCGCTCTACATGGCGGTGCGCGAGGAAGGGCTGCTCCTGCTCTCGCTCGCCAAGTGGGCGCTGCCGGATCAGATCCTCCTCGGGCCCAAGCTCATCCAGAAGATGGGGGTGGGCTTCAGCTGGAGCCTGTTGTCACTGGGCTCGGGAATGCTGGTCGGCGTGCGCATCAACGCCTCGATGATGCTGGGCGGCCTGCTCTCGTGGGTGGTGGGCGTGCTCGCGCTCACCGCGCTCGGCTGGGTGCCGGAAGCGCCCACCAAGGTGCAGGTGCTCTTCTGGGTGATGTGGCCGGCGACCGGCATGCTCATCGCGGGCGGCATGACCGCGCTGGCGCTCAAGTGGAAGGTGCTGGCGCGCAGCTTCTCGGGCCTCACCGGTGCGCAGGTGGGCTCGAGCGAGCTGCCGATGAAGGTGGTGCTGGGCGGCGCGGCGGCGTGCACCGTGGTGTTGATGGTGATCCAGCAGGTGAACCTGGGCGTGCCCTGGTGGGTGACGCTGCTCGCGACCATCGCCTCGGTGCCGCTGATGCTGGTCGGCCTGCGCGTGCTGGGCGAGACCAACTGGGGCCCCATCAGCTCCCTGTCCAACATGATGCAGGGCGTCTTCGCGGTCATCGTGCCCGGCAGCCTGTCGGCGAACATGGTGGCCTCGGGCACCACGGGCACCATCGCCAGCTCCAGCGAAGGCATCATCCAGGACTACAAGGCGGGCCACATGATCGGCTCGACGCCCAAGTACCTGGCGTACGCGCAGCTCGCCGCGGTGCCCGTGGGCGCGGCGGCGGTGGCGTGGATCTACCCGCTCCTGCGCGATACCTATGGCATCGTGGGCGAGACCGCGAAGCTGTCGTCGCCGGCGAGCGCGCGCTGGGCGGGCTTCGCCGAGATCCTCCAGGGCGGCGTCGACGCGCTGCCGCCGCACGCGCTCACCGCGATGGGCATCTTCGCGGCGCTCGGCGTGCTCTTCACCGTGCTGGAAGAGAACAAGGCCATCAAGCCGTTCGTGCCGTCGCCGACCGGCGTGGGCATCGGCATGCTGGTGCCCTTCGCGGTGGTGTCCACGATGTTCGTGGGCGGCCTGATGGGCTTCGCGTGGGAGAAGGCCGACAAGAAGACGTCGGACAGCTACGCGGCGCCGCTCGCGTCGGGCCTCATCGCGGGCGAGGCGATTCTCGCGGTCATCGTGCCGGCGCTGGTGGCGCTCAAGCTTCTCCCCATGCCGGGCTGAGGCCATGCACCCCGTCCTCGCGCGCTACCTCGACCCCGACGTGCTGCGCGAGGCGCTGGCGAGCGACGGCGACGACGCCGAGCTGCTGCGCACGGCGAGCGCCTGGGCGCCGGCCGAGCGCACCGTGCTCGAGGCCGCGACCACGGCTTCCGACGACGGTGTGCAGCAGGCGGCGCTGACGCTGGCGACGTTCGCGGCGCTCAAGGCGAGCGAGGACGACCCGCAGCTCGCGCTGCCGCTGCAGCACGCCCTGGGCGCGCTGATGGCGACCGGCACCAGCCAGGAAGAGGCGCGCCAGATGCTCGCGCTCGCCTTCCTCGACGAGGCCTTCGCGTTCGACGTGCCGGACCTCGACTTCGACGCCGCGCTGGTGGCGGAGACGGTGGCGAGCATCGGCGAGCTGGTGAAGCTGAACGACGGCGACGTCGACGTCATCGTGCAGGCCTTCTCGCACCAGACGAACCAGGCCTTGCGACCGCTGCACTACGCGGCGACCACGGCGCTCCTGTCCACCGCGTGGGACCAGGGGCCCCAGCCCATCACCCCCGAGCACGCGGAGCGCGCGCTGGTGCGGCTGCTCGCCGAGCGGCCCGGCGACGAGCTCGACGCGGCGCTCGACGCCGTGCAGGCGCTGCTCAAGGCGCTGTCGGGGCGGGGGCTGGTGGGGCCCTTGCGCCTGGCGCGGCTCAACGAGTCGCTCGCCCTGTACGCCGAGGAGCTGCGCGACGAGCTGGAAGCGGCGCCGGAAGCCGTCTCGCCCGACGACGACGCCACGCCGCCGCCGCTGGAGCCCCAGGACGACGAGCGCCCCGACTTGACCGCCGAGGTGAGCGCCGACGCGCTGGACGACGAGGACGACTGAGGCCGCCCCGGGTCCGCTTCAGTACAGCGGGAGGAAGATCTTGAGACCCGAACGCCCGCCCGCTGCGAGGGTGTTGTTCTCGTAGAAGTCGCTGGTCGAGGACCGGCCGTTGCCCTGGGTGATGGCGGTGTGTCCGTACTTGCGCCCCAGCGTGCTGCTGGTGTGCTCCCAGGTGAGGATGAGCCCGGGAATCTTGAGCGCCTCCGACAGCGGAATGTGCAGCTCGCGGAACTTGCTGCGCGGCAGGTTGTTGTCGGTCTCGTTGCCGTTGCCGTAGACGCGGATGCCGAGCGCCTTCGCCATCGCGGTGTGCACGCCGAGCGCGCACTTGCCTTGCCCGCGGTAGCCGCCCATCTGGAAGGCGACCTTCTTGCCTTCGGCGGCGAGGCGCCGCATCGCGGGCGTCACCTTGATGCCGTCGACCGACGTCGGCCCGCTGGTGCTGCTCGTTCCATTCGTGCCGCTCGAGCCACCGGTGCTCGACGTGCCGCCGCCGTTGATCTTGAGCCGCTGGCCGACGCTGATCACGTTCGGGTTGCGGATGTGGTTGGCGCTCGCGATGGCACCGACCGAGGTGTGGAAGCGGTTGGCGATGGCGCCCAGGGTGTCGCCGCGGTGCACCGTGTACGTCACGCCGTGGCTGCCGGAGCCCTGGGGCTTGGTGGGCGGCGGCGTGCTGCTGGTGGAGTACCCGTCGGGGATGCGGAGCGTCGCCCCCGAGTGGATGACGTTCGGGTTCGCGATGTGGTTGAGCGACGCCAGCTTGGCGACGGTGGTGTGGAAGCGGCTCGCGATGCTGGAGAGGTTGTCGCCGGGCTGGATGGTGTAGCTGCGCATGGTGGCTCCGCGGTGTGAGCGATCGACTCTTCAAGTGTTGTCGGACCTGTCACGTGCGGGCGCCATTCCAGTTCTTGTAAGGAGTAAGGGCGATTGGCACCTCGACGCTCCATCGAACGGTGCGCCAACCACCTGACTTTCCTGAGACGTACATGGACGCACCCCGACGAACGCCAGGCGTCTTGGCGACGGCCCGGGCCTTTCGGGAAGCGGCGCGGGCTCGAAGGCGATGGCCTCCGGGCGGCGGGTCGTGCGCACCTTCCGGGGCGCGGCGCTCCTGGAGGCGCACGTCGACGGGGCGCGCTCGACGAAGCCCCACGCGCAGGCAGGACCCGAGGCGAGGGACGCGCGCGGGCGTTGACGGAGGCGAGGGGCCCAGGCGATACCCGGGCATGCGCTCCAAGAAGACCAAGTTCATCTTCGTCACCGGCGGCGTGGTGAGTTCGCTGGGCAAGGGCATGTGCTCCGCCTCGATGGGAGCGCTCCTGGAGAACCGCGGGCTCGACCTGACGCTGGTGAAGCTCGACCCGTACATCAACGTGGATCCGGGCACGATGAGCCCGTTCCAGCACGGCGAGGTCTTCGTCACCCAGGACGGCGGCGAGACCGACATGGACCTCGGTCACTACGAGCGCTTCACCAGCGCGAAGATGACCAAGCTCAACAACTTCACCACCGGGAAGATCTACCACTCGGTCATCTCCAAGGAGCGCCGCGGCGAGTACCTGGGGAAGACGGTGCAGGTGATTCCGCACATCACCGACGAGATCAAGGCGCAGCTCATGGCCGCCGCCGAGGGCCACGAGGTGGTGCTGGTGGAAGTGGGCGGCACGGTGGGCGACATCGAGTCGCTGCCCTTCCTCGAGGCGATCCGCCAGCTGCGCTACGACGTGGGCGCGGGCAACGCCTGCTACGTGCACCTGACGCTGCTGCCGTACATCGCGGCCGCGGGCGAGGTGAAGACCAAGCCCACCCAGCACTCGGTGATGAAGCTGCGGGAGATCGGCATCCAGCCCGACATCCTCGTGTGCCGCACCGACCGCGAGGTGAGCCGGGAGCTGAAGGACAAGATCGCGATGTTCTGCAACGTCGACGTGGGCAACGTCTTCTCGTCGCCCGACGTGCCGACCATCTACCAGCTGCCGCTGATGTTCCATCAGCAGGGGCTCGACGAGCGGCTCTGCGAGCTGCTCAACATCTGGTCGCGCAGCGCGCGGCTCGACCAGTGGGAGAACACGGTGGAGCGCGTGCTGCGCCCGACCAAGGGCGAGGTGCGCATCGCCATCGTCGGCAAGTACGTGGACCTGAAGGAAAGCTACAAGTCGCTCAACGAGTCGCTCCTGCACGGCGGCATCGGCAACGACTGCCGGGTGACGCTGCAATACGTCGACTCGCAGGAAGTCGAGCAGAAGGGCGCGGCGGCGATGCTGGGCGACTGCCACGGCGTGCTGGTGCCGGGCGGCTTCGGCGTGCGCGGCACCGAAGGGAAGATCCAGGCGGTGCGCTACGCGCGCGAGAAGAAGGTGCCGTTCTTCGGCATCTGCCTCGGCATGCAGATGGCGGTCATCGAGTACGCGCGGCACGTGCTGGGCCTCGAAGGCGCCAACTCGCTGGAGTTCGACGAGAAGACGCCGCACCCGGTGGTGACGCTGATGGAGTCGCAGGTGAAGGTCACCGACAAGGGCGGCACCATGCGGCTGGGCTCCTACGACTGCAAGCTGACCCCGGGCTCGCTGGCGCACCGCCTCTACGGCAAGGAGCAGGTGCTCGAGCGGCACCGCCACCGCTTCGAGGTGAACAACGAGTACCGCGCGCGGCTGGCGGCGGCGGGCATGGTGTTCTCGGGCATGAACCCCGAGCTCGACCTGGTGGAGATGGTGGAGCTCGACGGCCACCCGCACTTCGTGGGCTGCCAGTTCCACCCCGAGTTCCAGTCGCGGCCGTTCGCGCCGCACCCGCTGTTCTCGGGCTTCGTGCGCGCCGCGCTCGAAGAGTCGCGCAAGCGGTCGCAGGCGAGCCAGGCGACGGTGACGCCGCTGTCGGCGCCCACCGCGGCGGCGACCCGCAGCCCGTGAGCATCACGCTCGCGGGGCACCCGGTCGGGCCGAAGCAGCCGCTGTTGCTGCTGTGCGGCCCCGACGTCATCGAGGCGGAAGACTTCACCCTGCGTCACGCGAAGCGGGTGGCGGAGCTGTCGCAGAAGCTCGGCGTGCCGGTGGCGTTCAAGTGCAGCTTCGACAAGGCGAACCGCACCAGCGTGAGCGCCTTCCGCGGGCCGGGGCTGGAGGAAGGCGTCCGGGTGCTGGCGCGGGTGAAGAAGGACGTGGGCCTGCCCATTCTCACCGACGTGCACGACGTGTCGCAGGTGGCGCGAGTGGCCGAGGTGGCGGACATCATCCAGGTGCCGGCGTTCCTCTGCCGGCAGACCGACCTCGTGGTGGCGGTGGCGAAGTCGGGCCGCGGGGTGAACCTGAAGAAGGGGCAGTTCGTCGCGCCGCTCGACATGGTGCACCAGGCGAAGAAGGCGTTCTCCACCGGGAACCAGAACGTGCTGGTGACCGAGCGCGGCGCCTCGTTCGGGTACCACAACCTGGTGGTGGACATGCGCGGCTTCCTCTTGCTGCGCGAGGCGGGCCTCGCCACCTGCTTCGACGCCACCCACTCGGTGCAGCTGCCGAGCGCGGGCGATGGGCAGACCGCGGGCGAGCGGAAGTTCGTGTCGCTGCTGGCGCGGTCGGCGGCGGCCGCGGGCATCGACGCGCTGTTCGCCGAGGTGCACGAGGACCCGGATCGCGCCAAGTGCGACGGGCCGTGCTCGCTGACGTTCGAGCAGCTGGAGGCGACGGTGCGCGAGGTGCTGGCGATTCGCCGGGCGCTGGGGCACCAGGCGTGAAGTTCAAACCGTCGGCGAAGGCGCGGCTCAAGCGCATCGAGCTGATGGTGTTCGACGTCGATGGGGTGCTCACCGACGGCGGGCTGTTCTACGGGCCGCAGGGCGAGGTGCTGAAGCGCTTCGACGTGAAGGACGGGCACGGCCTGGTGATGGCGCGGCTGGTGGGGCTCAAGGCGGCGATCCTCACCGCGCGCACGTCGGAAATCGTCGAGCGCCGGGGCGCCGAGCTCAAGCTGTCGGCGGTGATGCAGGGGCAGCGGGACAAGGGGCCCGCGCTCCGCGCGCTCTGCGAGTCGCTCGGGGTGAAGCTCGAGCACACGTCCTACATGGGGGACGACACCAACGACCTGGCGCCGATGGCGCTCGCGGGGCTGGCGGCGTGTCCCGGAGATGCCGTGGACGAGGTGAAGCGCGCCGCGCACGCGGTGAGCTCGAGGCCAGGGGGAAAGGGCGCCGCGAGGGAGCTGGTGGAGGCGGTGCTCAAGGCGCGCGGAGTGTGGACGAAGGCGCTGGAGGCGATGGGAACCACGACACGGCCGGGGTGAGCGGGGTCGTGCCCGTGTTCGTGCCCGTGTTCGTGCCCGTGCCCGTGTTCGTGTTCGTGCCGGTCTTCGTCTCCGTGTCCGTGCTGCGAGGAAGTTGAGGCGCGCCAAGACGGGTTCGGGTTCGCGTGCGTTCACGGGTACGGAGACGGGGACCGGGACAAGGACGGAGCACGCGAACGGTCGGAAGTCTCTGGCACACCGAACCACTCAGGCCCGGCCGGCCAAAGTGATGCATCGACCACACAGCTGGTTCTCGCACTGGCCATTCCGACCGGCGCCAGGGCCTTGAAACCGTTGATCCGGTTGATGGCAGAAGGCTTGCTCTCCCCGGGAGCATGCGCCGACCGAGTGCCCCGGGACGATTCGTGGGACTGCTCCTCGTCGCCTCCGCCTTCGCCTGCGACACATTGCCCGCCCCCACAGCGCCTGGCGGCGGCTCGGCATCCGGCGGTGGCTCCGCATCCGGCGGTGGCTCCGCATCCGGCGGTGGCTCCGCATCCGGCGGTGGCTCCGCATCCGGCGGTGGCTCGGCATCCGGCGGTGGCTCCACATCCGGCGGTGGCTCCGCATCCGGCGGCGGCTCGGCATCCGGCGGTGGCTCCGCAGCAGGCGGTGGCTCGGCATCCGGCGGTGGCTCCGGATCCTGCGGTGGCTCTGCATCCGGCGGTGGCTCTGCATCCGGCGGTGGCTCCGCAGCAGGCACGCCGGGGTGCCGCTTCGCCGCCGCGGCGTTCTGCGAGACCTTCGACCTGCCCGCGACGAACACGGGACGCAGCGGAGAGCTCGACGCCCGCCGCTGGAGCCTCACCCGGGGACAGCAGCACGAGCTCGGTTCCAGCCTGATGGTCGGAGCCGCCACCGTGTCCGGCTGCCGCACGGGCCTCCCACCGAAGGTGCAGCTGCCCAACGACACGCTCATCTGCGCGCCCAACGCCGCCATCGCCAGCGGACATCTGCTGACCGCAGTCGCCGAACAGAACTACGGCGCCCACTCGTACCGCGTGCGACAGCCGTTCGATTTCGCCGCGCGAACCGGCACGGTGGTCTTCGACGCCGACGCCACCATCGAGAACGGTCTCTACGGGTGGATCTCCGTCGCCATCACCGAGGACCCGACCCCCACCCCTTCCTTCTCGCTGTACGCCATGGGCAACTACGAAGGGGCGGTGATGCCGCGCAACGCGCTCGAGCTGCAGCTCTCGCGCGACTGCCCCGGCGGAGGAGGCACCGGGCTCGGTAGCCTCCACGAGTTCTCGAACCACGCCGACCGGGTGCACACCGGCTTCACCGCCTGCGTGGGCACCAGCCGCCACCACCTCAACCGCTTCGAGCTCCGGGTCTCGCAGAGCCAGGTCGAGCTCTGGGCCAGCGATGCCTCTCCCGATGGAACGACGTTCGGGCCCCTGAAGCAGCTCGCCAGCGTCGCCGTCGCCCTGCCCTTCACGCGCGGCTTCGTCCAGCTGACGACTCACAACCACGCCACCCTCAAGTACAGCAACGACCTGGTCGATGCCTGGGTCACCCGCTGGGACAACGTGGGCTTCGACGGGCCGGTGCTCGCCCGCGCTGCCGAGTTCGAGGTGCCCGACTCGCTCGCCACGGCCGGTGGCCAGGTCGGCTTCGGCTACGTCACCCACAACGGCGGTCAGGGGCCCGCGGCGTCGCTGTCCATCAAGGGCGTCGCGATTCCCCCGGGGGCCACCACCGCGCAGCTCACGATGACCATGCTCTACCTGCAGAACCAGTTCGGCGACGCCGACCTCGACGCCTACGCCATCGTCTACCGGCTCAACGGCAAGGCCTGGCACACCCAGCCACTCACGACCGCCGAGCGGGGCCTGCTCAAGAACGGCGTCGCACTCAGCGGCGACGCGACCGGGCTCGCGGGTCTCCAGGGCGCGCTCGGCCACTTCTTCGAGGTGCCCCTGGCCGACCTCGCCCAAGGCGACAACGTGCTCGAGGTCGCGACCGCCAACGTGGGGCCCCAGTACGCGACGTCGATCTCCAACGTGACGCTGCTGGTCCACTGAGGCCCGCGCCAGCCCGGCACCCCAGCGGAGGCGGCGGCCCAGGACCGGGGCCGCGGCGCGGGCGCTGAAAGGCTCACGGCACACGGTCGGGGGCGCCCCGACCACCCGGGCCAGAAGTCGCCCGGGGAGCCTCACGTGCTATCGTCGCGATTGCACCGGCCGTTGCTGCAGTGGGGCCGGCCCCTCTCGTGAGCAACTCCCGCGACGACATCGAAGACGACACCGGTGCGACGCACATCATCCCGGTGAAGACGGGGCGGCGCTCCGACGGCGCCGCGTACCTCATCGTGGTCGCGGGCAAGAGCATGCTGGGCAAGGCGTACAAGATCGACCCCCAGCTCACGCTCGGCCGCGGCGACGGCTGCGACCTGAGCCTGCCCGGCGCCGGCGTCTCGCGGCTGCACGCCTCGGTGGTGCGCCACCCCGAAGGCACGGTCGAGCTCAAGGACCTCGGCTCGCGCAACGGCACGCTGTGCAACGGCGAGAAGATCTCGAGCCGGGTCCTGCAGGACGGCGACAAGATCCAGATCGGCAACACCGTCGTGCTGCGCTTCAACTACCAGGACAGCCTCGACGAGAGCCTGCACCAGACGATGTTCGACCTGGGCACCCACGACGAGGTGACCCAGCTCCACAACCGCACCTTCTTCGAAGGCATCCTCGACAAGGAGCTCAAGGTCGCCGCGGCCAAGGGCGGCACCCTGGCGCTCATCATGTTCGAGCTCGACGGGCTGGAGCAGCTCGCCGACCAGCACGGTGTCGCCGCGGCCGACGACGTGCTGCGCGCCGTCGCGTCCCGGCTGCGCGACCTCCTGCGCGACCACCTGGTGGTGGCCCGCTACGGCATGCGCGAGCTGGTCACGCTCCTCAAGGAGACGCCGACGCTCACCGGCGAGCAGAGCGCCGAGAAGGTGCGCACCGCCGTGGCAGCGCTCCAGGTGCAACACAACGGGGTGCGGCTGCCGTTCACGGTGAGCGCGGGCGTCGCGCGGTCGCTGCCCAAGCTCGCCACCAGCCCCGACATCCTGGTGATGGCGGCGGCGAAGGCGCTGCGCGCCGCGAAGGACACCGGACGCAACCGCGTGGTGACCCCCGAGCGCCTCGCCGAGCTCGCCACCAAGGTGACCATGCGCGAGCGGCGCGCCCACGCGCGCGCGGCGATCCGCATCAGCGCCCAGATGCTGGTGGCCGGACAGGAGACGGAGCTCGAGGCCCGCGAGCTGTCTCGCGGCGGGGTGTTCCTCTACTGCGCGACGCCGCCGGCCATCGTCGGCAGCAAGATGGCCATCAAGCTGGCGACCACCGCGGGCATCCGCCCCATCGCGCTGGAGGCGCAGCTGGTGCGGGTGGCGCACAAGCCCGACGGCGGCGTGCTCGGCATCGGGCTGCGCTTCGTGGCGCCGTCGGTCGACCAGGAGCGCGCGCTGCTGGGGCTCATCGAGCGCGGCATGCAGGGCGCCGGCACCAACAACCGCGCGTTCCCCCGGGTGTACTCGCAGCTCGGCGTGACCATTCCGTCGAGGAGCGGCGCGTCCGCACTGCTGCAGGACATCGGCGAAGGTGGCGCCTGCCTGTGGGTGGATCTGCGCTTCTCGGTGAACGACGAGCTCACCATCGAGATCCCCATCACCGGTGACCTCCCGCTGCGCCTCGGCGGCTTCGTGGTGTCGTCGGAGCCGGTCGCCGACCAGGCAGGCACCTCGCGCATCGGCATGCGCTTCGCGCGCATCTCGGCGCCGCAGCGCACCCAGCTGCGCGCGCTGCTCGCCTCGCTCTGCCGCAAGTAGGCACCACCGCTCGCCTGGCCGGTGTGCACCGCGGTGGGCGTCGCCCGCGTGCCGCGACACCTGCGCGTGTCCCCCGGACTCAGAGCGTTGACAGTCGGCCGGGGGAACCTCGCCCTCTCGTCTCTCGAGAACCGGGAGAACAAGGGGAGCGAGGTCAGTCATGGGTTTTCCCAAAGTCGACAGCAATGCCGCAGCCGAAGCGCTCCGCCGCATGCAGGAGGCCGCCCGCCGCGCGGCCGATGAAGCCCGCCGCAAGGCCGCCGAGGCCGCCCAGCGTGCGAAGGACGCCGCCGCCCGCGCGCGGACGCAGCCTCGCGCGGCGAGCGCGCTGAAGAGCGAGTTCTCGACGGGTCAGGGCCGTGCGCTGCGCGACTTCGCGTCGAAGGGGCTGTTGCCCGGGAGCACGCCGGGCACCGCCAGCAGCGCCCAGGCGAGCTCGCTGCGCACCGAGGTGCTGGGCGACGGCAAGGCGAACTGCCTGGAGAAGGCGCTGGCGACCGCGAAGCGCGGCGACCAGGTGGTGCTCTTCAAGGACCAGCAGGACCCGGTGGGACACGCGGTGGTGCAGCGCGGCGACGGCGCGGTGGTCGACCCCAACACCCCCGACCAGCCGTACGCCTCGGTGGCCGACTTCCAGCAGAAGAACCCGCGCTACAGCGACCCGGTGACGGTGGACGCCGACCGCGCCAAGCAGGCGCTCGCGCTCCCGCCGGGGGCCGCGCGTGACGCGGCGCTCAAGACGCTCGGCCTGTCGGGAGTGGCCGACCGCCAGGTGGCCGACGACGGCGTGCGCACCGCGCTCGACGACTACAAGGCGGCGCGGGCGTCGGCCCAGGAAGCGAGCGGCAGCGGCAACTTCAGCCGCGTGGAACATTCCGACGAGGAAGTGAGCGCCAAGCGCGCCAAGCTGAAGGCCGCCATCGACGCCAGCGGCGTGCCGCTCGACCAGGTGAACGAGAAGTTCGGCGCCCAGTCGGGCGACCCGGCGGAGCGGATGATGATCGCCGACGTCACCGCCGAGCTCGCGCGCGACAAGGCCGACGCGGTGGCCAAGAAGTACGGCCTCACCCCCAACCTCGAAGGCCGCAACCCCGACGCCGAGCACATCGGCGAGGAAGACCGCAAGAAGGTCAGCCCCGAATCGGACAAGGCGAGCCGCGAGGCGCGCGAGCTCGAAGGCAAGCTGCAGGACCAGCTGCTCCAGGTGACCGACCAGTCGGTGGCCACGCTCCGCGGGCAAGGCCTGAGCCGGGAAGACGCCATCGCCACGCTGAAGAAGAGCGCCGGGCCCGACGCGGCCAACGTGCTCGAAGAGAAGCCCGGAGTGCCGAACACGCTGGGCATGACGAACGACGAGAAGACGCAGGTCTACGAGAAGATCTTCCTCGAGAAGGCCTCACCCGACGCCAAGGCCGCCTACGAGCGCGGCGAGAAGGTGCTCCTCGGGGTCCGCCACGACACGCCGGTGTACGCCAACGACGGGCGCGGCGAGTTCGACGACAAGTTCGTGGTGCTCCAGAAGCCGCACGACGGTCAGCCGCAGCTGGTGAAGGAGTACCGCGCCTGCCTCGACCCCAACACCCAGTACGGGAACGGCATTCGCGACAACTACGACGTGAAGGGCAAGCCCGAGAACATGGGGCAGTACTCGACGTACCACGAAGGCGGCACCTTCTCGGATCCCTCGGTGGACGCCTACAGCCGCATCTCCGGCGGGCAGACCATTCGCATGCAGACCGGCCCCGACGGAAGGCTCTACCCGCCGCCCGGCGGCGGCTACCAGGTCGACGCCGACCTCAACGGCGACGGCGTCTTCAACGACGGCTTCAGCAAGACCAACCCGAAGAACGGGTACGAGCTGCACGGCAGCGCGGTGGGCCACACCGGCAGCGGCGGCTGCGTCACCGTGCCCTTCTACCAGTGGGACGAGTTCCAGAAGACCATCACCGGCGGGCAGCCCACGGTGTCCGAGAAGCAGGGCCACTGGCCGTGGTCGCCGTCGAAGGACGAGTCGACCATCTACATGACCATCGTCTGAGGTGACGGTGGTCAAAGGCGGGCGCTCCCACGGGGGAGCGCCATCGGCTAGAGAGCGGTGCATGCGCTCTGCCCTGCTCTGTCTCGTCGTCCTCGCCGCCGCGTCCGGCTGCGACACCTCCGGAGGCGGGAGCTCCGGTGGCGGCTCCGGCAGCAGCGGCGGTGGGGCGGCCTCGTCGGGCGGTGGCTCCGCCTCCTCCGGCGGCGGCGCGGCCTCGTCCGGTGGCGGGGCCTCGTCGTCGGGTGGCGGCAGCAGCGCCTCGGGCGGCGGCACCTCGTCTTCCGGCGGCGGCACCGCGTCGTCGGGCGGTGGCGCGGGCTGCATGGCGGGCGCCTTCCTCCAGTCGCTCGGCAAGACGCGCCTCATGATGGGCGGCACGATGGAAGACCCCATCGCCACCCAGGCCGCGTGGGACGTGCGCTACCTCTACATCTCGGGCGGCTACTTCGACGGCACCACCCCGTGCGCCTCGTGCGCCACCAGCTGCACCGCGCAGACGAAGAGCTGCAAGAACGGCGCGGGCGGCTGCCCGTGGTGGGGCTGCTACCAGTACGACCAGGACCCGCCGGGCGACTACGCGCGCGCCTTCATCGCCGCGGCCAAGGCGAAGAACCAGCTGCCGATGTTCACGTACTACGAGTTCCTCCAGGGCTCGCAGGCCACCGAAGGCCCCGGGCAGGTCGCCAAGACGACCGACCTCACCTTCATGACCAAGTACTTCAACGACTGGCGCTTCCTGCTGCAGCAGGTGGGCAACGAGAAGGTCATCCTCCACGTGGAGCCCGACCTCTGGGGCTACGCGCAGGCCTTCAACGCCAACCCGGCGGCCATCAGCGCCAAGGTGAAGGCGGCCAACGGCACCGACTGCAGCACCCAGGCCGACGACTTCACCGGCTTCGGCAAGTGCCTGGTGGCGATGGCGCGCAAGTACGCCCCCAACGCCAAGGTGGGCTTCACCGCGTCCGCCTGGGCGACGGGCACCGACGTGAACATCAACAAGAACGCGTCGCTCGACGTGGTGGCCGAGGCGAAGAAGGTCGCCAACTACCTGAAGCTGGTGGGCGGGGCCGACGGCGACTTCGTGGTGGTGGAAGCGCTCGACCGCGACGCCGGCTTCTACCAGGTGGTGCGCATGGAGAACCGCTTCTGGGACACCACCAACGCCACGCTGCCCAACTTCACCCAGCACTTCACCTGGGCCAAGGCCATCGCGGAGACGGTGGGCAAGCCGCTGCTGTGGTGGCAGCTGCCGGTGGGCAACATGACGCTCGCCAACACCGCCAACCACTACAAGGACAACCGCGCCGACTACTTCATGGGGCACCTCGCCGACGTCGCCAAGGCGCACGGCGCGCTGGTGGCCTTCGGAGAGGGTGACGGCGACCAGACGACGCTGTCCACCGACAACGGCCACGTGGTGGGGCTGGTGAAGGCGTACCTCATGGGGGCCGGCCAGGTTCCCTGCCCGTGAGTCGCGCGGGCCTCGCAGCGCTGGTGCTGCTCGCCGCCTGCGGCGACGCGCTCAAGCGGCCGACGTCGAACCAGGCCCGGCTGTCGGGCACGGTGTACCTCGGCGGCTTCGACCAGCGCGGCGACCCGCTCCCCGGCGCCACGGTGCAGGCGCGGGCGGTGGGCGGCGACGTGCTGGCCACCACCACCAGCGCCGACGGCGGCAGCTACGCGCTGCAGTTCGACGCAGCGCCGTCGACGCGGCTGGTGCTCTCGGTGGTCTCGCCGCACCTGGCGCCGCAGTACCGCACGCTCACCGTCGGCCCGAAGGCCGACGTCTCGCTCTCGCTGGCGCTGGAGCCGCTGGAAGACTTCGAGTGCTCCGACGGCCGGTGCTTGAACCCCAGCGACGAGCTCACCCTGGACAACGTGAGCGAGGACCTCGCGGGCGCCTCGCGCACCTTCGACGCGCCGACGGAGCTGTTCGGCTTCTCCGGCCTCGAGACGCTGCGGCCGCTGGCGGTGGGCTACTTCGAGCTCTTCCCCGCGCCGCCGCGCGACGCCGGCACGCTGGACGACGGCGGGGTGATTCCGGAAGACGACGCCGGCCTCGACGACGCGGGCACCATCGACCCCACCTTCGACGCGGGGCCGCCGCGCCTTTCCTTGCGGGTGCCCTTCCCGGAGTGGCGCCGGCTGGAAGACGCGGTGGCGGGCAACGGGCAGGTCGACGTGCCGCTGCTCACCTTCGATTCGGCGCGCGCGAGCTGGGACAAGCGCCTCACCGGGCACCTGGAGACCGAGAGCGGCCTCACCATCGCCGAGGCGGCGCTGCCCAAGGTGCGCGCGGGCGACTTCTCGGGCGGCGTGGTGGCGGTGGCCGACGCGCCGGTGACCGGCTTCTGGGCGCTCGCGCTGCCGGCGCAGTCGCCGGGCTGCATCCAGGGCACCGTGGACGCCGCCGGCAAGCCGGGAGAAGGCGCCACGCTGTCCTTCGAGAACGCGGAGGCGGTGACGGTGGGCAGCGACGGCACCTTCTGCGCCAGCGCGCCCATCGGCGCGGGCGGCGCGTCGAGCACCCCGGCGCTGAGCTACGCGGGCGCCACCTACCAGCTGCCGATGGTGACGCTGCCCACGGCCGCGGGCAGCTGCGGCGGCGCCTGCGCGCAGGCGGGCACGCTCAAGCTGTCGAGCGAGCTGGTGACGCAGTTGTCCACCTGCGAGCTCACCGGCCGGGCGCTCGACGCCGCGGGCAACCCGCTGGCCCAGGCGGTGGTGCAGGCCTTCGACGAGTCGGTGCCGGGCGCGAGCTTCAACAACCTCTGCGGCAAGCTGGGCACCCGCTGCGCGCTGTCGAGCACCACCGACGACCAGGGCGCCTTCTCGCTCAAGGTGCCGCTCTTCCGTGGGCTCACCGTGTCCGCGCTCGCGGTGACCGAGCGCGACGGGGTGGTGGAATCGTCGCGCTCGGGCTCGGTGCGGCTGCCGCGCTGCCCCACCGGCCCGCTCGACGTGCCGCTCCCCCGCGGCCGCGACAAGGTCGAGGTGGCGGTGAAGCTCGAAGGGAACACCATTCGCTGGCTGCCCAACCGGCCCGCCCAGGCGGTGCGCGTCTTCGACGTCGACGGGGTGGTGAAGTGGGAAGTGGTGAGCGGCCTCGGCCTGCCGAGCCCCTTCAGCTACGGGCTGTTGCCGTCGGGCGCGCAGCAGACGGTGCCCGAGAGCGGCTCGCCGCCGGCGCTGGCGACTGGCGACCAGGTCTCGCTGGTGCTCGACGGCACCGGCGCCGACGGCTACCAGTTCTCGGGCAGCGGGCAGGCGGTCGTTCCGTGACCGCACGGGTGGTTTGACAAGCCCCGGGGCTTGCGAAATGGCAGGCGCATGACCGCCCTGCTCCCGCTGCTGCTGCTCGTCGCCGCGCCGTCTCCGCTCGAGTCGATGGGCGCCCAGCTCGAGGAGCTCGCCGCCAAGGGCGACGCCGCGGGCCTCGACGCGCTGGTCGACTGGCCCACGCTGCTCGAGCGCATCACCGGGGGCCTCGACACCCCGAAGGACTTCCGCGAGGGGTTCGGCAAGGGCATGCGCAAGGCGAGCATGTTCGGCGCCGCGATGACCCAGGGCGTGCGCGGCGGGGGCTCGGTGAAGCTCCTGCGCGTGGTGCCCGCGAAGTCGGTGGTGGTGCTGCGGGTGCTCGACGCCAACGGCGGCTTCTCGTACCTGAGCATCGAGACCAAGGACGGGAAGATGGTCGACCTGGTCTCCAGCACCGCGGGCGAGGCGGTGTCGGTGCTGGCCCGGCGGCTCTACATCCGCAGCTCGGCGGAAGCGAACCAGTCGGTGCTGGAGCGCCTGCAGGGCAAGGACCGCGACTTCATCGAGCACGCCAAGGACGTCACCGCCTTCAACGCCGCGGTGCACGACCAGAAGGGCGCCGAGGCGATGAAGCTGTACGCCGCGCTGCCGCTGTCGGTGAAGAAGGAGAAGGCCATTCAGCTCGCGCGGCTGCAGGCGGCGATGGCGGTGGGCGACGCGGAATACGCGAAGGCCATCGCCGAGTTCCAGCAGTACCTCCCCGGGGACCCGTCGCTCGACGTGGTGATGATCGACGGCGCCTTCCTCAAGAAGGACTGGGCGCTGGTGCACCAGCTGCTGGGCCGGGTGGATCAGGCCTACGACGACCCGTACCTCGACGTGCTGCAGGCCACCGCCTGGGACCTCGAAGGCAAGCCGGCCAAGGGCAAGGAGGCGCTCGAGCGCGCGCTGTCGCGCGAGCCGACGCTGGCGGTGGCGTGGGACAAGGCGCTCGATGGGGCGAACGCCAAGCAGCAGTACGGCGAGGTGGCGAAGCTGCTCGACCGCGCCGGCGCGGCGCTCTCGGTCGACTTCCGGGGCACGGTGGCCCAGCAGCCGACCTACGCGGGCTTCCTCGCCTCGAAGGAAGGCAAGGCCTGGCTCAAGGCCAAGCCCAAGAAGTAGCGCGAGCGCGCGCCGGAACGGGCGTGGTAGAGGCCGGAGCACGCCATGGCCTCGAACGAAAAGCTTCCGACCCGCGAGCAGGACTTCAACGAGTGGTACGTGCAGCTGGTCCAGCGGGCCAAGCTCGCCGACTACTCCGACGTGAAGGGCTGCATGGTCATCCTCCCGAACGGCTACGCCATCTGGGAGAACATCCAGAAGACGCTCGACGGGATGTTCAAGGAGACCGGGCACCAGAACGCCTACTTCCCGGTGCTCATCCCCGAGCGGTACCTGCAGCTCGAGAAGGAGCACGTCGAAGGCTTCAACCCGCAGCTCGCCATCGTCTCCGTCGCGGGCGGCAAGCCGCTGCCCGAAGGTGAGCGCTACGTCATTCGCCCGACGAGCGAGACCATCATCAACGCCTCGTTCTCCAAGTGGGTGCAGAGCTACCGGGACCTGCCGGTGCTCATCAACCAGTGGGCGAACGTGATGCGCTGGGAGATGCGCACCCGCCTGTTCCTGCGCACCACCGAGTTCCTCTGGCAGGAAGGGCACACCTGCCACGAGACGGAAGCCGAGGCCGAGGAAGAGACCCGGCGCATGCTGGAGTGCTACCGCGTCTTCGCCGAGGACTACATGGCGATGCCGGTCATCACCGGCCGCAAGACGGACAGCGAGAAGTTCGCCGGCGCCGACCGCACCTACAGCATCGAAGCGATGATGCAGGACAAGAAGGCGCTGCAGGCCGGCACCTCGCACATGCTGGGGCAGAACTTCGCCAAGGCCTTCAAGACCCAGTTCCAGGGCCGCGACGGGCAGCAGCACTTCGTGTGGCAGACCTCGTGGGGCGTCTCGACCCGGCTCATCGGCGCGCTGATCATGACCCACAGCGACGACGCGGGCCTGGTGGCCCCGCCGCGGCTGGCGGCCACGCAGGTGGTGCTCATCATCATCGGCAAGGGCGAGGAGCGCGCGGCGGTGAAGGCCAAGGCGGTCGCGCTCGCCGCGGACATGAAGAAGAAGGGCCTGCGGGTGAAGGTCGACGACGACGACTCCAAGGGCCCGGGCTTCAAGTACTACGAGTACGAGCTGCAGGGCGTCTGCATGCGCCTCGAGCTGGGCCCCAAGGACCTCGCCAAGGACCAGTGCGTGCTGGTGCGCCGCGACGACAAGCAGAAGGTCTTCGTGCCTCTGCCCGAGGCGGTGGAGAAGTCGGCGGCGATGCTGGAGCAGATGCAGAAGGACCTCTTCACCAAGGCCAAGGCCTTCCGCGACGCGCGCACCTTCGAGGTGAACTCCTACGAGGAGATGAAGGCCAAGGCGGACGACGGCTTCCTGCTCGCGCACTGGGACGGCAGCCCGGAGACCGAGAAGCGGATCAAGGAAGAGACCGGCCTCACCACGCGCAACCGGCCGTTCGACCTGAAGCAGGAACCGGGCAAGTGCGTGCTCACCGGCAAGGACAGCCCGGGCCGCATCGTCTTTTCCAAGGCGTACTGAGCGCCGCGCGTCGCGGCCTGGTGTCGCAGCGGCACACACCTCATCGTCGGGCAGCGGCCAGCAAGCGCGCGGATCGACGGCGTTGCGCTCGAAGCGCGCCGACACCTCGAGTCGTCGGCGCGTAAAGGGTTCGCCCACGGGCCGCCGGGGCGGCCTTCGGCACGTTCTCGAAAAATGAGACATGCCCTGGCCCAAGCCGCTCACCCTGCTCTGCGCGCTCCTCGCGCTCCCGGCCTGTGACGCAGCGATGGACGGGCCGATGACCTGCGCCGGGGGCCCGTGCGCGAGTGGAGGAGGCGCGGGCACCGACGCG
>JAIBBQ010000322.1 GCA_019694595.1 Myxococcaceae bacterium
GCCGGCCGCGCCGCCTGCGCTCCCGCCAGCGGAGCCGCCTGCGTCTCCACCCGCTGCACCGCCTGCGCTCCCTCCAGCAGTGCCGCCGGCGTCTCCGCCGGCCGCGCCGCCGCCGGACGAAGAGGCATCGCCGCCGCCATCACCCAGGGGCGGCGGGCCGGTCTGGGGCAGGCCTCCGCCGTCGCCGCCAGGAGCGGCCGTTCCGCCGCCGTCGGCCGCCGCCGCACCACCTCCGGAGGCGACTGCTCCCGGGGCGTCGCCGAGGATGCCGTCGCACGCCACCGCGAGACAGCCCAGGGCGACGAGCACTCCGAGCCAGCGCATGAGCACATTCTGCTCGATCGCCCGGGGCGCGGTTTGACTCGCGCGAACCGCACACTGTAGGTGCTGACCGCACATGCGCCTGCCCATCGCTGCGTTGCTCGTGCTGACTGCCTGCGGCCCCGAGCTCGAGGCCACCGTCGCCGGCGCCCCCGAGGAAGGCGACGCGTTCGAAGTGGTGGCCGGAGAGCTGAGCACCGCGGAGACGGCGATGGTGCTGCGCTACGTGAACGGCCCCGAGGCCGTGATGTCGCACCTGGTGCTCGACGCCCACGTCACCGCCCGCGGCGCGAACAACATCGAGGCGCACGCGCACGGGTTCGACCGCATCCTGGGCAACGCCGACGACGACCGCATCGACAGCCTGGCGGAGCTCGACGCGATTCCCTACGTGGGAACCTCGGCGATGGCGTCCATCGCGGACTTCGCCATTCCCCACTACGGCCCGGGCTCGGTGCTGGTGAAGGACGTGTCCTTCGCGCCCGACGAGCAGGTGAACCTGATGGCGGAGGCGAACCGCATCGACCTCAGCGCGTCGACCGGCATCAACTTCGAGGCGGGGCGGCTGCTCTTCGCGGGCCGGCCGTACACCAGCTTCGCGCAGGTGATGAAGATCGACGCCATCGGCAACGAGGACTACCGGGCGCTGCGCGCCTGGGCGAAGGCGCACCCGGCGCACCCGCCGACGGGGCCCGCGGGCTCGTGCAACGGCCAGGGCGGCACCTACGACGGCGTGGCCTTCACCGCGGCGGAAGAGTGTCACGCGGTGGAGTTCCTGAACCTCGCGCGCTTCAGCGAGATGGCGCCGCTCACCGCCGCCGCGCGCGACCTCGCCTACCGCAGCAACCCGGAAGGGACCTGGACGCTGGGCACCCGCTTCAGCCGCTGGGTCAACCTGAAGGACTTCTCCTCGCGGCCCAACATCGGCGCGACCGCGCTGCGCGGCATCAAGACCGCCGCCGCGGCGTGGACCAAGCACGGCCTGAGCTACGACACCGTGGCGAGCACCTACGCCAACCGGGTGGCGCTCGACGGCGTCGGCGTCTGGCTGGACAAGGTCTACGTGACCAAGCTGTTCCCCGCGGAGCAGGACGGCACCTGGCGCTGGGAGTGCGCCGAGGTCCGCGACAGCCCGTCGGCGCGCAACTACTTCCGGGCCTGCTTCCAGCTCATCGGCGCCGACAGCTCGAGCGGCTGCACCGACGGCGGCTGCTGGACTGGCAAGCTCCACACCTGGGTCGGCGTGCAGGGCTACGTGCGGCCGTCGTCGATCTCCGGCACCGGTGGCTGGAAGGTCGCCGCGACGTACCACGGCACCTGGGAGCCCAGCGCCAACGTGCCCTGAGAGGTTCGTTGCGCTGGCCGCCCACCCTCGCTAGAGCGGCGCCGTGCATTCTCACCCCACGCACCACCGTCCGCCGGAGGTCTCGGCCCGCCCGGGCCGCGCCGCCTTCTTCGACGTCGACGGCACGCTGATCAGCACCAACGTGGTGCACGCCTTCGGGTACTACGCGCAGAACGAAGGCAGCGTGGCCGGCATCCTCAAGCGGTCGCTGGGGACGGTGGCGAGCATTCCCCTCTTCGCGGCGCTCAACCTGGTCGACCGCAAGGTCTTCAACGAGTTCTTCTACCGCTCGTACGCCGGCTTCAGCGAGGACCGGCTGCTCACGATGTCGGAAGACCTCTTCGAGGACCTGCTCAAGGGCGCCATCTACCCGCGCGCGCAGGACCTCATCACCGAGGCGCGCCGGGCGGGCTGCCGCATCGTGTTCATCACCGGCGGCATGGACTTCACCATGGCGCCGCTCGCCAAGTACCTGGGCGCCGACGACCTCATCGCCAACCAGATGCAGTTCGTGGGCGGCAAGGCGACGGGCAAGGTCATCCCGCCGATCATCGAAGGCGCCAACAAGGCGAACGTCATTCGCGACTACTGCGAGAAGCACCACATCGCGCTCAACCTGAGCCACGCGTACAGCGACAGCGCGTCCGACTACGCGATGCTCACCGTGGTGGGCCGCCCGACGGCGGTGAACCCCGACTTGCGGCTGCGGGCGCTGGCCCGCTCGTACAACTGGCCGATCCTCGACCTGCGCTGACCCCGGCCCCTTCTCGAAAGACCCCATGCGCCCGCTGAAGACGCTCAAGAAGCTCTACGACGAGGAATCGCACGTCGTCATCCAGGAGAAGGGGTCGCCCCCGCGCTTCCTCTTCTACGGCGAGGACTTCTGGCTGGAAGACCTGCCGGTCGGCACGCGCATCATCTACCCGCGCCCGCCGCTGGAAGCGGTGCCCAACCTGAAGGCGAGCATCCGCTACGCCATCAACCACCCGGAGCAGATGGAGCCGCTCCACGCGCTGCTGCGCCCGGGCATGAAGGTGACGGTGGCGCTCGACGACATCTCGCTGCCGCTGCCGCCGATGCGCACGCCCGACGTGCGGCAGGCGGTGCTGGAGATCGTGCTCGAGCTGCTCGCCGATTCCGGCGTCGACGACGTGCACCTGGTCATCGCCAACGCGCTGCACCGGCGCATGACCGACGCCGAGATGAAGCGCATGGTGGGCGAGAAGATCTTCGACGCCTTCTTCCCCGACCGTTACTACAACCACGACGCCGAGGACCCCGACGGCATCGTGGAGATGGAGCGCACCTCGCACGGCGAGGTGGTGGCGATGAACCGCCGCGCGGCCGAGAGCGACCTGCTCATCTACGTGAACATCAACCTGGTGCCGATGGACGGCGGCCACAAGTCGGTGGGTACCGGCCTCACCAACTACGACTCGCTGCGCGCGCACCACAACCCGCAGACCATTCGCGATTCCGCGAGCTACATGGAGCCCGAGCGCAGCGCGCTCCACAAGTCGACCGAGCGCATCGGCCGGGTCATCGACAAGAACCTCAAGGTCTTCCACATCGAGACGGTGTTGAACAACCGTGCCTTCGACGGCCAGATGGAATGGCTGATGAAGAAGGAAGAGGACTTCACCGAGTTCGACCGGATGAAGTTCCACGCCACCCAGTTCGCGCTGAAGCAGATGCCGCGCGCGCTCAAGCGGAAGATGTTCTTCTCGATTCCCGCGGCGTACGACGTCATCGGCGTCTACGCGGGCGCGACCGAGCCCACGCACCAGAAGACGCTGGAGACGTGCTGGAAGCAGTACTCGGTGCCGGTCGAAGGCCAGAGCGACATCGTCATCTTCGGCATGCCGTACGTGTCGCCGTACAACGTGAACTCCATCCTGAACCCGCTCCTGGTGCAGGTGATGGCGTGCGGCTACCTGTACAACCTGAACCGCGGCGTGCCGCTGGTGAAGAAGGGCGGGGTCATCATCATCACCCACCCGCTCTACGACGAGTTCGACCCCGAGCATCACGCGCCGTACATCGAGTTCTTCCACCGGCTGTTGCCGGAGACGCGCGACGCCAAGGTGCTGGAGCACAAGTACGAGCGGGAGTTCGCGAAGAACCCGTCGTACGTGCACCTGTACCGCAAGGGAAACAGCTACCACGGAGCCCACCCCTTCTACATGTGGTACTGGGGCGAGAACGGCCGCCAGCACGTGGGCAAGCTCATCTGCGCAGGTGCGGAGAACAACCACGTGCCCGCGCTGATGGGGTGGGACCGCACCGACACGCTGAGCGAGGCCATCGACATGGCGCGCGGCTTCATGGGCCGCAACGCGAGCATCTCGGTGGTCAAGTGCCCGCCGATCCTGCAGACCGACGTGCGACTGTAAGCGCACACCGCGCGGTGTGGACTGCACCCGACATTCAAGAGTGAAAGGTCACCTGGTGCGCGCGTGACTCAAGCGCGGCGCGGCTGACTTGTCGTTAGCATCGGACTTCTCGACAAGGAGTCCGTCAGCGTGGCTGCGCCGAGTTTCGCGGTGGTGTTCATCTGGGAGTCGAGCGCCTCACCCGGCGCCGCGGCCACGTTCATCGAGCAGCTGAAGGACACGGTGCCCGCCGAGAAGGTCACGCTCAGCGTCGCGCTGCGGCCGACGAGCGCCGCGCTCAACATGCAGCTCGACTTCTCGCTCTATTCGCGCGCGATGCTGGCGACGCTGGAGCGGGCCGCCACCGCGGCGCAGGGGCGCTTCGTGGAGCTGATGCGGGTCGCCGCCGAGCAGCGCGACAAGTTCAAGCAGCAGTTCATGGTGGGCGTCGACGGCGCGGCGGTGGACATGCGCACGTACGAGGGCGCCGCGAAGATGATCAAGGACCACCTGGGCGGCACGGTGGTCGGCGTGCCCCGGCCTTCGCCGTCACCGGCGCCCGACCCCTCTCCGGTGGCACGCGCTCCGGCGCCGTCTCGTCCCCCGCCGCCGTCCCGCCCGGTCGAGGCCCCGCGCGCGCCCCCGGTGCTCAAGCCCACCGATGGCCCCTCGCGCCGCGCCGACCAGCGCTTCGACGCCGAGCTGCAGGTGGCCTTCGGCACCGAGGCCGACTTCCGCCGCGAGTACAGCGCCAACATCTCCAAGGGCGGCCTGTTCCTGAAGACCAGCGCTCGGCCCGCGCTCAACTCGGAGACCACGCTGGCGATCACCTTGCCCAACGGCCAGACGCTCACCACGTCGGCCCGGGTGGTGCACGTGCAGGACCACCCGCAGTACGGCGGGCTCGGGCTGGCCTTCGGCAAGGGCTCGGCGGCCTTCGAGGCCGGCCTCAAGGCGTACCTCTCGGCGCTCGGCGCCGGCTGAGCCGGTCGCGGCGTCGACCTAGAACTTGGGCCGCTTGAGGTCGGGGTCGCTCTTGGGCGCCGGCTTGGGGTCCGGCGCGGGCTCGGGGGCCGACTCCTTGAGGGCCGACGGCGCCGGGGCGGGGCGTGGCTCGGGCGGGGGAGCGGCGGTGCGCCCGGGCTTCTTGCCCTTGGAGCGGGTGGCCTTGGTGGGGCGCACCGGAGGCTCGCTGCCCTTCTGGGCTTCCGCCACCTTGGCCGCCGAAGGCGCCGTGGCCGCGGGGGGCGGGGCGCGCGGCGGGGCCTCGGGG
>JAIBBQ010000323.1 GCA_019694595.1 Myxococcaceae bacterium
GGCGGCTCCCAACCTTCCACCGCGGGCACCACCGGCAGGGGCCCGGTGCCCTCGGAGGTCGCCTTCGGTTCCACCACCACGCGCAGGTCGAGGAAGCGCTGCAGGAGCGCGCGGCGCTTCTCGTCGCCCGGCTCCAGCCCCCCCGTCGTCGCGCGCGCGAGCGCCTCGACCTCTTCGGCGCTCAGCGCCAGCGCGTCGCCGGTGCGCGCGTGCACCAGACGCCCGCCGGCGCCCTCGGGACTCGCCACCACCTGGAAGCCGTCACGCGGCGCGAAGAGCGACATGGCACGAGGGCTTGAGCCGCAGCAACGACGTGCACCATAGCCGCCCGCGCTCGAGGTCGCGCTACAGTTCTCCCCGAGGAGGCGCGCATTTCCCCCACACGGCCGCTGAACACGATGCTCCTGCTGGTGCTGGCGGACCTCAACCGCCGCTCTGCCAGCGCCATCATCACCGCCGAGGCGGGCACCACCGCCCGGCGCAAGCTGCACGTCGACAAGGGCATCCTCGTCGCCACCGACAGCAGCGTGCGCGTCGAGCGCCTGGGTGACCTGCTCGCCGCGGAGGGTCGCCTCGACCCCGTGCTCATCGAGCCCGTCGCCGAGGAGGCCCGGAAGAACGGCAAGCTCATCGGCGATCAGCTCGTCGCCGACTCGCTCCTGAGCCCGGGTGACCTCGCCGCGGCGCTCGAGCGCCAGGCCATGGTCCGCTTCGACGCCGCGCTCGGCAGCCACGGCCTGGTGACGGTGGCGCCCCTGCCCACCGGCCCGCGCATGGTGCGCTTCGACCTCGGCAACGCGGTGATGGCCTTCTTCCGCAGCGCCGCCGCCCTCGAGGACGTCGCCGCGCTGGTCGCCGACCGCGACGACGGGTCGGTGCCGCTGGACCTCGACGGCGCCGCGCTCAAGCGCCTGCGCCTGGCGTCGGCCGAGCTGCGCATCGCCCGGCAGCTCGCCGCCGGCGAGTCGGTCAACACCCTGGTGGCCAACGCCGACTTCCCCGAGCCCATCCTGCGCACTGCCGGCGCGCTCGCGGGCCTCGGGCTCTGGGCCTGAAGCGGCGCGCTACTGGCACTTCCCGGCGGAGCAGGCGCCGGAGCACGAGGTGCCGCACGAGCCGCAGTTGCGCGCGTCGCTCGTGAGGTCCACGCAGGAGCCGGCGCAGTTGGTGGTTCCCCCGGGACACGCGCACTGCCCGGCGACGCAGACCAGGTTGCCGCCGCACAGCTGCTGACAGAAGCCGCAGTTGGTCTTGCTCGTCTTCAGGTCCACGCAGGCGTTGTTGCAGCGGGCGAGGCCCGACGCGCAGCTCGCCGCGCACGCCCCGTTGCTGCACACCTCGCCGGGCGCGCACGCCGTGCCGCACGCGCCGCAGTTCGCCGCGTCCGACTGCAGCGACACGCACGCGGTGCGGGTCATGCCTCCCGGCGGGCCCATGCCGCCGCCGCCCGGGCCCATGCCCGTCACCGTGCAGGCGGTGGTGCCGCCGCTGCAGGCACAGACGCCGGCGGTGCAGGTCTGCCCCATGCCGCAGCGGTTGCCGCAGGCGCCGCAGTCCTGGTTGCTGGTGCGCACGTCCACGCAGGCGGTGCCGCACTGGAGCGACGGCGCGCTGCAGGAGACGTCGCAGACGCCCTGCACGCAGGCGTGGCCCGGCTGGCAGCGCGTGCCGCACGCCCCGCAGTTGGCCGCGCTGGTGGTGAGGTCCACGCAGGCGCCGTTGCAGGTCGCGAGACCCGCGGCGCAGGTGCAGGTCCCCGCCGAGCAGCTCGCGCCCGCGCCACAGGCGTGCGCACAGGCCCCGCAGTCGTGCGGGTTGGTGGTGAGGTCGACGCAGGCGTTGCTGCAGTTGGTCGCGCCCGACGGGCAGCTCTGCACGCACGCTCCCGCGCTGCACACCTCGCCCGCCGCGCACGTCTTGCCGCAGGCGCCGCAGTTGGTCGGGTCGCTCCCGGTGTCGGTGCACACGCCGAGGCAGCGCTGGCCGGCGTTGAAGCACTCGCACTTGCCCGCCTGGCAGGTGGTGCCGCCGGTGCAGCGGGTGCCGCACGCGCCGCAGTTCAGAGCGTCGCTCGAGAGGTCCACGCACGCCGCGCCGCACGCCGTCTGGCCCGAGGCGCAGCCGCTGGTGCACGCCCCCTGGGAACAGGTGCTGCCCGCCGCGCACGTCTTGCCGCAGGCGCCGCAGTTGAGCGGGCTCGACTTCACGTCGACGCAGGCCCCGCCGCAGGACAGCTGGCCCGGGCCGCAGGCGCAGGTGCCGTTGAGGCAGCTGGTCCCTCCGGTGCAGGCCGTGCCGCACGCGCCGCAGTTCGCCACGTCGCTCGAGAGCTTCACGCACGCGGCGTGGCAGTCGGTGAGGCCCGCCGCGCAGGCGCTCGCGCACTGGCCGAGCGAGCACACCTCGCCGCTCGCGCACGCCTTGCCGCAGGCGCCGCAGTTCGCCGGGTCGGCGGAGAGGTCCGCGCAGGTCCCGTTGCACGAGGTCGCCCCGCCCACGCAGCCGGAACAGACGCCGCCCACGCAGGAGACGCGCGAGCCGCACGCCTTGCCGCAGGCGCCACAGTTCTCGGCGTCGGTGCCGAGGTCGGTACAGCTCCCGCTGCAGGCGGTCTGGGTCCCACACTCCGCCACCGGCGTGAATCGGCAGCCCGACGCGGGGAACAACAGGAGGACCGCGAGCGACAGCGCAGGCAGGTCGAGGTGAAGGCGCACCGGTGCACTCCTTGGGAAAGGTGCGCTCCTGGTGTGTGGTGCGTGGGCAAAGCGATCACACCTCCGCGAAACCCCTTTGCTTCCGCGGAGGTGCGCCCGGCCGCTGCGCCGCTTACCGGGCGGCGGCCTGGGTCAGCGCGCGGTGCACCGCCTCGAGCGCCTTGCGCGCTTCCAGCAGGTCGGCGCGCTCGCGGGTGAGGTCCGAGACCTGCCGCGCCAGCGTGTCGCGCTCGCCGCGCAGGGCGTCGAGCGTCTGCCGCAGCGACTGCGAGTGGCTCTGCGCCTGCTCGAGCTCCGCCGCCAGCTTCTCTTCCTCGGCGAGCGAGTCGGCGAGCGCCTGGTCGCGCTTGGCGATTTCCACCTTGAGCCCGTCCTGCTCGCGGGCGCGCACGTCGAGCGTCTGCCGCGCTTCCTGCAGCGCCAGCAGCGCCTCGTTGCGCTCGCCTTCGAGCGACTCGAGCTCGCGCTCCAGCTCGGTGAGCAGCTTGGCGCGGCCTTCCATCTCCGCCGACAGCCGGCGGGCCTCGTCCATGCGCAGCCGCGCTTCCTCGGTGGCGCGCTCCGACTGGCGGCGGGCGCCTTCCAGGTCCTGGGTGAGCGCGAGGTTGAGCGCGCGCACCTTGGTCAGCTCGGTCTGCAGCGCGGAGATGCGCTCCACCGCCAGCACGCCGGCCTCGGCCACCGTCTCCGGCAGCGGCTCGGGGCGCGGGTTCTCGCGCACCGCCTTGAGGCGCTCCTTGAGCCGCTCGCGACGGCCGTCGACGTCGAGCTCGTCGCCGTGCGGCGCCGCCGGGGTCTGCACCTCGACCATCGGCTCCGGCGCCGCGGCGTGGTTCTTCACCTTCGCGCGGGGTGCCGCCGCCACGGCCTTCGGCGCCACCGGCGCGGCCACGGGCTGTGCCACGGCCTGCGGGGCCACCACCTCGCGCACCACCGCGTGCGTCGCCACCGTGTGCGTCGCCACCGCGACCGGCGCCTCCACCTCGACCGCCTCGGTCTGCAGCGCCTGGGCGAGCGCCTGCGCGGCCGTGGTCCGCGGCGCCTGCGCCAGCTGCGCGCGCTCGCGAATGGCCTGGGCGAGGTCGGGCACCACCGGCGCCGCCTCGCCCACCGGCTCGTGCAGCACCTGGGAGGCGATGGCCTCCACCTGCGCCGCGTCGAGCGAGGGCCCGTCCATCAGGGCGCCGAGGCGCAGGCGGGGGCGGGCGCGGGACACGTTGGCGTCGAAGGCCTTCTTCATCGTTCGTTCTCCTTCAAAGGCGTCGCGGGCTGCGGAAGCGGGAAAAAGGGTCAGGCCGTCTTCGCGGCCGGGGTGGCGCTGGCGGCGAGGCGGCGCTGCACCTCGTCGATGAGCACCTGCACGTCGTGGGCGCCCTTGCTGTCCCGGTCGAAGAGGAAGATGGGCTTGCCTTCGCTGGAGGCCTGCGCGAACCGCGTGCACTGCCGAATCACCTGCGGCAGCAGGTACTCGGGGTAGTGCTCCTTGAGCGCGCCCAGCGCTTCCTTCGACAGCTTGAAGGTCTGGTTGAAGGAGTTCACCACGATGAAGACGTGGTCGAGCACGTGGTTCAGGTCGTCTTCCAGGCTCTGCACCGTCTCGAACAGCAGCTTGAGGCCGTGGAAGGAGAGGAAGTCCGCCAGCACCGGCACCAGCAGGTCGTCGGCCGCCATCAGCGCGTTCAGGTTGAGCAGCCCGAACGACGGCGGCGCGTCGAAGATGATGAAGTCGTAGTGCGACTCGACTTCCTTGAGCGCGTTCTTGAGCTTGAACTCGCGGCCGGCCATCGGCATCAGCGCCAGGTCCACGGTGGACATCGACAGGTTCGACGGCACCAGGTCGAGGTTGGGCAGCATCGTCTTCTGCGTCACCTCGCTGATGGGCAGCTTGCGCACCAGCACGTCGACCAGCGTCCGCGGGAAGTCCTCGCCTTCGAAGCCCAGGCACTTGGTCGCGTGGCCCTGGCTGTCGAGGTCGATGAGCAGCACTCCGTAGCCCAGCTCCGCCAGCCGCCAGGCGTAGCTCACCGAGAGCGACGTCTTGCCGGTGCCGCCCTTGAAGTTGAGGAACAGCTGCTTCCGCGTGCCCACCGAAGGCGGGTACTTGGCCAGCTTGCCGCGCAGCTCCCACACCTCTTCCGGGGTGTAGTGCTCCTTCTCCAGCGCGCCCTTGAGCGTCTTCACCGGAACGCCGAGCACCTCGGCGGCCACCTTCGGGCTGTAGCGCAAGGCTTCAGGGGTCATCGGACTGCCCTCCAGTTTCAAGCGACGAAGAACTTCTGGCCGCGCTGCACCACGCGGCCCTGCGACGAGAGACTGCGGCACACCTCGAGCGCGGCCGCTTCCGGCACGCCGAGGCCCTGCGCGAGTTCCCCGAGCGTGCGGCCGCGAATCGCGGTGCGCAGCGACAGGAGCACCTGGCTCTCGGACACCGCGGGCGCGGGCGCTTCCACCACCGCCACCGCCACCCGCGCCGGCGCCGCCCGCTGCGCGGCGTTCACCACCGGGTGCGCTTCCACGCGGCCCAGCCGGCGGACCGCGCGGCGCCGCTCGGAGTCGCCCAGGTCCACCAGCGCCGAGACGTCGGTGCCCAACAGCCGCGAGAGGCTCTGGCCCGCCGCGCGCCG
>JAIBBQ010000084.1 GCA_019694595.1 Myxococcaceae bacterium
GCACACCGCGGGCGTCGGGTGCAGCGCCCGGGCCGCGGTGAGCGGGTCGACCCCGGGTCGCAGCGCGGCGCTCACCGGCGTGCGCAGGTGGGTCAGCGGGCCGACCCGGCGCAGCTCCCGGCCCCCGAGCGCGACCGAGGTGCAATGGGGCCCCAGCGCGGCGACGACGCCGTCGACCACCAGCTGGTGCTCGCGCGCGTCCTTCTCGGAAGCGAGCAGCGCGACGCCGCGCTCGCTCGCCGAGGTGCCCGCGAGCGCCTCGGTGCGCAGCTGACCGTCGCGCACCTCGCACAGCGTCTCCGGGGTGGCGCCCAGGAGCACCGCGCCGTCGTCGCCTCGCCAGAGGTAGGTGCGGCAGCTCGGGTGCCTCGTCTGGAGCGCCTCGAGGACCACGGCTTCCGGCCAGGGGCCGTCGGCTTCGACCGTGGCGGTGCGCGCGAGCACCACCTTGCTCAGCCCCGGCGTCGAGAGCGCAGCGGCGATCTGGCCGTTCCAGCCCGCGCGATCTTCGCTCACCAGCCGTGCGACGGGCATGGCGTGGGCCGGGCGCTGCGAGGCGAGGCCGTCGAGCTCCGCCAGCAGCCGTTCCACCGGGGTCCCCGGCAGGCCGAACGCAGCGGCGTGAGGGCCGGTCCTCCCGTTCCAGAGCAGCACCCGGGGCAGCACCCAGCACTCGGCAGGAAAGCCCGCCCAGGGGCGCTCGGCGTCGAAGGCGAACCCGCCGAACCAGGGCCCGGGCAGCTCGTCGGCAGGTGCACCGAGGAGCCAGTCCACCGGCCCCACCCCGGCCCCGTCGACCTCGCCGAAGCCCACCGCCGCGGTGCCCCGTTCCGGGTGCGACCACGCGAAGCGGCACGGCGCCCCGCCCAGCGTGAAGCGCATCAGCGCCTCTTCTGAGAGCGGTTTCCAGATCGCCACGCAGGTGGGCGCTGTGGACGGGGGGCGCATGCGTTGTGGGTTGTCTTCTACGTCCGCGGCGTCTACAGATGCATCACAAAGTTCAAGACTCCTTGAACCAAATGAACTGAGAGGCATCAGCATGGCTGCCCCTTCTCCGGACGCGGTGCGCAAGGCGCTCTCGGTGCCTGGTCAGGCCGGGCGCGTGGTGCGGATCGGACCGGTCGAGGTCGGCGCAGGGCCCTTCGTGGTGATGGCGGGCCCGTGCGCGGTGGAGTCCGGGGCGCAGGTGGAGGCGGCGGCGCGCGCGGTGGCCAGGGCCGGGGCGCACGTGCTGCGCGGTGGGGCGTTCAAGCCGCGCACCAGCCCGTACGCCTTCCAGGGGCTGGGCGAGGCCGGGCTGACGTTGCTCGCGCAGGCGGCGCGGGCGAACGGCCTGCCGGTGATCACCGAGGTGATGTCCGAAGCGCAGCTGCCCGTGGTGTGCGCGCACGCCGACGTGCTCCAGATCGGCGCCCGCAACATGCAGAACTTCTCGCTGCTCAAGGCGGTGGCGCAGGTGAACAAGCCGGTGCTGCTCAAGCGGGGGCTGTCGGCCACGCTCGACGAGTGGCTGCTGGCGGCGGAATACGTGCTCGCCGGCGGCAACGGCGAGGTGATGCTGTGCGAGCGCGGCATCCGCACCTTCGAGCCGGCGCTGCGCAACACGCTCGACCTCGGCGGGGTGGCGTGGGTGAAGCGGCGCTCGCCCCTGCCGGTGGTGGTCGACCCGTCGCACGCCACCGGAGACGCGGCGCTGGTGCTGCCGCTCGCGCTGGCAGCCGCGGCTGCGGGCGCCGATGGGCTCCTGGTCGAGGTGCACCCTGCCCCGGAATC
Organism: Myxococcaceae bacterium; assembly: GCA_019694595.1. Taxonomy (GTDB): domain Bacteria; phylum Myxococcota; class Myxococcia; order Myxococcales; family Myxococcaceae; genus JAIBBQ01. The sequence goes on from JAIBBQ010000084.1 coordinate 1,774, forward strand.
GGCCTTGTGCGACGGCGCGCAGGCGCTGACCCCGGCGGCCTTCTCTGACCTGATGTCGCGCCTGGGGCCGCTGCTCCAGGCCCTGGGGCGGCAGCTCGCCGCGCCAGCTGCCCCCGCCCTGGGAGGTGCCGCGTGAGCGTGCAAGTGCAACAGATGTTCGCGTCGATCGCGCCCCGCTACGACGTGACCAACGACGCGCTGTCGCTCGGGCTCCACCGCCGGTGGCGGCACGCGGCGGTGCGCGTGTCCGGCGCGGTCGCCGGCGAGCGCGTGCTCGACTGCGCGACCGGCACCGGCGACCTGGCGCTGGCCTTCAAGCGCGCGGTGGGCCCCACCGGCACCGTGGTGGGCACCGACTTCTGCGCCGAGATGCTCGCCCACGCGCCGGCCAAGGCCGAGAAGGCGGGGCTCCCGGTGCATTTCGAGGTGGCCGACGCCATGGCGCTGCCGTACGAGGCGGCGCGGTTCGACGTGGCGTCGATCGCCTTCGGCATCCGCAACGTCGACGACCCGGCGAAGGCGCTCACCGAATTCGCGCGGGTGCTGCGCCCGGGAGGCCGGGTGGTGGTGCTGGAGTTCGGCCAGCCGACCGGGCTGTTCGGGGCCGTCTTTCGCGCCTACTCGCGCTTCGTGATGCCGGCGATCGGCCAGCTCTTCACCAGGAATCGCGCGGCCTACGAGTACCTGCCGCGCACCGCGGCGCAGTTCCCCGCCGGCGAGGCCTTTCTCGACCTGATGCGCCGCACCGGTCGCTTCGCGCGCGTGGAAGCGCGGCCGCTCATGTTCGGCACCGCCTGGGTCTACCTCGGGGTCACCGCGGCCTGACGGGCGAGGTACCGGCGCAGGCCGTAGGAGACGAGCAGCATGGTGCCACCGCCGATCGCAGCGCGGATGAGCGCCGCCGTCCACGCGCCCTCGTCGCCGGAGGCCAGGGCGGCGGCCGACCACGTGTAGACCAGGCTGGGGGCGAGACCGCCCAGCGCGGAGCCGAGCGCGAAGTCGCGCCAGCGCACCGGCGCCGCGCCGCAGGCGACGTTCACCGCCACGAAGGGCAACGGCAGCTGGCGAATGGCGATCACGCTCGTCACCCCGTGGGCCGACAGCTCGGCGGTGAGGCGCCCGAAGCCCCGGCGCTCGAGCCAGGGCTGCACCCGCCCCTGCCCCAGCCACCGGCCGAGCGCGAAGTGGGCGTTCGCGGTCAGGGACAGGCCGACCTGGCTGAGCAGGAGGCCCGGGCCGAAGCCGAAGACCGCCCCGGCGAGGATGGCGAAGCTCACCGCCGGGAGCAGCAGCGTGGTCCCCGCCGCGTAGAGCCCCAGGTAGGCCGGGGGGGCCCACCAGGCCTCGCGCACCGCTTCCAGCACGCGGCGGGCGTTCTCCAGCGACAGCCGGTCCCCGAAGTGGTGGCGCAAGGCCACAGCCGCGGCGACGGCCAGTGCGAGCAACACCCACCTCAGCGCGCGGCGCACGGTCGGTCTTCTACTCTTTTTCGTTGAAAAGGCAGGGTCGCCCTGAAAAACCCTCTCCTGCCATGGCCAAGGACACCCTGAGCGTCACCGACAACCGCACCGGCAAGACCTACGAGCTGCCCATCGAGAACGGCTGCATCCGTTCGATGGATCTGCGGCAGATCAAGAGCGGCGCCGACGACTTCGGTCTGATGGCGTACGACCCTGCGTTCCTCAACACCGCGAACTGCAAGAGCGCCATCACCTTCATCGACGGCGACAAGGGCATTCTCGAGTACCGCGGCTACCCGATCGAGCAGCTCGCGGAGAAGTCGAACTACCTCGAGGTCGCGTACCTGGTGATGAACGGCGAGCTGCCGACCAAGGCCCAGTACGAAGACTTCGTGCACGTGATCACCCACCACACGTACGTGCACGAGAACGTGAAGAGCTTCATGTCGGGGTTCCGCTACGACGCGCACCCGATGGCGATGCTCGCTTCGACGGTGGCGGCGCTGTCGGCGTTCTACCCCGAGGCCAAGAACGTCAAGGACCGGCAGACCCGCCGCATCCAGATGATGCGGCTCATCGCCAAGATGCCGACCATCGCGGCGTTCAGCTACCGCCACACCACCGGCCTGCCGTACGTCTACCCGGAGAACGAGCTCGGCTACACCGAGAACTTCTTCACCATGGTGAAGCAGATCGGCGACCGCCGCTTCAAGGCGAACAAGACGCTGGTGAAGGCGCTCGACGTGCTCTTCATTCTCCACGCCGACCACGAGCAGAACTGCTCGACGACGTCGACCCGCGTGGTGGGCAGCTCCGAGGTCGACCCGTACTCGGCCGTGGCGGCGGGCGTGACCGCGCTCTACGGGCCGCTGCACGGCGGCGCGAACGAGGCCGTGCTGCGCATGCTGCGCGAGATCGGCGACGTGAAGAAGGTGCCCGAGTTCATCAAGAAGGTGAAGGAAGGCAACGACACCAAGCTGATGGGCTTCGGCCACCGCGTGTACAAGAACTACGACCCGCGGGCGAAGGTCATCAAGCGCACCTGCGACGAGGTCTTCGAGGTCACCGGCCGCAACCCGCTGCTCGACATCGCGGTGGAACTCGAGCGCATCGCGCTGCAGGACGAGTACTTCATCAAGCGCAAGCTGTACCCGAACGTCGATTTCTACTCGGGCCTCATCTACGAGGCGATGGGCTTCCCGGTGGACATGTTCCCCGTGCTCTTCGCCATTCCCCGCACCGTGGGCTGGGTCAGCCAGTGGGAAGAGATGATCACCGACAACGAGCAGAAGATCGCCCGGCCTCGCCAGATCTTCACCGGCGCCAAGAAGCGCGACTACGTGCCGGTCGAGAAGCGCGGCTGAAGCAACCTCTCGGGCCGCGAGCGCCCACCATTCGGGGGAAGAACATGAACCTGCGACGCGTGACGTGTGTGCTGGCGTTGGTCCCCGTGGTCGCGCTGGCGCAGGGCGGCCCCCCGCCGCCGTCGAGCGGGCTCGATCTGCCCCGTGCGGCGAACCTGGTGGGCATGAGCGAGGCCGAGGCCAACGCGGCGCTCGACAAGCTGTTCGCCGACGCCAGGAGCCCCAAGCGCGACTGCGCGGCGCTCATCAATTCCCGCACCCGCCTGGTCTTCACCCGGTCGAAGGTGACCAAGGACTACGTGAAGAAGAACGTCGACGGGTACCTCTGGCTCGCGCGCTGCGCCGAGAAGCAGAAGTACTACGCGTTGATGGCCGACCTGTCCGACGACCTGCTGTGGGCGGACAAGTCGCTCCACCCCGAGCTGATGGCGCGCGCGCTGCTGGGCCTCAACAGCCCCAAGGGCGCGCTCAAGACGCTGGAGCAGGCCGAGAAGCTGTCGGCGAAGGACCCGGACATCGCGCTCACCTTCGCCAAGGTGCAGTGCCGCACCCGCGACTGGGCCGCCTGCCTCAAGTCGGCGGACAAGACGGTGAAGCTGGTGACCAAGCCCGGCTCTCCCGAAGGCAAGGAGACGCTGAACCGCGCCCACAAGTACCGGGCGCGCGCGCTGTTCCACGCCGGCAAGCTCGACGAGGCCACCAAGGCCGCCGCCCTGTCCGAGAAGCTCGGCGGGGACGCGGCCGACCTCGCGGAGCTGCGCAAGGCGATGGTGCCGGCGAAGACGTACAAGGCGGTGGTCGAGGTCGACGCGCTCGCCATCGCGCCGCTGGGCATCTACCACCTCATCGGCAAGCGCGAGGACTCCAAGGGCCTGGCGCGCTTCTACGTCGACGACATCGGCGAGGACCGCCAGTTCCGCGTGGAAGCGGGCATCGAAGGCATCACCAGCACCCAGACCAAGCTGGAGACGATGCTCAAGGGCCAGAGCGTGGTGCTCGATCTCACGCCCCAGCTCCTGCCGAGCTTCGACCCCACCGCGTTGCACAGCGCGCGCACGGTGCAGCTGAACCTCAAGGTGACCGCGCTGTCGCCCAAGGGCGAGCAGGTCGTCTACCAGGACTCCAAGCCCATCGAGCTGTTGCCGCGCGACTTCTACCCGCGCGCCTCCTTCATCGACGAGGAGAAGTCGCAGGCGCAGGGCGAGAACGGGTACCTGGCGGCCTGGGTCACGCCGAGCCACAAGTCGGTGGAAGCGTTCCTGTCGGAAGCCAAGAAGCGCGCCCCGCGCAACACCTTCTCGGGCGAGCAGGCGGCCACCATTCCCCAGGTGAAGGCGATCTTCGACACGCTCCAGGCCAAGGGCGTCTCCTACGTGATGGACCCCGAAGTGAACATGGCGACCGGCTACGGCCAGCGCGCGCGGCTCCCCGCCGACGTGCTCGCCACCACCAACGCCCAGTGCCTCGAAGGCGCGATCCTCTACGCCACCCTGCTCGAGGCGATCGGCCTCCAGTCGGCCATCGTGCTGGTGCCGGGCCACGCCTTCGTCGCCTGGCGCACTTCCCCCAAGGACGTGCTGCCGGCGCCGAAGCCGCGCGATGCCGGCGTGGTGCTGGTGGCCGACGCCGGTGACGCGGATGCGGGCGCTGCGGTCGACGCCGGCGCGCCGACCAGCGAGGACGGGGGCAAGCCCGAGGAAGAGCTGTGGCGCACCCGCCCGGGCGACTACCAGTTCCTCGAGACCACCCTCACCCACGACGCGTACTTCAACTACGCGGCGAACGAAGGCCTGCTGGAGTTCGAGAAGTACGCCAAGGCCCGCAAGGTGACGTTCCTGTCGATCCCCGAGCTGCGGCGCCAGGGCTACACGCCCCAGCCGTACCAGTGAGCGACCGGCGCTACGCCGCTGCCGAGGCGGGCAGTGCGTAGAGCGCTTCGATCTGCGCGGCGAACTTCTGCTCGCAGACCTTGCGGCGCACCTTCATCGTCGAGGTCAGCTCGCCGGAGTCGATGGTGAACTCGGTGGGCAGCACGTGGAAGTGCTTGATGGTCTCGAAGCGGGCCACGCGCGGGTTCACCTCGGCCTCGATGCGCGCGCGCAGCTCGTCGAGGAACGGCTGGTGCGTGGACAGCGCGGCGACCGTGTCCGGCCAGCCCTTGGCCTTGGCGAAGCCGGTGACCCGTTCCTGGTCGAGCGCCAGCACCGCCACCAGGTAGTTGCGGTTGTCGCCCACCACCAGCGCCTGCCCCACCGGCGCCAGGGCCTTGAGGTAGCCCTCGATGGTGGCGGGCGCGGTCTTCTTGCCGCCGGAGGTGACGATGATCTCCTTCTTGCGCCCGGTGATGCGCAGGTACCCTTCGCCGTCGAGCTCGCCCACGTCGCCCGAGTGGAGCCACCCGTCCTGGATCAGCTCGGCGGTGTGCCCGGGTTCCTTGTAGTAGCCGAGGCAGACGTTCTCGCCGCGGACGAGGATCTCGCCGTCGTCCGCGATGCGCACTTCCACCCCGTTCATCGGCCGGCCGAGCGCCCCGAGCTTGGTGTACTCGGGGGTCGAGACGCTGGTGGGGCCGGTGTCTTCCGACTGGCCGTAGACCTCGCGCAGCACGATGTCGACGGAAGCGAAGAAGTCGAGCACGTCGCGGCCGATGGGCGCCGCGGCGGTGGCGGTGATCCACGCCCGGTCCATGCCGATGCGCGCCTTGAGCTTCGAGAAGACGAGCTTCTTCGCCAGGGCGTACTGCACGTCGAGCGAGAGCGGCGGGTTCTGGTGGTCGAGCGTCAGCTGGTGCCAGCGCAGCGCCACGCCGCGCGCCCAGGCGACCAGGCGCTGCCGGGCGGGCGGCTGCGAGGCGATGCCCGCCTCGGCCTTGGCCTTGAACTTCTCCCAGACGCGCGGCACGCCGAAGAACACCGTGGGCCGCACTTCCTTCAGGTTCTCGGGGAGCTTCTCGAAGCTCTCGGCGAAGTAGACCTGCACGCCGCAGCTGATGGGGCCGTGAATCGAGCAGATCTGCTCGGCGATGTGGGACAGCGGCAGGTACGAGAGGATCACCTCGCGCTCGCTGAGCGACACCACCTGCGAGAGCCTGGCGCCGGTCCAGGTGAGGTTCTTGTGGCTGAGCATCACGCCCTTGGGGTTGCCGGTGGTGCCCGAGGTGTAGATGAGCGTGCCCAGGTCCTGCGGCTGCAGCGAGGCCAGGCGCGCGTGGTACCGCGACTCGTTGGCCGCCTCGCCGAGGCGCATCACTTCGTCGTAGCTGAGCACCCCGGGCCGCGGCGTGCGCGGCGCGTCCATGAGGATGATCTCCTTGAGCTTGGGCAACCGGGCCCGCACCGTGAGGAGCCGCTCGAGGTGCTGCTCGTTCTCGAGCACCACGAAGGGCGCTTCGCTGTGGCCCACGATGTACTCGACCTGCTCGGCGCTCAGCGTGGTGTAGAGCCCCACCGGCACCCCGCCCGCGGCCATGGCGCCGAGGTCGGCCACCAGCCACTCCTCGCGGTTGAAGCCCATGATCGCCACCGGCTGCCGGGGCATCAGGCCCAGCTCCATCAGCCCCGAGGCGAAGTGGCGCACCCGGCGGTGGTACTCGCGCCAGCTGGTCGGCAGGTAGCTGCCGCCCTTCTTGGTCCACAGCGCGGGGCGGTCTTCGAAGCGCTCGGCCTGCTGGGCGAGCAGATGCACCATCGTCCGGGGAAGTTCCATGGCGGAAACGGAGCCTACTTCGCCTCGCTTTGTGCGTTGACAGGTCGCGGCAGGAATCGTTGATTGCGAAGGCAATGAACATCGACTTCACCTGTCAGAAGTGTGAGGGCAGTTTCGAGCTCGACTCGCAGGACCTCATCGAGGGCACCGAGAAGCTCGAGTGCCCCCACTGCGAAGCGAGGGCCACGTCGGCCCAGACCGAAGATCTCACCGCGGCGCTCACCGAGCTCCAGGCGCAGATCGCGGCCCTGGGCAAGCGCTTCACCGTCAGCGTCACCGTCGAGACCGACGACCTCGAGGAAGACGAGGACGAAGACGAGGAAGACGACGACGAGGATGAGTCCGACGAGGACGAGGACGAGGACGACGAGGATGAAGACGACGACGAGGACGAAGAGGAGCCCGAGGAAGACGACGACCGCTGACCGGTCGCGCCTCGCGGTCCGGCGCCGATAGAGAACTCGAAAGCCCGGCCCCCCCTCCCAGGGTGCCGGGCTTTCTTCACTGTCGTCGATGCGGTGAGGCTTACAGCTTGGTGGCGATGTCGCCGACCACCGGAATCTTCCAGCGCTCGCCCTTGAGCGCCTTGACCATCGCCATGATGTCGAACACCCAGCAGGCGATGATGCCGGCACAGCCCAGGAGCCACCCGAGGATCGGGATCGGGGTGATGATGCTCAGGATCACGAAGGGTCCGAGCATCACCAGACCTTGCTTGGCGTGCCACTTGACGAATTCCGAGTCCTTCACCGTCAGCAGCGGGATCAGCGCCAGGAGCCCGAGGTAGGACAGGATCAGCATCACCTTGTCCTGATCACGCACGGTCTCGGTACCGGAGCCGACCGACTGGAGCTGCTGGTCCTGCTGGTTCTGCGGCGTCATGTGGCCTCGTGAAGGTCAGCGAGAGACGTCGAACGAGCGGCGGCGTTCGTAGGCACCGCCCGCCGTGGTGTCAAGCCGCTCACCCGCCCGAGCGCACCTTGGGCGGCAGCGCGGTGTCGTCGCCGATGGTGACCCGCACGTCCCACAGGCAGTCCTTCTCGGCGCTGGCCGCGGGGGCGAGCTCGCCGATCCACGCCAGCTCCTTCAAGTCGCCGGCCACGAGCTCGGCGGTCTTCTTGCCGCGCTCCTCTTCCCGGGTGCAGTACTCGATGCGGGTCTTGCCGGGGTCGTCCTGCAGCTTCTTGCCCCACCAGACCACGGTGACGTCGCGCTTGCGGTTCTTGTCGATGAGGAAGTCGAGCAGGTAGTTCATGGTGCCCGCCTTGGCGCCGCGCGAGACGAGCTCGACGCCGCTGCGCTTCTCGCAGCCCTGGTACCGGCAGTAGTACGAGCCCGACGCCAGCAGCGCCGCCGCCGAACCGGCCTTGATGGTCATCGCGCGCTCGGCGACCACGGTGACGTCGACCGCGTAGCCGACGTTGAGCTCCTTGCACGCCGGGCCCTTGCAGGTGGCCGGCTTCACCGAGATCTTGTCCCCGTCGAGCGCCCAGCTGCCGCGCACGATGGTGGTGCCCGCCTTCTTGTCGGCGCGCTCCGCGTGGTACTTGCCGCGGCTCTCGAAGGCCACGAACTGGTCGGCGGTGCCGATCTCGGCGCCTTCGATGAAGTCCTGGGTGGGCAGCAGGCCTGCGCCGGCCACGAGCGAGACGAGAAGCGCGTTCATCCGGTGATCTCCTGGAGCGGACTGCGGTGGAACTTCTGGTCTGGCGGCGCGGCGTGCACGCGGAAGACGAACTTGAAGTAGTTGAGCAGCGCGATGCCCGAATAGCTCACGGGCACGTAGCGAAAGCCACGGCAAATGAAGAGCCAGGCCCAGCGGGCGGCGGTCGCCCCCGAGATGAGCCCCTTCCCCATCGGCGAGGTGAAGGCCGACGGCACGATGTGGCGGTAGAGGAAGTCGGTCTGGTGAAAGAAGCGCCGCGCGTGCCGGGCGTAGGCGCGCTTCGATTCCAGGTAGATCTGCAGCTCGGCGTTGCCCCACGACGGGTGGCACTCGATCTCGCTGCCCACCGCCCACACCTCGGGCGGGAAGCGGCTCGACCGCTTGAGTTCCCGGAAGCGGTCGATCAGCGCCAGGAACGAGTCGCAGTTGGCGGCCATGGCGTCCTTCACCTTGCTGCCGTGGGCCAGCACGAGGATGTCGGCGCGCCCGAGCGCCTCGTCGGCGCCCGTGTAGTCGCCGTAGCGGTAGTCCACCCCGTACTTGAGCGGCAGCACGGTGGCGCCTTCCCGCTCGAGGATCGCCTTGAGCGGCGCGCCGAAGGCGACGCTGGCGCCGGTCAGCGCGACGGTGCGCCCTGCCACCTGGCAGCCGGTGCCGAAGAGGCGGTCGAAGAGCGTCACCACCGAGCCGAAGTAGCGGTCGGGGTGCACGTGGTGCAGCGCGTGGTAGCCGACGCCCACGAACAGCGCGCTGCGGGGGGCGGGCACGACCGGGAGCGCCCGGTGGTGCGCGTCCCTGCCCCGGCGTGCGGTGACCACCAGGAAGCCTGCGAGGAAGGCGGCGAGCGCCAGCACCACCGGGGCCCAGTCGAGCACCAGGAAGCCCAGCGCGCTGGCCAGCACGTGGACCGCGAGCTCGACCGAGCGGTGCTGCACGAGGTTGGCGGTGCTCAGGGAGTCGTCGAAGCGCAGGTCGGTGGTGAGGAACCGGTGGTGCGTGTGGTGCAAGGCGCCGAGGGCGCGCAGCCAGCCCGCGGACGCGCGGTGCGCCGCGTGCAGCGCCCAGTGCAGGCAGTCGAAGCACACGGTGGCGAAGGCGTAGAGCAGCGCGGCCTGGGCCGCCCAGGTGAGCCCCCGCGCCACGGTGAGCTCGCGCAGGAGCTCGGGCATCAGGCTTCCTTGGGCGCGCCGGCCGGCGACGGCGAGCGGAACCGCTCGAGGAAGGCGAGCATCGCCGGGAAGAAGATGGTGGTGCCCACGAAGGTCGAGCTCACCCCGAGGATCGCCAGCCACGCGATCGAGCGCAGGCCTGCGTGGTGGGCCACCAGCATCGCGCCGTAGCCGGCCGCGTTGGAGACGGTGGCCACCACCGCGGCGAAGCCGGTGTGCCGCAGCACGTGCTTGAGCGAGCCGGGGCCTTCCTCGTGGTACCGGTGGTAGAGGTGCACCGAGTTGTCCACCGCGATGGTGAGCAGGTTGGGCAGCACCACCACGTTGAGGAAGTTGAGCTTCACCCCGGTGAGGTACATGCCGCCGAAGATGCCGGCCATGCCCAGGAACAGGGGGCCGGCGACCATCGCCGCGCGGCGGATGCTCTGGAGGCTGAGCCAGATCATCAGGAACACCACCAGCGCGGCGCTCCCCAGCACGAAGGGGCCGTCTTTCTTCACCAGGCCGAAGATGCGCGAGGCGAGCCGGTTGCCGTCGAGCACCGGCAAGGTCACCCCGGCTTCCTTCGAGAGCGCGACCACCTTGTCCAGGTCGGCCGCCCAGAGGTTGAGCTCGTTGGTGTCGTAGCCAGAGTACCGGGGGAAGACGAGCACGAAGGTCCCGCCGCCGTTGAGCGCGGTGAAGCGCCGGCGGATCTCGAGCGGCACCTGGTCGATGCCCCACGGCGCGACGTCGATCATCTTCTTGAACTGGTCGAGCTTCCTGCCGTTCTCGCCTTCCTGCATCGACTTGGGCACGTCGGCGAAGTGCTGGCGCAGCTTCTCGAGAATCGGCTTCGCCGCCTCGGGGTCCTGCGGGAGCAGGTCGTTGAGCGACAGCACCTTGTGGAACGAGGTCGCCGCGCCGCCTTCTTCGCGCACCCGGGCGACCACCTTGGCCACGGTGCGCGCCTGCTCGAGCCCGTCCACGTAGAGGAGCGCGGGCGTCATGCTGATGCCCAGCTGCTCGGTGACGTGGTCGTCCATCGCGGTGGCGGGTGACTCGCCCTTGAGGCGCTTGAGGTCGGTCTCGAAGCTCGCCTTGGGAGCCACCAGGGCGGAGAAGATCGCGAAGGCGATCACCGCGGCCATGATCGCCAGCAGCGGAGCCGTCGGGAACGGCCGGGCCGACACCACCGGGCCGTCGTCTTCCGGCACCGGGGCGTCGGCCTTGCGGAACGGGCGGATCCGCTCGGCGATCAGCAGCACCGCCGGGCCCATCAGGTACGCGGCGAAGACGGTGCTCATCACGCCGAACGCCGCGATCTTCCCGAACTGGCGGAAGGCGTCGAAGTCGGCGAGCACCAGCACCAGGAAGGCCGCCGAGTTCGTCGCCGCCGAGGTCAGCGCGCCGGTGAAGGTGCCGGTGACGGCGGCGTGCATCGCGGGCAGCGGGTCGAGCTTCACCCGCTCTTCCCAGTACCGCATCGCCAGGTGCACGCCGTACTCGATGCCCAGGCCGATGAGGATCGCGCCCAGGAAGCCGGTGACCGGGTTCAGGTGGCCGACGATGAGCTTGGCGAACGCGAAGGTGGTCGCGATGCCCAGCGACACCGGGGCGGCGACCACCACCAGCGCGACGACGCGCCGGGTGGCGAGGAGGATCACGCCCAGGGCGATGATGGTCGCCAGCGTGGCGGCCCGGCCGAGGTCGGCCTGCATGGTCTCGTCTTCCTCGATGCGGATGACGAAGGGGCCGGTGAATTCCACCGTGAGCCCGGGAATCTTCGCCAGCACCGCATCGGCCTCGGCGCGCGCGGCGGCCACCAGGCGGCGGTTGAAGTCGAGGTCGCCCGCGAGGCCGGTGGGCTTGACGTGGAGGTACAGCTCCTTCCCGTCCTTCGACTCGGTGTACTCGCTCGACGGCGCGTCGCTGGCGTACTTCTTCTCGAGCTGATCGAAGGGCGTCGGCGGCGTCTCCTCGCCGAGATCCACGTACAGCGGGTTGGCGATCTTCTTCTCGTACAGCATGCGCTCGCCGACGTCGTGCTCCAGCGCCGCGAGCTTGTCGGTGGGCAACAGCAGCAGCGCACGTTCCCGGAAGAAGGCGATGTCGAAGCGGTACTCGACGTAGCGGACGAGGTCCTTGCGGTTGGCCTCCATCGCCTCGGCGAAGGCGCGGGCGAACGCGCGACGCTGCTCGGGCGTGCCCTGCGTCACCCGGGTCACCAGGTAGCCGCCGCCGCCCGCGCGCTGCTCGACGAAGCGCAGGTCCTTCACTTCCTGCGAGCTCGCGGGGAGCAACTCGATGAAGTCGCCGCGGAACTGCAGCTGCGCGGAGATGGCCGTGGCCCCCGCCCCCAGCGCGAGGAAGATCGCCACCAGCGCCAGCGGGCGACGGTGAGACAGGTCGACCAGCCGGTCGAGGCCGCGGGTGAGCCACTTGGGGTCGCTGGACATGAGCGCGCGGGTGCTAGCGCCCTTCTCGGGGGAGTTCAATCGACGCCCGGTTGCCGTTCGACTTGTGGCCGCGGCTCACGTACACGCGCGCCGTGCAGGCCTTTCTCGCGCGCTTCACCACCGAGTGGACCCCGGAGCTGCCGACCCCGCCGCTCGAAGGGGTGCCGGGCATGGGAGAGATCGACGTCGGCGGGCGTCGCTGTCTCACCCTGGCCGCCAACGACCCCCTCGGGCTCGCCACCGACGCCCGGGTCCGCGAGGCGGCCTCCGCGGCGCTGCGCCGCTTCGGCACCGCCTGCGACGGCGCCACCCGGGTGCTCTTCGAGCTGGAGGCCGCGCTCGCGGCGCACCTCGGGCGGCCGGCGGCGCTGGTGGCGGCCGATCTCAACGAGCTGTGGCCCACGCTCGCCACCCAGGCAGATGCGGTGCACCTCGCCCGGGCGCTCCCCGAAGGCTGGCGGGCCTCGGCCCCGGCCCACACCTTCGGTCACCTGGTCGAGCTCGAGGCCGCGCTGCCCCGCGAGCCGGGCGAGGCGATCATCGTCGGGGTGCCCGGAGTCACCTTCGGCCGCGGCGATCTCGCCAACCTCCCGCGGGTCGAGGACCTCGCCCGGCGCGCCGGTGCGGCCCTGGTGGTCGACGAGTCGCTGGGCCTGGGCGTGCTGGGGGAACACGGCCGCGGCGCGCTCGAGCACCTCGCCTGCGCCGCGGAAGCGCTGGTGGTGAGCGCGCTGGGCCCGCTGGGCGGCAGCGGGGTGGTGCTCGCCGGGCCCCAGGCGGTGATCGACCGGCTGCGAGGCTCGCCGATGCGCAGTCTGCCTCCGCCGGCGTTGCTGGCCGCGGCGCTCCGCGGACTCGAGCTGGTGCGCCAGGAACCCGCGCGACGTGCCCGGGTGCTCGACGCGGCCCTGGTGCTGCACCGGCTCCTGCGCAGCCGGGGCTTCGACACCGGCCCGTCGGTGACCCACGTGATCCCCGTCTGGGTGGGCGACGAAGCCCGCGCGCTCCGCCTGCGCAGCGCGCTCCTGGAGTCGGGCCTCGCGGTGGGCTGCGTGCTGGCCCCGGGGCGCTCACGCCTGGTGCTGATGCCGCAGGCCACCCAGACCGACGCCCAGCTCGAGCAGGCCGTGGAGCTGCTCGAACGGCTCGCGCGGCGCGCGGGCATGGCCTTCTCTCCGCCGCCGAGCAGCGTGGAGATCGCGCTCGCCCGGCCGAAGAGCTTCGCGCAGAGCGCGCCCTGCGGAGCCCACTGGGAAGAGCCGATGACCCAGCCGCAGGAACCGACGTCGCTGGTGAAGGAACTGGTCAGTTCCGCCGCGCGCGGCCTGCCGGGGCGCGTCTTCGCCGCGGTGGAGACGCTCACCTGGCGTGCGGTGAACTCCACCTCGGGCGACGTGCGCAGCTGGCTGCGCCGACGGCGCTGACGCTACTTCGCCTGCGCGGCGAGCGACTGCACGTACGTCTGGGGGAGCCCGGCAGACGTCGCGCCGCGCACCAGCGCCTCGACGAAGCGGGGGCTCACCGGGCCGTCGCTGCTGCGGCGCGCCGGGTTGGTGGTGAAGGCGGTGGCGTCCACCACCTGGCCGGCGACGCGCACCTTGACCGGCCGCTCGACGCACATGCCGGTGACCGCGCCTTCCTTGTGCTGGATGATCGCCCAGTCCTTCTCGGGCACCTCGAACAGGAGCCCGTGCACCACCCCGCCGGGCTGATCGGCGAGGCCCGCCACCCGCCCGCCCCACCACCGCGACGGAAAGTCGTAGACCAGCGAGAGCTCGAGGCCCTCGGCGAGCGCGCCCTTGGGCAGCTCGAAGAACTCGTAGCTGTGCTGCGAGCGCCATTCCTCGAACGCCGCCCGGTCGAGGATCGTCGAGTACGCGAAGTAGCGCCGCACGCCCTGCCCCGCCTTCTCGCGGGCCGCCATCACCTGGTCGTAGTGAGCATCCATGGGGCGACGTCTATCAGCTGCGGGCCGCGAAGACCCCGAACATGCCCTTCACGTCGAGCTGGGAGGTGCGCAGGAAGAGCTTGAGCGCCCGCTCGGTGGCCTCGGCGAGCTGGCCCATGCGCTTGAGCCGGCGGATCGATTCCTTGTTCGCCCGCGCGCTCTCGGCGAGCCGGAGCGCCTCGTCGAGGTCGAGCCTGATGCGGGCGATGAAGGCGAACTCGCGTTCTTCGATCACCTGGCGGGCCATCTTCATCAGGTCGGTCTCCGCGCGGTAACGCCACGACGCGTCCCCGGGGCTGCGCACGCGGACGATCACGCCCCAGCGCTCGAGGTCGCGCACCAGCATCGAGACGCCGCCCTTCGACAGCTCGAGCTCCTTCTCGATCTCCGCTGCGGTGAAGGCCGCGTCGCGCAGGTAGAGGAACGCCCACACCCGGCCCTGGTTGCGCTTGAAGCCCCAGAACTCGATCACGTTGCCCACCGCGTCGACCGCCACCGTCTCCCAGCGGGCGAGGTGCGCGAGCGGCGCACCGCCGGGGCCCGGCGTCGCGCTCCAGAGGTAGCCCTTCATGCCGCCCCCTGCAGCGCGATGCCGCGCGCGATCTGCCGTGCCCAGCCCACCAGCGCCGCGCCCGTCTCGCTCTGCGCATACGGGCCCAGGGCGCTGACCGACGCCTCGATGGCGGCTTCCATGCGCTCGATGGCTTCCTCGATGGCGCCGCTGCAGAGGATGGCGGTGCCCAGCTCGCGCGCCTTCTCGGGCGTGAGCGCCCCGTAGCCCCACGCTTCCTGGATCCGCGCGCGCAGTCGCGGTTCCCGCTTCACCGCCAGGAGAATCGCCAGCGACGGCGAGCGCGACTGCAGGTCGGCGTGGGGGCTCTTGCCTTCGTCGGCGCCGGTGATGTCGCGAATGTCGTCGGCCATCTGGAAGGCCACGCCCAGGCGGCGCCCGAAGGCGTCGAAGGCCGCCGCCGCGTCGCGATCGCCCTTCACCAGCGCGGCCGCCACCCCGCACCAACCGAAGAGCGAGCCGGTCTTGCCGGTGGCGATCTGCTCCAGCGTCTCCAGCGGCAGGTCGAGCCGGCCACGCACCTCGACCTCGAGGATCGCGGCCCGGGTCATCTCGGCGATCACCGCGAGCGCGCTCTCGACCAGGAACGGCGCGTGCCGTGCGAGCTCGAGCAGCGCCCCCGACAGCAAGAGGTCACCCGACATCACCGCCACGGTGTTCCCCCAGCGCGAGTTCACCGTGGGCTTGCCCCGGCGGAACATGCCCGAGTCCACCACGTCATCGTGCAGGAGGCTGGCGGCGTGAATCAGCTCCGCCGCGGTCGCCGGCACCACCAGCTGCCGCGGGTCCACCCCCAGGGCTTCCCCGAAGATGCGCACCAGCAGCGGCCGCGCGCGCTTGCCGCCCCCCAGGCAGAGGTGCCGCGCGGCGGTGAGCAGCGTGTCGCGTGGCGGCGCCTCGCCGCCCAGCTGCGCGACCAGCGCCTTCTCGACCTCGGGGAGGAACTCGGGAAACGGAGCGGGCGTCATGCGAACTCTATAGTTCAAGCGGTCTTGAACTTCATGGACGTCGGGTGAGCCGCCCTGATGGGCCTCATTCCGCCCGCATGGCCTCGACCGGGTCGAGCCGCGAGGCGCGCGCCGCCGGGTAGATGCCGAAGACCAGGCCCACGCCCGAGCTCATGCCCACCGAGAGCACCACCGCCCAGGTGGGCACCGTGGTGTAGAGCCCCAGGGCCCAGCGGCCCAGCCAGGCGATGCCGAAGCCCAGGGCGATGCCCAGGAGCCCGCCGGTGAGCGAGAGCACCACGGCTTCCACGGTGAACTGGGCGAGGATCCGGCGGCGGGTGGCGCCCAGCGCCTTGCGGATGCCGATCTCCTTGGTCCGCTCGGTGACCGCGATCAGCATGATGTTGAGGATGCCGATGCCCCCGACCAGCAGCGACAGCAGGCAGACGCCGAAGGTGGCGGCGGTGAGCACCCCGGCGAGGTCGGTCAGCTGCTTGGCCATCGACTCGTTGGTGTTGACCTCGAAGTTGTTCTCCTGGTCGGGGTCGACGCCGCGCCGTTGCCTCAGGATCCGCACCACCTCGTCCTTGCTGGGCTCGAGCGTCTCCGGGCTGCGCGCCTGCACGTTCAGGGTGACGGTGCGCTGGCGGCCGAAGGCCCCCAGGAAGGTGTTCATGGGCACGAAGGCCATGTTGTCGAGGTTGAAGAGCCCGAGGACCTTGCCGCGCCGCTCCAGCACCCCGACCACGGTGTACGGCCGGCCCTTGATGCGCACCTCGCGGCCGAGCGGGCTCTCGGTGGCGAAGAGCTTGTCGGCGACGTCGGGCCCGAGCACCGCCACCCGGCGAGCGTCCTGGTCTTCTCCGTCGTGGAAGAAGCGCCCGTCGGCCACCGTGAGACCCGCGGTGTCGAGGTAGTCGGGGGTGGCGCCGACCACGAAGACCGACGGCTGGGTCTCGGCGTCGGCGGTGGTCACCTTCTGCGCCGGTGACCACGAGCTCGCGCTGACGCCCTGCACCGAAGGGGCCTTCTCCGAGAGCGCCTTGCGGTCCGACAAGGTGAGCCTCGGCCGGCTGGACACCCGCTTCCAGTCGATGCCGCCGTTGCCCACCCGGAATCCGGTGGGCCACTTGTCGATGCGGAAGGTGTTGGCGCCGAGCTGGGCGAAGTCCTTCACCACCTTCAGCTTGAGGCCTTCGAGCAGGGCCATCATCGTCACCACCGTCGCCACCCCGATGACGATGCCGAGCAGCGTGAGCAGCGAGCGCAGCAGGTTGCCGCGGAAGCTCCCGAAGGCGAGCGCGACGCTGTCGAGGCCGGCGCG
This sequence comes from Myxococcaceae bacterium, assembly GCA_019694595.1. Classification (GTDB taxonomy): domain Bacteria; phylum Myxococcota; class Myxococcia; order Myxococcales; family Myxococcaceae; genus JAIBBQ01. Next base: position 18,366 of record JAIBBQ010000084.1, read on the forward strand.
GATCATTCGTGCCGCAGCGCCTCGACGGGGTCCAGGTTGGCGGCGCGGGCGGCTGGCCAGATGCCGAACAGCAACCCCACCGACGCCGCGAAGCCGACACCGAAGAGCACCGTGAGCGGCTTCACCGTCGCCGCCAGCGGGGTGATCAGGCTGACGATCTTGGCGCCCCCCAGGCCGACCGCGGTGCCCAGCGCACCGCCGATGGCCGAGACCATCACCGCCTCGAAGAGGAACTGGGCGACGATGGTGCGCTTGCGCGCCCCCAGGGCACGCCGGACCCCGATCTCCCGGGTCCGTTCGCGCACCGACACGAGCATGATGTTCATGATGCCGATGCCGCCCACCAGCAGGGTGATGAGCCCGATGCCCCCCGCCACGCCGAAGAGCGCGCCCGTCAGGCGCTGGTAGGTCGCGGCCAGCATCTCGGGCCGGTTGATCGCGAAGTCGTCGGGCTTGCCGGGAGGCGTGCGCCGGGCCCGCCGCATGATGCCGACGATCTGGTCTTCGGCCCGGTCGAGATCGGCGGCCGTGGGCAGCAGGACTCCGATGGCGACCGAGCGCCGGCCGCCGTACTGCGCGGCGAACGATTCCAGCGGCAGGTGCACGTCGAGGTCGGGGTTCGAATCGAGCACCTTGCCTTTCCGGGAAAGCACCCCGATCACGGTGTACGGCCAGCCCCCCACCTTCACGGTGGCGCCGAGCGGGCTCGAGTGGGTGAACAGGGTCTCCGCCACGTCCGCGCCCAGCACCACGACCTTGCGCCGCGCCTCGGCGTCGGCCTCGGTGAAGAAGCGGCCGGCCACCACCTCGTAGCCGCTGACGACGGGCCAGTCGGCGGTGTGCCCGGCGATGTTCATGCCCGGCATCAGGTCGCCCTGGAACGACACGTCGTCGGTCTCGCTCATCGTGGCCTCGACCGCGACCGCCAGGGGGCACTGCGCCCTGATGGCCTCGGCGTGCTCGACTCCCAGCGGCCGGCGGTTGCGGAACTCCCACCAGTTGCCCATCTGGACCCAGGGCGAGCGCTGCACGTAGAGCACGCTGCTGCCGAGCGTCTGCAGCTGACGATCGAACGAGGTGTTCAGCCCCTGGATGATGCCCACGATGGCGAGCAACGTGGCCACGCCGATGCCCACGCCGAGGCACGTCAGCACGGTGCGCAGGCGGTGGTTGCGCAGCGAGCCCACCGCGATGCGCATGCCTTCGAGCACGTCGACGCGGAAGCTCATGCCTCGACCTGGTGGGCGTGGGCCACTTCGCTGCCCAGGCCGTCGGCGATCACCTTGCCGTCGCTGATGCGCACCGCCCGGGGGCAACGCGCCGCCAGCTTGGGCTCGTGCGTCACCAGGACCACGGTGTGGCCAGCGGCGTGGAGTTCCTCGAAGAGTCTGACGATCTCTTCGCCGGTGGAGGAGTCGAGGTTGCCGGTGGGCTCGTCGGCCAGGAGCATCGACGGCTCGGCCGCCAGCGCGCGGGCGATCGCGACCCGTTGCCGCTGACCACCCGACAGCTCGTTGGGCTTGTGGTGCACCCGGTGTTCCAGGCGCACCTTGGCCAGGGCGGCGAGAGCGCGCTCCCGCCGCTCCTTCGCCTTGAGGCCCCGGTACACCAGCGGCAGCTCGACGTTGGCGAGCGCGGTCTCCCGCGCCAGGAGCTGGAAGTTCTGGAAGATGAAGCCGATCTCCTTGTTCCGGATCAGCGCCAGCTCGTCGTCGGACAGCGCCGCCACCTGGTGGCCGTTGAGCTGGTAGCGGCCCTGGCTCGGGGTGTCGAGGCAGCCGAGCACGTTCATCAGGGTGCTCTTGCCGGAGCCCGACTGGCCGATGATCGCCACGAATTCGCCGCGGTCGATGTCGAGGTTGACGCCCCGCAGCGCGTGCACGGTCTCTCCACCGACTTGGTAGGTGCGCCAGATGTCGGTGAGCGAGATCAGCACGGCGGGTCACCCCTTCTCGGGCTTCTTGCCGCCGCCCTGCCCCTTGGGCAGCTCGACCCGGTCGCCGTCCTTCAGGTCCTTGGCGAGCGTGCGGTACGGGCCTTCGACGAGCTCGTCGCCTTCGGCGAGGCCGTCGAGCACCTCGACGTCGGTGTCCGACGAGATGCCGGTGTGCACGCGGCGCAGGTGCACCTTGCGCTCGGCGTCGACGACGAAGACCACCTTGGCGAACTGCTCGGTCGAACGCGGCGCCGCGATCGCCCCCTGCTCCACGTCGACGTGGAGATCCTGCAGCAGCTTGGCGGGCCGCACCGTGACCGCCTGCAGCGGCACCGTGAGCGCCGAGTCCCGGCTGTCGGTCTTCACCTTGACCTCCGCGCTCATGCCCGGGAGCACGCCGGGCGGGCGCACCATCAGGGCCACCGTCACCGGGAAGTTGGTGGTCTCCTGCTCGGAGCCCTGGTTGCGGATGAGCGCCTTCTGGGCGATCTCCACCACCTCGCCTTCGAAGCTCTGGTTCTCGAGCGCGTCCACCTTCACCTCGGCCTTCTGCCCGGTGCGCAGGTGCACCACCTCGTGCTCGCCGACCTCGATCTTCACTTCCATCGCGGCGAGGGCGGCGATGGTCATCACCACGTCTTCGTTGAAGTCGCTGCCGCGCACCCGCTCACCGATTTCCCGGCTGCGCTCGATCACCGTGCCGTCGATCGGCGAGATCAGCGTGGTCTTGAGCAGCTCGTTCTGGGCTTCGTCGAGGCGGGCGAAGGCCTGGGCCGCACGATCCTGGAGCGCGAGCACCCGGGCGCGGGCCCCGTCGCGGTCCGCCGTGAGCTTCTCGAGCTCCGACTGGGACGCCAGGCCCTTCTGCACCAGCCCGCTGACGCGGCCGTACTCCGCCTCGGCCCGGGCCACGTCGACCTGGGCGGCCGCGGTGTCGCCTCGGGCCGCGTTGGCGGCGGCCTGAGCCTGCTTGACGGTGGCCTCGAAGCGGCGGCGGTCGATGCGGCCCAGCACCTGGCCCTTGGTGACCTGATCGCCTTCCTTCACCTTGAGCTCCACCAGGTCGCCCGACAGGTTGCTCGAGATCTTCACCGTGGTGGCCGCCTGCACCTTCCCCGCGCCGGCGACGGTGCGGGTGATGGGGCCCTTCTTCGCCTTGGTGAGCTGGACCTCGATGGCGGGGGGAGGCCGCTCGCGCACGCCTTGCACCGTGATCGCGGCCACGCCCGTCACCAGCACCGCGAGGATCAGCCCTTTCCACCAGGTCATCGCGAGGCTCCCGGGGCATTCGTGGCGCCCGTCAGCCGGTCGACCACCGCCCGGGCGATGGCCAGGTCGATGCGGCTCTGCAGCCGCTGCAGCTGGGCCTGGGTGAGCTTGAGCTGGGAATCGCGCACCTCGAGCGTCGAGCCAGCGCCGGCCTTGAAGCGTTCCACCGCGAGCGACAGCGCACTCTCGGCCAGGGTGCAGCTGGAGTCGGCGAGCTTGGCGATCTCCAGCTGGGCGTCGAGCGTGGTGACCGCGGTCTGCAGGTCACCGGACAGATCGCGCAGCGCCTGTTCGCGCTGCCGGTGGTTCTCGTCGAGATCCAGCCGGGCGCGCGCGACCTGGGCATCGGTGGCGAAGCCGCTGAAGAGGTCCCACTGGAGCGCCAGGCCCAGCTGCAGCGTGTTCTGCTTGGTGGGGTCGGTGAAGAACGGGTCGGCGGTGGCGGCCTGCCGCAGGTAGCCCGCCTGGGCGCTGACGCGCGGCAGGTAGGCAGCGCGCGAGGTGGCCACGGCGAGCGAGAAGGCCCGCTCCTGATCGTCGAGCGCCTTCCAGAGCGGGCGCTGCTTCTCGGCGAGCGCCTGCGCTTCCTCGACGTGCGGGCCGGCGGCGAGGGGCAAGGTGAGCACGCCCGGGTCGACCGCTTCCACCGGCTCGGTGGGCTTGCGCGCCAGCCACCCGAGGAGCGCGGCGCGGGCCTGGGCGATCTGGGGGCCCTGACGCAGGAGGCTGATGCGGTCGGCGTCGAGGTTCACCTCGGCGTCGATGGCGTCGCGCTTCTGCACCCGGCCCGCCTCGTAGAAGCCCTGGGTGCGCTCCAGCTGCGCCTGGCTGCGCTCGACCGACGACTGGAGCACCTGCTGCACCGCCTGCGCCCGCAGCAGCTCGAAGAAGCGCCGCTGGGCCTCGAGCTCGCTGGCCAGCCGCTGCTCGGCGAGCTGGCCTTGCGCCGCGTCGCGGGCCGCGCCGGTGCGCGCCAGCTCGTTCCACCAGCGTCCGCCGTCGAAGAGCAGCTGGGTCAGCTGCACTCCGAAGTTGAAGTTGGCGCGGGTGTTGCCGGGAACGTCGACCGCGGCCTGATCGAAGCCGCCCGAGCCGTTGGGCACCGTGGTGAAGAAGCGCTGCTGCCCCGACGCGCTCATGCCGATCTGCGAGGTGAGCGCGACCTGCGGCAGCACCGCTGCGCGCGCGGTGCGGGTGTTTTCCTCGGCGCGGCCGAGCGCGATCTCCGCGCGCACCGCGTCGAGGTTCTCGCGCGACGCGGCGCGCACCTCGTCGAGCGTCAGCGGTGCGCTCAGGGCGAGCGCCAGCACCACGGGCATCATGAATGACCTCCGGACGCCGGCGACGGCAGGCCCGGCAGGGCGACGAAGACGACGGCGACGTAGGCCAGGTAGAGCCCCATCGACAGGGCGAGCCCGAACCGGCGGGACCGCTGGGTCGCCTGGGCGAGCCCCAGGCCGAGGAGCGCGACGACCCACAGCTGGAAGAAGTCGGCCCCTCGGCCGACCCGGGCCCACAGGCCCTGCCACCCCTGGAGCTGTGCCAGGGACGTGGTGAGGAGCTCGCCCGGGTCGAGCGAGCCCAGCGCGTCTTGCCTCAGCGCGGCGATGGTCACGATCAGGTGGAACACCACCAGCGGCAGAAAGCCAACCGCCGCCGTCGAGAAACACCCCGCGAAGCTGGCCTTCTGCCCGAGCAGCCAGACCGCTGCCCTCAAGGCCACTGCGGCCGCCAGCACCAGCAGCGGCAGCACGAAGACGGCCTTCGCCACTGCGGCGACGATCGCCACCCGGCGCGCCTGCTCGATGTTCTCGCTGAGCTCCCGCTCCGACACTTTCTGCAGCTCGCCTGACTCTGCCATTCGCGGAACGACCTGGCGGGCGGCATCGAAGCGCACCGCCAGGCTCACGCCGGACGCGGTGGCGCACAGCACCAGGAGCGCCAGCGCGGCCCCCCAGCGCCGCCCTTCGACGGCCGCGGCCACGCCCGCGACGGGGTCGAACAGCGCGCGCAGCGAGGCGAGGAAGGAACCGAGCACGGGTCGCCTTAACGCCCGACCTCGGCGGCCATTTCAAGCGCTGACTGAGATTGCGACACCCTGGAACCTCCCTGTAGCGGTTTTTTTGCTCCGGGATCGAGGTCGGTGTACTTCTTGACCACCCCGCGCCCGGAGCCTGACCGCCCATGGTGGACAGCAGTGATTTCGCCCAGGTTCTCGCTGAAGCCGAGGACATCGCCCGCACCGTCAACCAGCGCCTCACCACGGCCCACGTGCTGCTGGCGATGTTCACCGTCGAGAACCGCGCCCAGCTGCTCCTGAAGGAACGGCAGGTCGACGAGGACCGGCTCCTCGAGCTGCTCACCGCCGCCCCGGCCGAGCAAGACGGCCTGGTGCGCGAGCTGCGCGACCGCGCTCGCGAGATCGCGCTCAGCGTCGGGTCCACCGAGACCGACTGCATGCACGGGCTCATCGCCGCCACCCGGGTGCGCTGCCTGGCCCAGGACCTGCTCTTCAAGACCGGCATCGATCTGACCGGGCTGCGCAACACGGCGCTCTCGTACTTCACCAGCGGCCGCATGCCGCGGCGCCTGCTGCTCACGCGCGAATTGCCGCCCAACGTGCCCCGCGCGGTCAGCGGCCGGCCGCTGGCGGCGCCGCCGCTGCCCACCGCCCCGCCCCGCACCGCCACCGTGGCGCGGCCGCCGCCGGCGAAGCCCCCCACGCTCAAGCTGGGGCTGTCGGCGCGCGACCTGGTCGACGACATCAGCGACGAAGAACTGCAGGCGCTCGAGAGCATCGAGCTGCCGCCGCAGACCGCCTACGTCCCTCCGCCGGTGGTGGAGTCGCTCCCGGTGGCGCGCGCCGCGGCGCCGGTGGGGGCCTGGGAACTCGACCCCCGGCAGTTCCCGCTGCTCACCTCGCTGGGCAAGAACCTCACCGCGCTGGCCCGGCAGGGAAAGCTCGACCCGGTCATGGGGCGCGCCACCGAGATCGACGCGGTGATCGACGTGCTCGGCAAGCGCCGCACCAACAACCCCTGCCTGGTCGGCGAGCCCGGCGTGGGCAAGACCGCGGTGGTCGAGGGCGTGGCGCAGCAGCTGGCGAATCTGGGCGGGAGCCTGGGCGAGCGGCTGATCGTCGAGCTCGACACCGGCACCCTGGTCGCCGGCACCCAGCTGCGCGGCTCGTTCTCGGAGCGCCTCAACGGCCTCAAGGACGAGATGAAGCGGGCCTCGGGGCGCGTGGTGGTGTTCATCGACGAGATCCACACCCTGGTGGGCGCGGGCTCCGCCGGTGAAGGCCCCCAGGACGCGGCCAACGAGCTCAAGGCGGCGCTCTCGCGCGGTGAATTCCCCTGCATCGGCGCCACCACGCACGACGAGTACCGCAAGTACATCGAGCAGGACCCGGCGCTCGAGCGGCGCTTCACCGCGGTGAAGGTGAACGAGCCGTCGATCCCCGACACCGTCTACATCTTGAACGGGGTGGTCGGCCGCTACGCCGAGCACCACGGGCTCTCGTACGCCCCGGAAGCGCTCCAGGCCGCGGCGGCGCTGTCGGCGAAGTACGTGACCGACCGCTTCCTGCCCGACAAGGCGATCTCGGTGCTCGACCTCGCGGGCAGCCGGGCGAAGCGCGAAGGCAAGAGCCTGGTCGAGGCGGCCGACGTCGCCCGGGTGATCGCCAAGCTCGCGGGGCTCCCCGAAGAGCGGCTCCTGATCAACGACTCCGCGCGGCTGCTTCGGCTGGAAGACGATCTGAAGCGCAAGGTCATCGGCCACCAGGACGTGATCGAGCGGGTGGCGAAGGTCATTCGCCGCAACTACGCCGGGTTCGCCAGCCGCCGGCCGATGGGCAGCTTCCTGTTCCTCGGCCCCACCGGCGTGGGCAAGACCGAGCTCGCCCGTTCGCTCGCCGAGGTGCTCTTCGGCAGCCGCGACGCGCTCATTCGCCTCGACATGAGCGAGCTGTCGGAAGCCCACGGCGTGAGCCGGCTCATCGGCGCCCCGGCCGGCTACGTCGGCTACGGCGACGGCGGGCAGCTCACCGAGCCGGTGCGCCGCCGCCCGAGCTCGGTGGTGGTGCTCGACGAGATCGAGAAGGCGCACCGCGAGGTGCTGCTGCTGCTGCTGCAGGTGCTGGAAGAAGGCCGCCTGACCGACGGCAAGGGCCGCCACGTGGACTTCTCGAACACCGTGATCGTCCTCACCACCAACCTGGGGGCGGAGGCGCTGGCCAAGGGATCCCGGTCGATGGGCTTCGGCGCCAAGGAGCCCACCGCGGGCAGCAGCGACGACGCCGCCAAGGCGGCCAAGGGCGCGCTGCCGCCGGAGCTGTGGAACCGCATCGACGAGCGCTGCGTGTTCCGCCCGCTCGAGCAGCTCGAGGTGGCGCGCATCGCGAACCTGCTGCTGGAAGAGAGCGCCAAGCGGCTCGAGACCGAGAAGGGCATCACCTACGTCGCCGAGCGCGACGTGGTGGAGCTGCTCATGGAGCGCGGTGGGTTCGACCCGGCGCTCGGAGCGCGGCCGATGCGGCAGACCCTGCAGCGGCTGGTCGAAGGGCCGCTCGCGGAGCGCATCCTCGCCGGGGAGCTGGTCGAAGGTGACCGGGTGCGCATCGGCGTGGCGAGCGGGCAGCTGTCGTTCCAGCGCGAGGCTGCCCCGGCGGCGTCGTGAAGCGGGCAGCCCGAGCGCGCACGCCGAAGACGGTCATCGTCGGCTACGGCCGGCTGGGTGGCGCGCTGGCCTCCGGGCTCGAGCGGGCGCGCTGGCCGGTGAAGGTGCTCCCGCGGTCCGACGCCTCGGTGCGGCGGGCGGTGAAGGCGGGTCACGCGCTCGCCGATCTCGACGCCCTGCGCTCGGCCCAGCTGTGCATTCTCGCGGTGCCCGATTCGACCGTCGCCACGGTCGCGGCGCAGCTGGAAGAGGATCTGGGCCCCAAGGCGGCGCTGGTGCACTGCGCGGGCGCGCTCGACCTGGAAGCCTTCGGGCGCGGGGCGAGCCGGCGGGCGCGGGGGTCGCTGCACCCGCTGGTGGCGGTGTCCGACCCCAGGGATCCGCTCGCCGGCCACTCGGCCGCGGTGGCCGCGTCCAGCGCCGAGCTCCTGCGCACGCTGAAGCAGCTCGCCGGGGCGCTGGCGCTCACCCCGCTCGAGGTGTCCGACGGCCACCGCGCCGCCTACCACGC
>JAIBBQ010000324.1 GCA_019694595.1 Myxococcaceae bacterium
CCACCGTCGCGATGGCGGCCCACACCGTCGAGGCGCTGCGCCAGGCCACCTCCCAGCCGCTGCCGTCGATGCCGGCGCCGGCTGCCGACGCCGGCCGCGGCCCGGCGCTGGTCGCCTCGGTGGCCACCGCGCTCGTGCTGCTGCTCGGCGGTGGCGGCTGGTACGTGCTGCGCTACGTGCCCGAGCAGGCGCGCCTGGAGGCCGAGCGCAAGGCCGCCGAGGCGGCCGCCGAGAAGGCGCGCGCCCAGGCGCAGGCCGAGGCGGAGGCGCGCCGTCGCCAGGCCGAGGAAGACGCCCGGGTGCGCGCCCAGCTCGAAGAGAAGCTGCGGCTCGAAGAACAGGAGCGGCAGGCTGCGCTCGACGCAGGCGCCGCCGGAGCTGCCGATGCCGGTGCGGTCGCCGAGCTGCCCTCGAAGGGCGGGACGGGGAAGTCTCCGTCGTCGCCCAAGGGCTACAACGCGCTGCTCGACGAGGCCGACCGGGTGCGAGCGCGCCAGCCGGCCCGTGCGCTGTCGCTCTACGAGCAGGCCGAGGCGCTCAAGCCCAGCGCCGTCGACCCGCCGGTGGGCCGCGGGTACGCGCTGCTCGAGCTCGGCCGCGCCGCGGAGTCGGAGGTCGCCTTCCGCCAGGCGCTCACGCTGAACCCCACCTATGCGCCGGCGCTCATGGGCAGCGCGGAGGCCTTCAAGGCGCAGGGCAAGCGCGAGCAGGCCATCACGATGTATGAGCGCTACCTCGACGTGCTCCCCGACGGTGCCGAGGCGAACGTGGCGCGGACCAACCTCCAGAGGCTCAAGCGATGACGCTCACCGAGGCCCAGGTGCGGCACGTGGCCAAGCTGGCGCGGCTCACGCTCACCGACGCCGAGGTGGCCAAGGCGCAGGGCGACCTCGCGCGCGTGCTCGAGGCCGTGCAGGCGCTCGACGGCCTCGACCTCTCCGCCGTGCCGCCCACCGTGCAGGTCCACCCCCAGGTGGTGGCCCCGGAGGCCGACGCGCCGGAAGCGCCGCTGGGCGTCGAGCGCGCGCTGGCCAACGCGCCGGCCAAGGTCGGCACCAGCTTCAGCGTTCCCCGCGTCATCGGCTGAGCCACGCTTCGTGGCTGTCGGCAGGCCGCCCGTCTTGCGCTAGAGCAGCCCCATGGCCGCGGTGACGGAGTTGACGCTCTCGGCGCTGTCGCTCGAGCTCGAGGCGGGCCGGGTGTCATCCGTCGAGGCCACGCGCGGCTGCCTGGACCGCATCGCCGCGCTCGACGGCCAGGTGAAGGCCTTCCTCGCGGTCGACCCCGCGCAGGCGCTGGCCAGTGCCGCCGCGTCCGATGCGCGCCGCGCCCAGGGGAAGCGGCTCGGGCCGCTCGACGGCGTGCCGCTGGGCCTCAAGGACCTCTTCTGCACCACCGACTTCCCCACCACCGCCGGCTCGAAGATCCTCGAAGGCTACCGGGCGCCCTTCGACGCCACGGTGGTCGCGAGGCTGCGCGCCGCGGGCGCGGTCTTCCTGGGGAAGCAGAACCTCGACCAGTTCGGCATGGGCAGCTCCACCGAGCACAGCGGCGCCTTCCCGTCGCACAACCCCTACGCGCTCGACCGCACGCCGGGTGGCTCGTCGGGCGGCTCGGCGGCCGCGCTCGCCGCGCGCTTCTGCTTCGGGGCGCTGGGCACCGACACCGGCGGCTCGATTCGCCAGCCCGCCGCGCTCACCAACACCGTGGGCCTCAAGCCCACCTACGGCCGGCTGTCGCGCAGCGGCGTGGTGGCGTACGCGAGCTCGCTCGACTGCCCGGGCCCCATGGCGCGCACCGCGCGCGACGTGGCGATGCTCTACCAGGCCACCGCGGGCGCCGACCCCGACGACTCCACCAGCCTGCGGCAGGCGCTGCCGCCGCTCACGCTCGACGCGGGAGTGAAGGGGCTGCGCATCGGCCTGCCTGCGGAGTACTTCGGCGGCGGCATCGAGCCCGAAGTCGAGGCGCTGGTTCGCGCGTGCGCCCAGGCGCTCGAGCGGCAGGGGGCGAGCCTGGTGCCGGTGTCGCTGCCGCACACCCGCTTCGCGCTGCCGACGTACTACCTGCTCGCCTGCGCCGAGGCCTCGAGCAACCTCGCCCGCTACGACGGCGTGCGCTACGGGCCGCGGGCCGCGGGGGCGACCTCGCTCAAGGACCTGTACGAGAAGACGCGCAGCGCGTTCTTCGGCGACGAGGTGAAGCGCCGCCTGCTCCTGGGCACCTTCGCGCTGTCTGCCGGCTACTACGACGCCTACTACCGCAAGGCCCAGCGCGCCCGCACGGTCATCGCCCGGGACTTCACCCAGGCCTTCGGCCAGGTCGACCTGCTGCTGGGCCCCACCTCGCCCGCGCCGGCGTGGCGGCTCGGCGAGAAGCTCGAGGACCCGCTGCGCATGTACCAGATGGACGCGCTCACCTTGCCCGCGAGCCTCGCGGGACTGCCGGCGGCGAGCGTGCCCGCGGGCTTCACCGCGCAGGGCCTGCCGGTGGGCGCGCAGCTCATCGGCCCCGCGTTCGAAGAAGCCCGCGTGCTGCAGGCGGCGGTGGCGCTGGAGACGGCGCACCCCTGGCACCAGAAGGCGCCGGTGCTCTGACCATGCCCCGCGCCGACTTCCAGCCGGTCATCGGCCTCGAGGTGCACGCGCAGCTGCTCACGCGCACCAAGCTCTTCTCGCGCGCCTCGACGAGCTTCGGGGCCGAGCCGAACGCCAACACCCTGCCGCTGTGCCTGGCGCTCCCGGGCAGCCTGCCGGTGCTCAACGCCGCGGTGGTGGAGCTCGCCATTCGCACCGGCCTGGCGCTCGACTGCACGGTGAACGAGGTGAGCGAGTGGTCGCGCAAGCACTACTTCTACGCCGACCTGCCGAAGGGCTTTCAGATCACCCAGTACGAGCACCCCATCTGCGAGCACGGCGGGCTCGACGTCGCGCTCCCGGGCGGCGACAAGCGCATCCGCATCAGCCGCATTCACATCGAGGAAGACGCGGGCAAGAGCGTGCACGACGGCGCCGCGGGTGCCTCGCTCATCGATCTGAACCGCGCGGGCACGCCGCTCCTGGAGATCGTCTCCGAGCCCGACCTGCGCAGCGCGGAAGAGGCGGCGGAGTACCTGCGCACGCTGCGCGGGGTGCTGCTCGCGCTGGGCGTCAACGACGGGAACCTGGAAGAAGGCTCCTTCCGCTGCGACGCCAACGTCTCGGTGATGCGGCACGGCGCCACGGCGTACGGCACCCGGGTGGAGCTCAAGAACCTGAACTCCTTCCGCTTCGTGCAGGCGGCCATCGAGGTGGAGATCGACCGCCACGTCGAGCTCATCGAGTCGGGCGGCGCGGTGGAGCAGGAGACGCGGCTCTACGACCCCGACCGCAACGAGACCAAGGCGATGCGCTCGAAGGAAGACGCGCACGACTACCGCTACTTCCCCGAGCCCGACCTGCCGCCGCTGGTGGTGAGCGCCGAGGCCATCGCCGCCGCGCGCGCCGCGCTGCCCGAGCTGCCGCGCGCCAAGCAGCGCCGCTACGTGAGCGCGCTGGGCCTGAGCGAGGCCGACGCCCGCTTCCTCACCCAGGAGCCCGGCTCGAGCGCCTTCTTCGAGGCGGTCCTGCAGCACTACCGGGGCGAGGCGAAGAAGGCCGCGAACTGGATGACGGGCGAGCTGGCCCGGCTGCGCAACGCCTCGGGCGAAGGCCGGGTGACGCCGGGCGCGCTCGCCGAGCTGCTCACCGCGGTGGACCAGGGCCGCATCTCGAGCAACGCCGCCAAGGAAGTGCTCGGCGTGGTGCACCAGAGCGGGGAAGCGCCGTCGGCGGTCATCGCCGCGCGCGGCCTCGAGCAGGTGTCCGACACCGGGGCCATCGAGAAGGTGGTCGACGAGGTGCTGGCGAAGAACGCGGCCGACGTGGCGGCCTACCGCGGCGGCAACCAGAAGCTCCTGGGGCACTTCATGGGCCAGGTGATGAAGGCCATGAAGGGCAAGGGCAACCCTCAGCTGGCGAGCGAGCTGCTCAAGAAGAAGCTCGGCGGCTGACGTCGTCGGCGCCTCAGGTGATGAGGCCGATCTCCCGGAGCCGCTGGGTGAGGAAGTCGTCGGCGGTGATGTCGGGGTACTTGCGCGGGCGCTCCTTCGATTCGCACTGCGGCAGGCACGAGAGCACCGCGCCCGGCCAGGGGTGCACGAAGAAGGGCATCGAGTAGCGCACCGTGTCTTCCGCCGGCGTGCGCGGGTTCACCACCCGGTGCGTGGTCGAAGGAATGACCTCGTTGCAGATGCGCGAGAGCATGTCGCCGGAGTCGACGACGATCTGCCCTTTCAGCGTGTCCACGGCGATCCACTGCTGGTCGCGGGTGAGGATCTCCAGGCCCGAGCTCGTTCCTTCGCAGAGCAGGGTGATGAGGTTGATGTCCTCGTGCTCCGCAGCGCGCACCGCCCCGGGGATGAAGAGGTCCTTCAGCGGCGGGTAGTGGATGATGCGCAGGATGCTGTTGCCGTCGCGCGCCATCTCCGAGAACACCTCGCGGGGCGCGCCGAACGACTCGGCGAGCGCCTCGAGCAGCTGGGCGGCGCAGCGGTCGAGCGCGCCGAAGAGCTCGAGCGCGGCGGGCGCGAACTCGGGCAGCTCGGTGGGCCAGCGGTTGCCGCCGTAGCTCGCCGCGCGCGGGTGGCCTTGGGGCAGCTCGCGGCCGACGTGGAAGAACTCCTTCAAGTCGCCCACCTTGCGGTTCTTCGCGTGCTCCTTCCCGAACGCGGTGTAGCCGCGCTGGCCGCCGCCGCCGGGCACCTCGGTGCGGTCCTTCGCTTCGCGGGGCAGGGCGAAGAAGCGCTCCGCGAGCGCGTAGGTCTTGCGGATCAACGGGTCGGGCACTCCGTGGTCGCGAATGGAGACGAAGCCGAATTCCTCGAGCCCCTTGCCGAAGGCGGCGGCGAAGCGGGCCCGCTCCTTGGCGGTGCCATGCGTGTGGTCGTGGAGCGACAGCAGCGGGATGGGCATGGAGTCCCGGAGTGTAGCCAACCGCCGGCGCCCGTCCGCTTTGTGGCGGGCCGTCCAGGGGCTTCCCATGTCGTTTGATCCGCGTTTTGGTGCCGCTCCGGTGTTCCCTCGTCGCCTCACAGCGCTGCTCCTGGCTGCCACGGCTGCCTGCTACGACTTCGACGCCGATCGGCAGGCGTGCGTCGCGTCCGGCCGTTGCTCCGGCGCGGGCGGCTCTGGCGGCTCTGGCGGCTCGGGCGGCGGTCAGGCGGCCGCGGGCGGTGGCGCCGTGGGCAGCGGCGGCGGTGACGCGAGCGGCGG
>JAIBBQ010000325.1 GCA_019694595.1 Myxococcaceae bacterium
ACGCGCGGCGACGCCGGGGGCTTCCTCGCGGGCCCGCTGCCGGTGCCCGATGGCGGGGGACTCCTGAGCTACCCGCTGCGGCGCGGCGAGCTGCCGCCCGGCGCCGCGTTCCTGCGCGCCGAGGTGCTGCGCTTCGACGGCCAGCGCTGCGCGGTGTGGTGGCCCGGGGTGCTGCAAGGACCGGACGACGCCGGCCCCGCCGACGCGGGTGTGAGTGACGCGGGCTTTCCCGACGCGGGGCCCACGGATGCGGGCGCGAGCGACGCGGGGCAGACGCCGTCGCCGGCTCCGCACGGCTGTGGCTGTCAGAGCGCCCCGGGCGCGGTGCTGCTCGCGGCGCTGGCGATGCTCAGGGCGCGCCGAGCGCGGCGCTGAGCAGGTCGGTCACCCGGCGGGCGAAGACGTTGGGGTCCGCCGGCCGGCCGCCCTCGGTGATGACCGCCTGGTCGAAGAGCAGCTCGATCCACGCCCGCACGCGCTCGGAGTCGGGCTCCTTGGTGCGCGCCGCCTCGAGCCGCTGCACCACCGCGTGGGTGGGGTTCACCTCGAGAATGCGCTTGCCGCCCGCGTAGCCCTGCACGCCGCGCTCGCGCATCAGCTGCTCGAGGTACGCGGGCGTGCCACCGGTCGGCACCACCAGGCACACCGGCGAGTCGGTGAGGCGCTCGGACACGCGCACTTCCTTGACCTTCTCCTTGAGGACCTCGCGCATCTTGTCCAGCAGCGGCTTGAGCGCGCCGTCGTCGGGCGCGGCCTTCGCCTCGTCCTTCTTCCCGTCGAGGCCCAGGTCCGCCTGGGTCACCGAGGTGAGCGGCATGCCGTCGAACTTCTCCAGGCCCTTGGCGGCCCACTCGTCGACCGGGTCGGTGAGCAGCAGCACCTCGTAGCCCTTGGCCTTGAGCGCCTCGAGGTGCGGCGAGCCCTGCAGCACCGTCTGGCTCTCGCCGTACGCGTAGTAGATGGCGCCCTGGCCTTCCTTCATGCGCGCGCGGTACTCGGCGAGCGAGGTGAGACCGTCGCCGTGGGTGCTCGCCGCGCGGAAGAGCCGGCCCAGCTCGTCGCGGTGGTCGCGCTCGCCGTGCGACAGCCCTTCCTTGAGCACGCGGCCGAAGGCCTTCCAGAAGCCGAGGTACGCCTCGGGCTCGTCCTTCGCCAGGCGCTCGAGCAGCTCGAGCACCTTCTTCACCACCTTGGTCTTGATGCCGCGCACCAGCGACGAGTCCTGCAGCAGCTCGCGCGAGACGTTGAGCGGCAGGTCCTCGGAGTCGATGACCCCGCGCACGAAGCGCAGCCACGGCGGCAACAGCTCCTCGCAGTGCTCGAGCACCAGCACCCGCTTCACGTACAGCCGCAGGCCGCGCGCGGTGGTGTGGCGGTCGAAGTCCCAGGGCACCTGCTTGGGCACGAAGAGCAGGCCGGCGAAGGCCTGCGCGCCCTCGGTCTTGAAGTGCGTCCACCCGGCGGGGGCTTCGAAGTCGTGCGAGAGGTTCTTGTAGAACTCCTCCGCCAGCGCCTGGGTGATGTCGCTCTTCGGGCGCTGCCAGAGCGCGCTCGCCTGGTTGAGCCGCTCGCTCTTCTCGCCTTCGAGCGTGATGGGGTGGCCCACGAAGTCGGAGTAGGTGCGCACCAGCTCCTTCAGCTTCCACGGCTGCAGCAGCTCTTCCTGGTCCGGCTTCAGGTGCAGGGTGATGCGGGTGCCGCGGAAGGGGAGCTCGGCCGCCTCCACGGTGAAGCTGCCGTCCTTGGCGTCGGACGCCCAGCGGAAGGCCTGGGTCTGCCCGGCGGCGCGGCTCACCACCTCCACCCGGTCGGCGACCAGGAAGGCGCTGTAGAAGCCGACGCCGAACTGGCCGATGAGCGTGGGGCCCTGGGCCTTGGCGTCCGCGAGGCGCTGGAGGAACTCGCGCGAGCCGGAGTGGGCGATGGTGCCCAGGTTCTTCACCAGCTCGTCCTGCGTCATGCCGATGCCGGTGTCCTCGAGGGTCAAGGTCTTGGCGGCGGCGTCGGGGCGGAGGCGAATCTCCAGCGCGCTCTCGGTGGCGAGCAGCTCGGGCTCGGTCACCGCGCGGAAGCGCAGCTTGTCCAGCGCGTCGGACGCGTTGGAGATGAGCTCGCGCAGGAAGATGCTCTTGTTGCTGTAGAGGGAGTTGATGACCAGCCCGAGGACTTCCTTCACCTCGGCCTGGAAGGCGTGGGTCGTCATGAGCGTCTGATAGCCATCCCAGCGGGGTTGTCCAGCCCCCCAGGGGCCCGGGCGGATCAGCGCTCGCGGCGGCGGCGCACGGCGATGAGCTCGGCGACGATGCTCACCGCGATTTCACCCGGGGTCAGCGCGTGAATCGCCACGCCCATGGGGCAGCGCACCCGCTCCAGCTCCGCCTCGGTGAAGCCCTGGGCCTTGAGCCGCGCGCGGAACTTCTCCGCCTTGCGCCGGCTGCCGATGACGCCCAGGTACGCGCTCGGGGTGCGGATCAGCGCTTCCAGGCAGGCCTGGTCGAGCGGGTGGTCGTGGGTGGTGATGCAGTAGTAGCGGTCGGGCCCGCCCTGCTGTTCCCGGGCGAGCTGCTCGGGCGGCCGGCGGGTGAGCCTCGCCCTGGGGAAGCGCTCCGGCGCCGCCCACTCGGGCCGCTCGTCGACCACCTCGACGTCGAAGCCCACCTCGGCGGCGAGCTTGGCCAGCGCCTGGCTCACGTGGCCGGCGCCGAAGACGAGCAGGCGGGCGGCCGCGGCGTGCTTCTCGAGGAAGACCCGCATCTTCCCGCCGCAGCACATGCCCAGCTCGTGGGTGAGGTGGGTCTCCACGAAGCGGGTCTGGGCCTCGGGGTCGGCGAGCAGCGCCACCGCGGCGTCGATGATCTGCTTCTCGATGGCCCCGCCGCCCACCGTGCCGTGAATGGTGCCCCCTTCGAGCACCACCAGCTTGGCGCCCGGCTTCTGGGGGGTGGAGCCCTGGCTGTCGACCACCGTGGCGAGCACGAAGGGCCGGCCTTCGGCCGACAGTCGCGCGATGGTGTCGTAGAGCTCGAACATCGTGGAGGGCCAGCTTGCCTTTCTTCGGGAACGCGAGCAAAAGCCGCCTCCGTTCGCTGTCGGGAGTCTCCCTGCATGCACGGTGTCATCACCAGCAAGGACGTGCTCAAGAACCTGCCGCTGATCTGGCGCGAGTTCGGCACCGGCTGTGTGGTGCGCTGTCTGAGCGCGGTGGTGCGGCGGGAGAAGACGACCTTCCTCGACGTGGCGGTGAAGCCTTCGTACTGGCCGCTGCCCCAGCCGCCGACCAAGCGCTCGCGGCTGCGTTCCTGAAGTGGCCGCCGTGACCCTCGAACAGCTGCTGGAATCGGCCAAGCGCTGGGCGCACGACGACGTCGACCCGGCGACCATTCGCGAGCTCTTGGCGCTGGTCACCGAGAAGAACGAGGCGGAGCTGCGCGACCGCTTCTCGATGAACCTGGAGTTCGGCACCGCCGGCCTGCGCGGCGTGCTGGGCGCCGGCCCCAACCGCATGAATCGCGCGGTGGTGTTGCGGACCACCGCGGGCCTCGCGCGCTACCTGAAAGCCACCACGCTCGACGCCGCGGGCCGGGGCGTGGTCATCGGCCGCGACGGGCGCCGGCAGAGCGACGTCTTCGCGCGCGACGTGGCCGAGGTGCTGGCCGCCGAAGGCATCACGGCCCACGTGCTCGACGGGGTGAGCCCGACGCCGCTCACGGCTTACGCCGTCACCGCGCTCGGCGCCGCGGCGGGCGTGATGGTGACCGCGAGCCACAACCCGCCCGAGTACAACGGGTACAAGGTCTACTGGGGGAACGGGGCGCAGATCATTCCCCCGCACGACGCCGGCATCGCCGCGGCCATCGACCGGGTGGAAGCCGCGCGCGACGTGCAGCGGCTGCCGGAAGCCCAGGCCCGCGCGAAGAACCTCTGGCGCGACGTCTCTCGCTCGGTGCGCGACGGCTGGCTCGACGGCGTGCTGGCGCTGCGGCCGCTCAAGGTGAAGGGCGGCGTGCGCATCGTCTACACCGCGATGCACGGCGTCGGCGGCGCCTCGGTGCTCGAGGTGCTCTCGCGCGCCGGCTTTCAGCACGTCTTCCCGGTGCTCGAGCAGCAGGAGCCCGACGGCGCCTTCCCCACGGTGCGCTTCCCCAACCCCGAGGAGAAGGGCGCGCTCGACCTCGCCACCGCGCTGGCGCAGCGGGAGAAGGCCGACGTGGTGCTGGCGAACGACCCCGACGCCGACCGCCTGGCGGTGATGGCGCGCGACGCGAGCGGAGGCCTGAAGCTGCTCACCGGCAACGAGGTGGGCGTGCTGCTGGGCCACTTCCTGCTCACCCACGCGCCGAAGTCGCCGCGGCCGCTGGTCGAGACCACCATCGTCTCCAGCGCGCAGCTGCGCACGCTCGCCGAGGCCTTCGGCGCCGCGTACGAGGAGACGCTCACCGGCTTCAAGTGGATCGCCAACCAGGCGCTCGCGCGCGAGGCCGACGGCTCGGTCCGCTTCCTCTTCGGCTACGAGGAAGCGCTCGGGTACACCGCGGGCACGCTGGTGCGCGACAAGGACGGCGTCGGCGCCGCGGCGGTGGTGGCGGACCTCGCGGCCGACTGCGCGCGGAAGGGGCTGACGCTCTTCGGCCAGCTCGAGGCCATCCAGCGGGCGCACGGGCTCTTCGTCGCCACCCAGTTCAACGCCACCCTGCCGGGCGAGAGCGGCGCGAAGACCATTCGCGCGGTGATGGACGGCTTCCGCGCCCGGCCTCCGGCCTCGGTGGGGGCGCAGCCGGTGCGCGCGACGACCGACTACGGCCTCGGCGCGGGCGGGCTGCCCAAGTCCAACGTGCTCACCTACCAGCTCGACGGCGCGCGCATCACCGTGCGCCCGTCGGGCACCGAGCCCAAGGTGAAGGTGTACTTCGAGGTGCGCGAGCCGGTGGCGCAGGGCGAGCCGATGGCCGCGGCCCGTGCGCGCGCGGCGAAGGCCCTGGAGACGCTGGAGCGCGACTTCCTGGTGCTCGCGCGCGAGCGCGGCCTGCCGTCGCCGTAGCCGCGGGCCTTCGCGGGGCAAGCGTCGCTTCGAGGTGGGGAGGGGACTGGACTCGCGACGTGGGGGGGACCTCGCCAGCCGGGCTCGGGGGTCGCGTGCCTTCACGGGGAACCGGGTTGGCCGGCTCAGCGCCGGCGACGGCGCACCAGCGCCACCGCCGCTGCGAGCACGCCGAAGGTCGGCGCGGAGCCACACCCGCACGCCACCTCGAAGGGTCGCGTGCCCTGGCCGCCGCCGCCGACCGA
>JAIBBQ010000085.1 GCA_019694595.1 Myxococcaceae bacterium
TGCCGCAGGGCACGCCGCCGCCGCCGAGCTACCTGCCGCCGTCGCCCAGCGGGTACCCGTACTCGCCGTACGGGGCGCCGATGCAGCCGGCGAACCAGAATCCCCCGCTCGAGTGGGGGCTGATGATCAGCGAGACGCTCTTCGGCATGCTCACCAGCGCCGGGGTGACGCTGATCCCGTACTTCCTGCTCTTCCGCACCGGGCAGACGCTGGGTGACCCCACCATCAGCTCGGTCATCTTCATTCTCGTCTTCTCGGCGGTGCCGCTCGCGGTGTCGCAGACCCAGACCTCGCTCGCCAACGGCAGCCGGTACTACTCCACCGAGACCTGGCCGGCCGCGCTCACCGGGCTCGCCGCGCAGGCGGCGGTGCTGGGGCTGTACTACGCGACGGGGTGGCTGCCGCAGTCCAGCACCTCCGGCGGCGTGCCCACCCGCAGCGGCAGCGAAGCGCTCCTGCTGATCGGCTCGGTGGCCATCGTGCCGCTGGCCGAGATGGCGATCATCAACCTCACCAAGTCGCCCAAGGTCGGCCGCTACGGCGCGCTGATGGGGTATCGGCCGCGCGAGGGCTTCGGCCTGGGCGTGCCCACGGTCTCGCCCACGGTGGCGGACACCAAGGTGGGGCGCGTGGTGGGGCTCAACGTGCCCATCTTCGGGCTGTCGTTCTGAGGCCCGCGGTGGGCGGCCGGCTCGCTCGGTCGCTCGCCGTCCTCGCCGGGCTGCTCGCCGCGCCCGCGCTGGCGCACCGCCCGTCGGATGCGCTGCTGCGCTTCGAGACCACCCGGGGAACGCTCGCCGCGCGGCTCGAGCTCAAGTGCGCCGACGTGGCCGCGGCGCTGGCGCCGGGGCAGGGCTCGGCTGGGCCGCCCACCTTCGAGGCCATCGCCGCCGCGCGCGACCGCCTCGCGCCGTACCTCGCGGCGCACCTGCGGCTGGAAGGCTGCGCCCCGCACGTGGCCCGCCTGGAGCCTGCCGAGCGGTCCGACGGACCGGCGGTGGCGGTGGTGCTGGAGCCCGGCTGTCCGCCCGGGCAGCACGCGCTGGTGGTCCGGTCCACGCTCTTCCTCGAGCTCGACTCTCAGGCACGCACGCTGGTGTCGCTGGTGGCTCCCGGCGGCCGGCAGGCCGAGGTGCTGACCGCCTGGCAGGGCACGGCGAGCCTCGATCTCGAGCGCGGCGGGAGCGGGTGGCCGGGCTTCCTGCGGGCGGGCCTGGCGCACATCTTCGGCGGCATCGACCACCTGCTGTTCCTGCTCGCGCTCCTGGTGCCGTCGGTGGTGCGGCGCGACGCCGGGCGCTGGGCGCCGGTGGAGCGGCTGGGCCCGAGCCTGCGCGAGGTCGCCGCGGTGGTGACCGCCTTCACCGTGGCCCACTCCATCACCTTGGCGCTGGCGGTGGCCTCGGTGGCCCGCCCGCCGTCTCGCCTGGTGGAGACGGCGATCGCCTTGTCGGTGGTGGTGGCCGCGGTGAACAACCTGGCGCCGGTGCTCGAGCGCCGCCGCTGGGCGGCCGCGTTCGCGCTCGGGCTCCTGCACGGGTTCGGCCTGTCGTCGGCGCTCGACGATCTGGGCCTGTCGGGAGGCGAGCTGGGCCTGGCGCTCCTGGGCTTCAACCTCGGGGTGGAGCTGGGGCAGGCGGCGATCGTGCTGGCGGTGGTGCCGCTCGCGTTCCTGCTGCGCCGCTCGCGGGCCTACCCCGTGCTGCTGGCGGTGGGGTCGTCGGCCGCGGCCCTGCTCGCCGCGGTGTGGATGGCGGAGCGCGCGCTCGACGTGAAGGTGCTGCCGTACTGAGCCGCGGTCACGGCCTCGAAGGCGGTGGCGCCGCTGGAACGTCGGGACCTTCGAGCGCGTAGAGCGTCACCGCGTCGTCGCGGCCGCGCAGGGTCTGCGGGGGCAACGCCCTGAGCCCGGCGGACCCGGGGAGCAGCTTCACCGTGGCCTCCGACACCAGCACGGTGGCGCGCAGGTCCTTGGTGAGCCCCTCGATGCGGCTCGCGGTGTTCACCGCGTCGCCGATCACCGTGAACTCGAGCCGCCCCGGTGCGCCGATGTTGCCCGCCACCACCGCGCCGGAGTGGATGCCGATGCCGATGCGCAGGGGGACCAGGCCTTGCGCGGCGCGCTCGGCGTTGAGTGACTCCAGCGCGGCGAGCATGGCGCGCGCCGACGCCAGCGCCGCGGTGGCGCCGGCCCCGGGCGCGCTCGACAGGCCGTAGACCGCGAGCATGCCGTCGCCGATGAACTTGTCGACCATGCCGCCGTGGGCGTCGACCGCGGTCACCATGCGGCCGTGGTAGGCGTTGAGCTGCGTCACCAGCGAGACGGGGTCGAGCTTCTCGCTCATCGCCGTGAAGCCGCGGAGGTCGGACGCGAGCACGGTCACCTCCCTCAGCTCGCCGCCCAGCGCCAGCGCCGCCGACGGCGCCGAGCCGGTGACCCGGTCGAGCGCCCCCTTGGAGACGAAGAGCTGCAGCCCGGCGAAGACTTCGAGGCGGCGCCGTGCGCCCCGCGCGGCCGCGAGGCCGATCGCCCCGGTGGCCAGGAGCATCGCCCCGACGAAGAGGTAGGCCGGGTGGAAGGGGATCTCCTGCAGCCACAGATCGCCTGCGTACATCACGGTCGCCAGCACGCCGCCGACCAGCGACACCAGGGCCCGCGCCCGCAGCATCATCTGCGTCAGCATCACCATCAACGTCATCGGCAGCGTCACCATCGTCCAGATGGGGTCGTTGGTGTGGCGCGCGATCTCCGAATAGTAGGTGACGGTGAAGAGCGCGGTGACGGTGAGCAGATCGATCGCCAGCGAGACGGCCGCCTGCCGGGTGGCCGAGGCCGTGCGGTCGACCCAGAGCTTGAGGAGCACCGAGCTGACCCCGGCGGTGACGACGCAGGCGATGCTCGACGGGGCGAGGGGCTTGCCCAGCGCGAGCAGCGTCAGCTGGAGGCCGATCGCCGCCAGCCAGATCCACATGCGGTAGGTGGCCAGGCTGCGTTCGACCTCGATGGCGGCGAGCGCGAGCGTCTGATCGTACTGGCTCGGGGCCGGAGCGCTCACCGCGAGGTCGAGTAGGCGAAACGCCCGCCGAGATCAAAGGGCCCCGGGAAAGGGCCCGGGTGGTGATTTTTCCCAAGCTCTGCGGGTGGTTCTGTACATTGCCGCCGCCTTGACGCTCCGGTCCTCCCGCGCCCGCTGGTTCCTCGTCGCCTCGGCGCTGCTCGCGCTCGCCGGCTCGGTGGCGCTGGCGGCCACGGCGCGCGAGCGCAGCGACGCGGTCTACCCGGCGCAGCGCATCCCGCTCCTGTTCAGCCACGACCAGCACCTCAAGGCCGACGTGGAGTGCGAGGCGTGCCACGACGCGGCCACCAAGAGCGTGCGCGCGAAGGACCGCCTGTTGCCGGCGCACGCCGAGTGCGAGGCCTGCCACGAGATCGACAAGGCCGCCGCGGGCAAGAAGGTCGACCCGCCGGCCGCCTGCGAGACCTGCCACCTCAACTACGACGCCACCGTGCGCAAGGACGTGGCCAAGGCGACCTTCGGCACGCCGAACCTGATCTTCAACCACCAGGTGCACATCGAGCGGAAGGTCGACTGCACCGTCTGCCACAACAGCAGCATCAGCGGCACCATGGCCGACGTGGGGCTCGCCACGCGCTACCAGCTGCCCAAGATGGAGACCTGCCTCACCTGCCACAACGGCTCCACCGCGCCGAGCGGCTGCTCGACCTGCCACGTGACCGACGGGGTGGGGCGCCTGCAGCTGAGCTTCAGCTCCGGCGTGCTGCGGCCGATGCAGGGTGACCCGCTGGGCCTCGACCACGGGCCTCGCTTCGAGCTGAACCACGGCACGCGCGCCAAGCTCGACCGCTCGACGTGCATGGAATGCCACGCCGAGCGCTACTGCCAGAACTGCCACAACGGGCTGCAGAAGCCGCTGTCGGTGCACCAGAACGACTACGTCACCATGCACCCGGTGCAGGCGCGGCAGGACTCGCTCGCCTGCCAGGCGTGCCACCGCTACCAGTCGTTCTGCGCCGCGTGCCACGAGCGCTCCGGCGTGGGGCTGAACGCGGACTCCACCTTCCGCCCGCGGAACCTGAAGGTGCACCCCGACTACAACGCCTGGGTGGTGAACATCGGCCCCGACCACCACGCCATCGCCGCGGCGCGCGACATCAAGCAGTGCATGGCGTGCCACCGCGAGGAGTCCTGCACCGCCTGCCACGCCACCGTGGGCAAGCTGCCGTCGAGCCGGGGCACCACGCCTCACCCCGACGGGTTCAAGGCCGGCTGCAAGGCGATGGCCGCGCGCAACGACCGCGCCTGCCTCAAGTGCCACCTCGAGGCCGACCTGCAGTCGAAGGGGTGCCGATGAAGCGGCTCTTCTGCGCGGCGGCGGTGCTGGTGGGCGCGGCGGCGTGCCTGTCGCCGGGGTCGACCCAGTACCTCCCGCTCGACAACGTGCCGCCGCAGCTGGTCTCCATCACCCCCGACCTGGGGTCCGACGGCGGCTTCCAGCAGTTCCCGCCGACGCAGATCTTCGAGATCACCTTCTCGGAGCCGATGGACACCGGGTCGCTGCGGCCGGGCATCGTGGTGCGCAACGTGGCCCGCGAGGAGCAGCTGCTCGAGGTGCACGCTCCCGACATTCCGCCGTCGCTGAGCGACCCGGACTTCGCGTTCCCGGTGCGCATCTCGTCGTACGCCGATGCGGGCTTCGCGCCGGGGGCCTACCAGCTCATCCTGCGCACGCTGCTCATCGACCAGCAGGGCAACCAGCTGCCCAGCGAGTTCCGGGCGGCGTTCCTCATCGCCAACTGACGGCTGGCCGTCAGAAGAGGCGGAAGCCCACGCCGAAGCGCACCGCCCAGCCCAGGCGCACCGTGCTCACGCCCGCGGGCGAGCGGCTGGCGTCGATGCCGAGCTGGCCCAGCGCGAGCAGCGACACGCCCCCTCCGACGCTGACCTCGGCGCCGGCCCCCAGGGTCGGCAGCGCCTGCACGCCCGCGGAGCTGAGGCCGATGGCGAGCGGGAGGTCGGCGGTGGCCAGGAGCGCGAGGCGTTCCATCGCCTGGTGGCTGGCGACCAGGCCGAGGCGCGGGCGCAGTCCGACCAGCGCGAAGTTCTGCGGGTCGTAATAGGTCGACCCGGAGTTGGCGACGAAGCCCAGGCCGAGCACCGCGCCGAGCTGGAAGTTGCCCGACGCGTAGGCCTGCAGGCGGGTGGCGAGCTCCGCGGTGAAGGACAGCTGGAGGTAGTTCACCGTGGCGGTGGCGTCGAGCTCGAGGGGCCGGAAGCCCTGCCGGTAGCCGGCGCCGAGCTCGGGGGCACCCACCAGGGTGAAGAGCGCCAGGCTGCCTTGCGGGAGCACGGCGGGGGCGAGCGAGGCCTGGCCCACGGGGGCCTGGGGCTCGGAGGAGGGGGACTCCATCGCCAGGGTGGGCTCGGCGACCAGCAGCGCCGCGGTGAGGAACGAGAGCATGGAGTCTTGTACGCCGATTTTTTGACCACCTCCATTTTCCGCCACAGCCTTGTGGCATGCGGAACCCCGGTGATCGTCGTCAGCGGCGCCGTGAAACGCAGCTCGCCTCACGGCGCCGGTACCCGAGACTCTTCCTCGACGTCGACTGGTTCGTGGAGGCGGACGGGTGCTCGACCCTGGGCCGGGGGCTCGAGATCTCTCCCCGCGGGGCGCTGCTGCCGCTCACCTGCAAGGGCGAGCTGTCGGGCGACGTGGTGCTCTACGTCTCGCTCCCCGAGCGCCCGCGCATGTTCAAGGCGGTCGGCCGGGCCGCGCCGCGCGCCGAGCGGGGGTGGGTGATCGCCTTCCACGAGACCTCGGAAGAGGACCTGGCGCTGCTCGCGGAGTCGCTGATCAAGGAGTACGGGCTGGCCGCCTTGCCGCAGCTCGAGCGGCGCTACTCGCGCTATCTGGAGCTCGAGCCGCGCTATCTGCGCGAGATCCGCTGATCAGCGGGCCCCCCGATTCGCTTTTCGGGGGTGGGGTCGGGTAGGGTCGAATCCTGAAGCGTCGGTAATTTCAGGAGAACCGCCCCGATGAAACCCTCTTCCTCGCCCGCCCTCCGTCCGGCCACCCGCCAGCTGTCCCGTTCCGAGTCCGCGGGCCGGGTGCTGGTGGTGAACGCGTCGTCCGGCGAGCGGGGCATCATCGAGGTGGCGCTGCGCCGCCTGGGCTTCGAGGTCTTCGGCGCGGAGTCGGCGCGCGACGCGGAGCGGCTCCTGTCGTTCGGCTCGGTCAACCCCGAGCTCGTCATCTGCGCCACCGCGCTCAACGGCGACGACGGCTTCTCGTTCGTGGCCCAGCTGCGGGGCAACGGCGCCACCGCGAAGATCCCCGTGCTGCTGCTGGCGGCCCCCAAGGAAGCCCAGAGCGAGGAGCTGGCGGCGGTGGTCGGCGCCGACCTGGTGCTGCCGACCCCGATCCACGTGCGCGACGTGGTCTCGTTGGGGCAGCTGCTGCTCGCCCCCTCGAAGGACGCGGTCCGCACCCTGGACACCGCCAGGCTGCCGGTGGCGTACGCGCTGCGCGCGCTGCTGTCGGCCGACCGCGTCGGCACCCTGGAGCTCGAAGGCGGCCGGGCCCACGTCGCCTTCCGCAAGGGCGAGGTGGTCGACGCGCACCTCGACGGCTGGCACGGCGAAGGCGCGCTCCTCAAGGCGCTCGCGCTGTCGCAGGGCAGCTACCGGCTGGTCGAGCGGCCCTTCTCCTTCGACCCCACCTTCCGGCTGTCGGTGCGCGAGCTGGTGAACCGCGTGATGCCGCAGCTCGCCCGGTGGGACGAGCTCCTGGTGCGCAGCGTGCCGCTCGCGGCCCGGCTCAGCGTCGACTTCCCTGCGCTGGCGCGCGCGCTCCCGTCGCTGCCCGACGAGGTGAACGGCGTGGTGCGGCTGTTCGACGGCCAGCGCGACGTGCGGCGGGTGCTGCTCGACAGCCCGCTCGACCAGGCGATGACGCTGGAAGTGGCGACCCGCCTCTACACCCTGGGCGTGGTGCTGCCCGACCCCACGGCCGACGAGACCATCGAGGTGCTGCGCCCGGCGCCGCGCCTGTTCGAGCCGGTGCCGCGCGAGGCCGAAGAGCAGATGCGCGTGCTCTTCGACTCCGAGGTGCCGTCGGTCGCCTCCGACGCGCTCGACCGCGACGCCTTCGACTGGAGCGACCGCGCGCTCACCGAGCCCGTGGAAGACCCGTCGGCCGGCTGGCAGGCCTCCCCGCTGGAGTCGCTCAACCCGGAGCTGCGGCGGGCCTTCGACGCCTTCCAGCAGAAGCCGGTCATCGAGGAGCGCGGCGGCGGTGAGCTGCGCGCCTTCACCCAGGGCCGCCTGGAGCAGGCGCCCCAGGCCCCGCTGGAGGCCGCGCTGCTCAAGCCGCTGCCGCTCACCTCGCTGATGGAAGTGACCCCGGCGTCGACCCCCATCGCGCTGCCCGACGCCTTCCTCGAGCAGCAGTTCTTCGGGCTGCCCAAGGTCGAGGCGCGCGCCGAGGTCCCCGAGGTGCAGCCCGCCGACTGGGACGACGAGGTGACCCAGCCCAGCATCCCCGCGGCGACGGTGGCCGAAGCGGTGCTCGGCCGGCCGGAAGAGGTCCCCGGGCCCGACGACGGCCGCACCATCGCGGTGGCGGGCATCATCGGCCTCGCCCTGGTGGCGACCGGCATCACCGTGTGGAAGCTGGCCGACCAGTCGTTCGGCGACGAGCTGCCGCCGCTGTCGGCGGCCTCGACCATGGTCGCCCCGGCGCTGCCCGCCCTGGCGCCCGCGCCGGTGATGGAGCCGGTGCCCGAGGCGGTGGCCGCGCCGCCGTCGCAGGCGCTGCTCGACGCCACCGCGCTGTACGAGAAGGGCAAGCTGCCCGAGGCCCGTGCGGCGCTGGAAGCGCTCGTCGCCGCCGACCCCACCCAGGCGCAGGCCTGGCTGATGCTGGGGCTGGTGCGTTTCGATTCCCGCGACGTGCAGGGCGCCCAGGAAGCGGCCACCACCGCGCTGGCGATGGACTCCAAGCTCGCGCGCGTGCACCTGCTGCAGGCGAGCATCGACCTCGAGACCAACCGCAAGGACGCGGCGCAGGCCTCGCTGCAGAAGTACCTCGAGCTCGACCCCAACGGGCCGTTCGTCGACGAGGCGAAGGCGCTCCTGCGCCGCTGAAGCGGACCGCCGCCCCCCGGCCAGAAAGCTGACAGCGTGTTCAGGTAGGGGTAAACACCCGTTCACCTCACGCCGTCGGCCGTCCTGCAGGGGTTGAAACGCGCTCGTGCGAGTCCTGGGCATCGATCCCGGCAGCCGGTACCTCGGCTACGGCGTGGTGGAGACGGGCCGCGGCGCGCCGACCCACGTGGTGCACGGAGTGGTGCGGGCCGACCCGCGGGCGAGCCTCGCGGAACGGCTGCGGCAGATCTTCTCCGAGCTCGAAGACGTGCTGCGCGTCTTCCAGCCCGACGCGGTGGCAGTCGAAGGCGTCTTCACCCACAAGAACGCGCGCAGCGCGCTGGTGCTGGGGCATGCGCGCGGGGTGGCGCTGGTGCTCGCGGCCCGGGCGGGGCTGTCGGTGCACGAGTACGCGCCGTCGCGGGTGAAGCGGGCGGTGGGGGCTTCCGGCGGCGCCGGCAAGGACGCGGTCGCCAAGATGGTGCGCCTGGCGCTCAAGCTCGACCCCGACACCCAGCGCTCCGACGCCTTCGACGCGCTCGCGGTGGCGCTCTGCCACGTGGGCACCACCACCACCGTCGGCGTGCCGTCGGGCAGCGCCCGCCGCCGCGCGCCGGCCGCCTTCGAGGACCGGCTGCGCCCGGCCACCACGCGGCCCGCGGCGAGCGCGCCCGAGGCCTTCTCCTCGCGCCTGTCGCCCGCGGCGCGCCGCGCCCCGGTGGGCTCGTGATCGCATCGCTGGCCGGGGTGCTCACCGAGAAGTCGGTGAGCGAGTGCATCGTCGACGTGAACGGCGTGGGGTACCGGGTGGCGCTGTCGGCGATCGCCTCCGCGCGCCTGCCGGAGCGGGGCAGCAAGGTGTCGCTGCGCATCCGCACCGTGGTGCGCGAGGACGCGCTCGACCTCTACGGCTTCCTCTCGGCGCAGGAAGAAGAGCTCTTTCTCCACCTGACCTCGATCTCCCACGTGGGCCCCAAGCTGGCGCTCAACGTGCTGTCGGGGCTGGAGGTCGACGAGCTGGTGCGCTCCATCGCGGCCGGCGACGTGGCGCGGCTGACCAAGATCCACGGCGTGGGGCGCAAGACCGCCGAGCGCGTGGTGCTGGAGCTCAAGGAGAAGATGAAGCTGCTCCAGGGCGGCGCCAAGGCGACGCCGGGCAAGAAGGCGCCGGTGGGCGGCGTGCGCGGCGACGTGACCTCGGCCCTGGTGAACCTCGGCTACAAGGAACCGCAGGCCGCGGCCGCGGTGGAGCAGGCGCTCGACAAGCTGGGCGGCGAGCCGGAGTTCGAGCCCTGGTTCCGCGAAGCGCTCAAGGCGCTGCGCAGCTGACTTCGTCGTCAGGAAGGCCGGGTCTGGCGCAGCGTGCCCACGTCGGCCGGCCGGTACGTGTACGTCGGGCCCAGGCCCGGCGCGAAGATCGACGAGGTGAGCTCCGACGACGGGCAGAACGCGGGGAACTCCTGCGCGTCGTATGCGGGACCCGCGACGAGCTTCTCCACCACCATCGACGAGTACTGCTCCAGCGAGCCTTCGCGGGTGTTGCCGTTGAGCACCACCTCGGCCCCCATGCGCTCGGCGTGGGTGCGCACCCCGGGAATGCGGGACTGCTCGGGGGCGTAGCTCTCGGCGGAGACGCCGTTCTCGCTCACCACGAACGGGCCCTTGGGCGTCACCACCACCAGCGACATGTTGCCCAGCGTGTGGCCCGGCGTGGAGAGGATGGCCACTCCGGGGCCGAGCAGCACGTCGCCGTCGATGAGCTCGAGGCGATCGTCGCCGATGCCGTCGACGCCGTGGGGCACGTACCAGACGGCGTTCATCGGGTGGAGGTCGCGGGTGGTCTCCCACTCGGCGCGGTGAACGATGAGCTTGGCGCGGGGGAAGATCGGGTCGGGCCCGGCGAGCCAGCCGCGGAGGTCCTGCACGTGCAGGTGGTCGAAGGCGATGTAGTCGACGTCGGCCGGCGTGAGCCCGAGGCGCTCGAGCTGCTCGGTGACGGTGCCGAAGTAGCTGGGAATCACCTTCTCGGACAGGAAGTGGCCGAAGCGCTTGGTGAGCTCGGCGTAGAAGGTGGCGGCCTTCGAGCGCACGTAGTCGGTGGGGTTGAAGAGCAGGGTGCGCCGCTGGCCCTGGTGGTCGAACTGCACCACCTGCATCTGGTTGGTCATCATCACGAAGGGCGCCGGCGAGAGCGCGCCGCCGGAGAACGCGTAGATGGTGGGGTACGGGAAGGTGACCAGCTTGACCGTGGTCACCGCCGGCACCGGCCCCAGGGCGAGCAGCGCCTCCCGGGTCCGCGTCGCCGCGGTGCGCAGCCGGCGGAGGCGTTCGGCGGGCCAGGTGGCGGTGCGGGCCTCCGCGAGGCCGCCGTCGAGTGCTGGGAAGGTGGAGCGCATGGTGACCCCTCGGGTTCGTGAAGCGCATGCTACAACCCGCCCGTTCCCATGGCGCGCAACGCTTCACTCGAGCCGGAGGTCGCCCACGACGAGGTGAGGCTCGAGGCCTCGCTGCGGCCCCAGCGCTTCGACGAGTACGTCGGGCAGGGCGCGGTGGTCGAGAAGCTCAAGGTCTACGTGAAGGCCGCCCAGGCCCGCAAAGACGCGCTCGACCACTGCCTGTTCTCCGGCCCCCCGGGCCTGGGCAAGACGTCGCTGGCGCACATCATCGCCGCCGAGCTCGGCGTGGGCATTCACGTCACCTCGGGGCCGGCGCTGGAGAAGAAGGGCGACCTCGCGGGCCTGCTCACCAACCTGCAGCCGCGCGACGTGCTGTTCATCGACGAGATCCACCGGCTGTCGGCCGTGGTCGAGGAGTACCTGTACCCGGCGATGGAAGACTTCCGGCTCGACATCACCATCGACACCGGGCCGTCGGCGCGGGCGATGAAGATCGACCTCCCGCCCTTCACGCTCATCGGCGCCACCACCCGCACCGGCCTGCTCACCTCGCCGCTGCGCGACCGCTTCCAGATCCAGGATCGCCTCGACTACTACGCCCCCCAGGACCTGGAGCGCATCCTGATGCGCAGCGCAGGCATCCTGAAGGTGCCGGTGGACCGCGAGGGCGCCCAGGAGATCGCCCGGCGGGCCCGCGGTACGCCGCGCATCGCCAACCGGCTCCTGCGCCGGCTGCGCGACTTCGCGGAGGTCGAGGGCAGCGGCAAGGTCACCCGGAGCGTGGCCGACACCGCGCTCACCCGGCTGGACATCGACGCCCACGGCCTCGACGCCATGGACCGCCGCATCCTCACCACCATCATCGACAAGTTCGGGGGCGGCCCGGTCGGGGTGGAGACCATCGCCGCCGCGGTGGGCGAGGAGCGCGACACCATCGAGGAGGTCTACGAGCCGTTCCTCCTCAAAGAAGGCTTCCTCCAGCGCACCCCCCGGGGCCGCATGGCGACCCCGGCCAGCTTCGAGTACCTCGGCAAGCCGGCCCCCAAGCCTGGCAGCCAACAGCCCACTTTGTTCTGACGTTTCGCGGGCCTGCGACACGCGCGCGCATCGGGCGAATCTGTCGGGAACTGACCGGAAACTGATGGAGCATTGATGCTCCACCACCAGATTTCATGGGCTTTTTCGGGGCCAAACGCCATTTTCATGGCATACGGGTTGCGTTAGACGCACCGCAACACGTCTTTCGGGAGACGCTCGCCACATGGCCGGTGACGCATTCAGTCAAAGGACGCTCCGACGCCCGGTGGGCTTCAGCGGCGTCGGCCTGCACTCGGGGACGCTGACGAACGTCACCCTGGTGCCCGCTCCCGAGAACCACGGCGTCGTCTTCGTGCGCAAGGCGGGCGAGCGCTCGGTCCGCATCCCCGCCCGGTCGGCCTTCGTGGTCGACACATCGCTGGCCACCACCCTGGGCCACGACGGCGTGCGGGTGGGCACGGTGGAGCACCTCCTGGCGGCGCTGGCGGGCCTCGGGCTCGACAACGTGCGCATCGACATCGACGGCCCCGAGGTGCCCATTCTGGACGGCAGCTCGGCGCCCATCGTGGAGCGGATCCTCGAGGCGGGCTTTCGCCAGCTGTCGGCGCCCAAGCGCTTCGTGGTGGTGAAGAAGGCGGTCTCGGTGACCGAGGGCGACAAGTCGGCCTCGCTCGCCCCGTCGAAGCGGCTGCGCATCGACTGCACCATCGACTTCAAGCACCCGCTGATCGCCGACCAGCACTACTCCATCGAGTTCTCCGACCGGACCTTCGTGCAGGAGCTGGCGCGAGCGCGGACCTTCGGCTTCCTCAAGGACGTGGAGCGGCTGCGCCAGGCGGGCCTCGCCAAGGGCGGCTCGCTCGACAACGCCATCGTGGTCGACGAGTTCTCGATCCTGAACCCGGAAGGGCTCCGGTTCCCCGACGAGTTCGTGCGCCACAAGCTGCTCGACACCGTGGGCGACCTGTCGCTCCTCGGCATGCCGATGCTGGCGCACATGAGCTCGGTGAAGAGCGGTCACGCGCTCAACCACGCGCTGGTGCGCCGGGTGCTGTCCGATCCGTCGGCGTTCGAGGTGGTGAGCGCGCGCGCGAGCGACGTGGAGCGCCTCGAGCTCGAGCAGGAAGATCTCGCCGGCGTGCTCGCGCCCGCGGGCGGCTGAACGGGCGCGCCCTTCGTCGTTGCGGCAGGCGGGGGCGGCGTGTAAGCCCCTTCGCCATGAGCTCTTCTTCGTCGCGGCTTCTCTCGGCCTGTGTGGCTGCTGGTTTCGCCTTCGCGTGCGCGTGCACCCAGTCGCCCAAGCCGTCGGCGGGCGGGGCCACCGAGTCCCCCGATCAGGTGGTCGCCACCTGGAGCGGCGGCAAGTCGATCACCCTGAAGGAAGTCGACGCCAAGCTCGGCGAGCAGCTCGAGGAGATCGAGAAGCAGAAGTTCCAGCTGCGCCGCCAGGGCATCGAGCGCGAGGTCATCGAGTCGCTGCTCAAGGCCGAGGCGGCCAAGGCCGGCAAGAACGAGGACGAGTGGCTCCGCGCGCAGGTGGAGCCGAAGATCACCGAGCCGTCGGAAGACGAGCTGGCGAAGTTCTTCGCCGAGAACCAGTCGCAGATGCCCCCGGGCGCCACGCTGGAGACGATGCACGAGCAGCTCAAGGGCTACCTGAAGCAGCAGCAGCAGCGGAAGATCGCTTCCGAGATCGTCGACGGCCTCAAGGCCGCCGCGAACGTGAAGATCACCTTCAAGGAGCCGCCCAAGCCCCGCAAGACGGTGGAGGCCAAGGGCCCGTCGCGCGGCCCCGCCGACGCCAAGGTGACCATCGTCGAGTTCTCGGACTTCCAGTGCCCGTTCTGCTCGCGCGTGCACGACACCGTCGAGAAGGTGATGGAGACCTACCCGGGCAAGGTGAAGCTCGTCTTCCGCCAGTTCCCGCTGAGCTTCCACGACAAGGCGCCCAAGGCGGCCGAGGCGGCGCTGTGCGCCCACGAGCAGGGCCAGTTCTGGAAGTACCACGACGTGCTCTTCAAGAATCAGTCGAAGCTCGCGCCGGACGACCTCAAGGCGCACGCCAAGGAGCTCGGCCTCGACGAGGCGAAGTTCGCCAGTTGCCTGGAGTCGGGCAAGAGCAAGTCGGTCATCGACGAGGACATGGCGGCGGGCTCCAAGGTCGGCGTGACCGGGACCCCGGCCTTCTTCATCAACGGCATCATGCTGTCGGGCGCGCAGCCGTTCGAGCAGTTCAAGGAAGTCATCGACGACGAGCTCGCCGCGAAGTGATGCACCCGCGGCGCGGCGCGATCGCGTTCGCGGCGGACCTGCCGCTCGAGCAGGGCCTCGAGCGGTACCGGCAGGTCGCCCCGTGGGTGGGGGTGGCCAAGGTCGGCCTGTCGCTCTTCGTGGAGCACGGGCCCAAGGCGGTGAAGGCGTTCCAGGAGGTCGGGGGGCAGGTGTTCCTCGATCTCAAGCTCCACGACATTCCCAACACCGTCGGACTCGCGGCGGCGAAGGCGGGAGCGCTGGGCGTCTCCTTCCTCACCGTGCACGCGTCCGGCGGGGCGCCGATGCTGCAGGCGGCCCTCGAGGGCGCGGCCAAGGGCGCGGCCCAGGCCGGGGTGGCGGCGCCGAAGATCCTCGCGGTGACGGTGCTGACCTCGATGGACGGGCCGACGCTGCACTCCACCGGCGTGGAGGCCGAGGCGAAGGCGCAGGTCGAGCGGCTGGCGCAGCTGGCGGTGAAGGCCGGCTGCAGCGGCCTGGTGTGCTCGGCGCAGGAGGCGAAGGCGCTGCGGGCGCTCTTGGGCCCCGAGGTGTTCCTGTGCACCCCGGGCATTCGCCCGCCCGGGGCGAGCGTGGGCGATCAGGCGCGGGTGGAGACGCCGGCGGCCGCCTTCGCCGCGGGGTCGAACCTGCTGGTCGTCGGGCGGCCCTTGAGTGAGGCGGCCGATCCCGCCGCGGCCGCGCGCGCGCTGCACGACGCCTAGCGTAGCTAGCGTTGCTGGAGGGCGTCGAGCCCGCGGGCGTCGTGGGCTGGCACCAGCACCAGCTCGGGCCAGCGCTGGGCGAGGGCGCTGACGCGGAGGATGCCTTCCCGGACCTGCGCCGGGTCGCCATCGCCGAGCACCTTGGCCAGCCAGGGCCGCTCCTCGCGCTCGGTCAGCCCTTCGCGCTGCCAGACGAGATCGCCCACGAAGACGACGTGCTGCCCGTTCGGCAGCGTGACGAAGATCGCCACCGAGCCCGGCGTGTGCCCCGGCGCGGGGACGATCACCACGCTGCCGTCGCCGTGCACGTCGAGGCTCTCCGGGAAGCCGAGGTACGCGCCGCCATCGAAGCCGTACTCCCGGTAGCGCGCGTCGGGCACCAGGCGTGCCGCGGCGGTGAGCACGCCGCCGCCGCGGATGAAGGCGTGCTCCGCGGCGGTCACCAGCACCGGCGTCCGTGGGAAGTCGCTCAAGCCGCTCACGTGGTCCCAGTGGGCGTGGGTGAGGAGGATGGCGCTGGGCCTGCCCGCGTCCATCGCCTCGAGCTGCCGCGCAGCGGGCTCGCCCCGGGTGTACGAGGTGATGGCGCGGAAGGGCGCGGGCAGGGTGGCGAGCGCGGCGCCCACGTCGCTGCCGAAGCCGGTGTCGATGAGCAGGTCGCCCCGGGGGTGCTTCACCAGCACCGCGGTCATCGCGAAGTCGCGCGCGTCGAGGAACGAGCCGCCCCGGTAGGCGAAGGCCGCGCTGCGGTGGGTCACTCCGGTGGGCAGCGCGAGGAGTGCCATGCCTTCCGGCGGCGAGGCGGCCGGCCAGGCACCGGCGTAGGGCGCGGGCGCAGGCAAGGGCGCCGCGGTGAAGGTCCAGGCGAGCAGCGCCGCGGCGCCGAGGACGGCGATCCCCAGCCCCACGCCGATGGTTCGAGCCGTCACTTGAACTCGTCGAGCCGCAGCAGCCCGTCGTCGACGAGCGGGTAGTAGTCACCCTTGCTGGCGACGTAGATGTGGGCCTTGGCGGTGAGCCCCGTGGGCGCGTCGACGGTGCCCGCGCAGAGCGCGAGCCGCACGTCGCCGGTCTCGTCCCAGAAGAGGCTCGAGCCGCACTCGGCGCAGAAGCCCCGCTTCACGGTCTCGCTGGCGGAGAACCACTTGAGCCCGCGCTGCTCGACCAGCCGGAAGGTGTCGCGCTCCACCGCGGTGTAGGCGCCGACGTGGCCGTGCCAGCGCCGGCACTTCGAGCAGTGGCAGAAGGTGACCGGGGTGGGCTTCCCGGTGAACTCGTACCGCACCGCCCCGCAGGCGCAGCCGCCGGTGCCCACCGTGGCCTCAGCCCAGCTTCACGCGGGCGGCGCGCAGCTTGCCGACCTGCACCAGGTACTCGCCGGCCGGCAGCTCGGCCTTCTCGTCGGACACCTTCTCGCCGTTCACCTTCACGCCGCCCTGCTTGATGAGCTTGCGCCCCTCGGTGGCGGACTGGACGAGCTGGGCCCCGGCGAGCACCTTGAAGACGGGCAGCTTGGCGGCGCCCTCGAGGCTCACCTCGACGAGCGGGAGCGCGGCCTGATCGAGGTCCTTCTTGGCGAAGCGCGCCTCGAAGTCGGCCTCGGCGCGGTCGGCGGCGGCCTGGTCGTGGAAGCGGGCGACCAGCTCCTTGGCGAAGCCCACCTTGGCGACCTTGGGGTGACCGGTCTTGAGCGCGGCGATCTCGGCGGTGCTCTTGCGCGAGAGCAGCTCGTAGTAGCGCCACATGAGATCGTCGGTGATGGACATCAGCTTGCCGAAGATCTGCTCGGGGCTCTCGTTGACCCCGACGTAGTTGTCGAGCGACTTGGACATCTTGTCGCCGGTGATCTTCCCGTCGACCAGCTTGGCGTCGAGGCCTTCGAGGATCGGCCCGGTCATCACCACCTGGGGCGCCTGGCCGTAGTCCTTCATCAGCGCCCGGCCGACGAGGAGGTTGAAGAGCTGATCGGTCGCGCCGAGCTCGACGTCGGCCTTGAGCGCCACCGAGTCGTAGCCCTGGAGCAGCGGGTAGAGGAACTCGTGGAGCGCGATGGAGCGCCCTTCGCGGAAGCGGGTCTTGAAGTCGTCGCGCTCGAGCATTCGTGCGACCGGGTACTTCGACGCCAGGCGGATGAGGCCTTCGGTGCCCAGCGCGTCGAGCCACTCGGAGTTGAAGCACACCACCGTCTGCTCGCGGTCGAGCACCTTGAAGACCTGCTCCTTGTAGGTCTCGGCGTTGACCTTCACCTCTTCCCGGGTGAGCGGCGGCCGGGTGGTGTTCTTGCCCGACGGGTCGCCGATCATCGCGGTGAAGTCGCCGATGAGGAACACCACCTGGTGCCCGAAGTCCTGGAAGCGGCGCATGCGGGTGAGCAGCAGGGTGTGGCCGAGGTGCAGATCGGGGCGGTTGGGGTCGAAGCCGGCCTTGATGATGAGCGGCTTCTTCTCCTTCACGCTGCGCTCGAGCTTGGCCTTCAGCTCGTCGGCGGAGTGGAGGTCGACGGTGCCGCGGGTGACCTCGGCGAGCTGCTCTGCGGGGGTGGCGCGCTCCAGCGGGTGCATGGGCACGCGTCCTAGCGGAAGTTCAGCCCCCGCGGGTGTGCATCTCGAGGTGGGGGGCGGCGCGGAGCACCGGGGCGCTCGCCAGGGGCCCGCGCTGGGCGGCGAGCGCCGCGCGCTCCTCGGCCCCGCGGTCGCTGCGGTGCTTCCAGGTCCAGGCCAGCAGCTGCTCCAGCTCGGCGGCGGTGGCGCCCGAGCGCAGCGGCGTCTTCAGGTCGAGCCCGTTGGACGCGTACAGGCAGGTGAGGAAGTGGCCGTCGGCGGTCACGCGCGCCCGGTCGCAGCGGCGGCAGAAGGGCGCGGTGGTCGACGCGACGATCCCGAAGGCGCGCCCGTCGGGGAGCTGGAAGCGCTCCGCCGGCGCCGGCCCGGGGACCCCGAGCGGAGCGATCTTCCCGTAGCGGGCCTCCAGGCGGGTCAGGATCTCCGCCCGCGAGACCACGTGCTCGCGGTTCCAGTGGGTCGCCCCACCGACGTCCATGTACTCGATGAAGCGCAGCTCGGCGCCGACCTGGCCGGCGTACTCGAGCAGCGGCTCCAGCTCGTCGTCGTTGACCCCGCGAATGACGACCGCGTCGAGCTTGAGCTGGCCGGGGAACCGGGCGGCCGCGATGCCTTCGAGCACGCGGGGCAGGTGGTCGCGCTTGCTCAAGGCGATGAAGCGGTCGGCCTTGAGGGTGTCGAGGCTCACCGTCACCCGGTGCAGCCCGGCCGTGCGCAGCGCTTCGGCGTGCTCGGCGAGCAGCACCCCGTTGGTGGTGAGCGCCAGGTCCTCGAGCGGCTTGGCGGCCAGCGCCTTCACCAGCACCGGCAGCTCGCGGCGCAGCAGCGGCTCTCCGCCGGTGAGGCGGACGCGCGTGACCCCCAGGGGCAGGAAGCGGTCGACCAGCCTCGAGAGCTCCTCGAAGGTGAGGATCTGCTCGTTGGGGAGCCAGACGTAGTCCGGCTCCGGCATGCAGTACGCGCAGCGCAGGTTGCAGCGGTCGGTGACCGACAGCCGCAGGTTGCGCAGGGGCCGTGCGAGGCGATCGACCGGGCTCACGGCGCCACCTCTACCTCTCTCCCGGTCAGGAAGGGAGGATCGGCGGTGCCGAGGGGGGCTTGGCGGCGTCTTCCAGCAGCTTGCGGTTCGCCGCCGCCAGCTCGGCCTTGCGGGCCACCATGTCGGCCTTGATCTTCATCAGGCCCTGCTCGCCGATGTCGAGGAAGGCCTTCACCACCTCGCGGTCGAACTGGGTGCCTCCGCAGCGGTCGATCTCCGCGATGGCGTTGGCGAAGGTGGTGCCCTTGCGGTACGGCCGGTCGGACGTCATCGCGTCGAGCGTGTCGGCCACCGCGAAGATGCGCGCCCCGATGTGAATGTTGTTCGCCGCCAGGCGCCGCGGGTAGCCGGTGCCGTCGAAGCGCTCCTGGTGCGAGAGCACGATCTCCGCGGGGATGCTGAGGAACTCGATCTGCGAGATCATCTGGTACCCGATGTCCGGGTGCTTGCGCATCTCGACCCATTCTTCCGGGGTGAGCTTGCCGGGCTTGAGCAGCACCGCGTCGGGCACGCCGATCTTCCCGATGTCGTGGAGCAGGGCGCCGCGGCCGATCTCGTCGAGTTCGGTGCCGCGGATGCTGAGCCGCTGGGCGATGGCGGTGGTGTACTGGACCACCCGCTGCGAATGGTCGCTCGTCTCGTGCTCGCGCGCGTCGAGCGCAGTGACCAGCGCCAGCAGCGTGTGGTGATACGTGGTGGCGATGTTCTTGAGCGCGCTGCGCAGCTCGGTGGTGCGGTCGCGCACCTTGCGCTCGAGCTTCTTCTGGTACCGCTTGCGCGCCAGCTCGATGCGCCGCTTGGCGAGCGCGCGCTCGATGGAGCGGATGAGATCGGTGAGCTTGGGCGGCTTGAGCAGGTAGTCGACCGCGCCGCGGCGCAGGCAGTCGACCGCGGCCTCGGTGTCGCCGTAGCCGGTGAGCATGATCACCGAGGTGTCGGGGAACCGATCGCGGAACGCCTCCAGCAACCAGAGCCCGTCCTTGCCGGGCATCTTCATGTCGCTGATGACGAGCGGGGTCTCGTCCTGCGCCGCCAGGTCGAGCGCCATGTCGGCACTGCTCGCCACGACGCAGTGGTAACCCTCTTCGGTGAGCAGAACGGAGATGACGTCGCGGACCGAGTCGTCGTCGTCGACGATCAGGATCCGTGACGGAACAGGAGGGATGGCTTCCACGGGCCCGAAGTTTAGGAGCAAAGCCGCTCGTACCGGAAGCGACGAAGCAGCGGGTCCTGTGCGCCAGTGAGGATGGCATCCGACATCAGGCGCGCCGAGAGGGGCGCGAGCAGTATTCCATTTCTGAAATGCGCGGTGGAAAGCCACAGGCCCTCGAGCGGGCCCGGGCCCAGCACCGGCATGGCGTCGCGCGCCCACGGCCGCAGCGCCGCCCAGGTGCGCTGCACCGGGGCGCCCTCGAGCGCCGGGCAGACCCGGCGGGCCGCGGCCAGCAGCGCTTCGGTGTTGTAGGCCTGGGGCGTGGTGTCGAACCCCACGTGCTCCTTGGTGCTTCCGGCGAGCACCCGCCCGTCTTCGCGGGGGATCACGTAGACCGACGGGCAGCCGAGCACCTGGGGACCGATGGGCGTCTCGGGCCTGAGCTCGATGAGCTGCCCGCGCACCGGCGCGGCGAGCGCGGGGCCGACGGGGGCGCCTTCGAGCAGGCCCGACCAGGGGCCCGCGGCCACCACCACCTGGTCGGCGGTGACCCGCGCCCCGATCACGTCGACCCCGATCGCCCGCCCGGCACGCTCGGCGATGCCCCGCGCCTCGGCGCGGAGCAAGGTGACGCCCGCCTTCTGGCAGCACTGCACCAGCAGGGGGACGAGCCGCTGCGGGTCGACCTGGTGATCGTCGGGGAGGTGGAGCGCCCCCAGGATCTTGGGGGACAGGGTCGGGCAGAGCGCGCGGGCCTCGGCGGCGCTCAGCAGCGGCGCCCGCAGGCCCACCGCCTGTTGCCAGGCGCCCCAGGCCTCCGCCGCGTGCAGCTCCGCCTCGTCGAAGGCCGCGTGGAGGATGCCGCTCTCGAGGTAGCTCGCGCGCTCGCCGGTCTCGGCCTCGAGCTGGGCGACCCACCGGGGGTACATCGCCCGGCTGCGCAGGCAAGCGTCGAGGAAGGGCCCGGGCTCGGTCGCCTCGAGCTGCGGGGCGAGGAGCCCACCCGCGGCGACCGACGCTTGCTGGCCGGGCTCCGAGCGGTCGAGCAGGGTGACCTCGGCGCCGCCCCGGCGCAGCTCGAGCGCGAGCGACAGGCCGATGATGCCGCCGCCGACGACCGCCACGGTGGTCATGGTGCGCCGCCTCCCGGGGCGATCAGCTCGAGGGTGGCCGGCGCCGGCTGCACGCGGTGGGTCTGCCAGTACATCCACGCGAAGGCGAGCAAGGTGAAGACCATGAGCACGAGCGTGCGGGTGGGGAAACGGGCCACGGTGCTCCTGGCTTCTAACTCCGAGCAGGAAGGGCGGCCACGGGACACTTGAACCCCCGTTCCACGGTGTTATCTGCCCGCTCGCGAAGCGAACGCGCACCTTGGAGGAACACCGTGGCTGACCTGTTCGACGTGGTGGTGATCGGCTCCGGCCCTGGCGGTTACGTCTGCGCGATCCGCGCGGCCCAGCTCGGCCTCAGGACGGCGCTGGTGGAGAAGGACAAGCGCCTCGGCGGCACCTGCCTGCACCGCGGCTGCATCCCCACCAAGGCGCTCCTGTGGACCGCCGAGCTCTACAGCCACATCCAGCACGCGGCGACCTTCGGCATCGACCTCAAGAACCCGTCGATCAACTGGGCGCAGGCGCACGTTCACAAGCAGAAGGTCGTGGACAAGGGCGCCAACGGCATCGACATGCTGATGAAGAAGAACAAGATCACCGTGGTGAAGGGCCACGGGCGCCTGGCGGGCAAGGGGAAGGTCGAGGTGACCCTGACCGAGGGCGGCAAGCAGGTGCTGGAGACCAAGAACGTGGTGCTGGCGATGGGCAGCGTGCCCAAGTCGCTGCCCAACGTGGCGGTCGACCACAAGCGCGTCCTCAACTCCGACTCGGTGCTGGAGCTGAAGGAGATTCCCAAGAGCATCATCGTGCTCGGCGCCGGCGCGGTCGGCTGCGAGTTCGCCTCGGTGTTCGCGCACGTGGGCTCGAAGACCACCATCGTCGAGTACATGCCGAACCTGTTGCCGATCGAAGACGTGGACGCGTCGAAGGAGCTCGAGCGCTTCTTCCGCCGCCGCGAGATCGACGTGATGACCGGCACCAAGGTGGAGAAGGTCGAGACCAACGCCAAGGGCGTGCGGGTCACCGTCACCGCGGGCGGTGAGACCAAGGTGCTCGAGGCCGAGATCCTGCTCTCGGCGGTCGGCCGCGCGCCGGTCACCGAGGACTTCGGCCGGGCGACCACCAACCTCCAGCTGGAGAAGAACGGGACCATCAAGGTCGACCAGTTCCAGCGCACCACCGAGGCCGGCATCTACGCCATCGGCGACATCACGCCGTACCCGATGCTGGCGCACGTGGCGTCGGCGCAGGGCGTGCTGGCGGTGGAGCACATCGCGGGCAAGAACCCGCCGGCGCTGAACTACGACCGCGTGCCGAGCGCGACCTACTGCTACCCCGAGGTGGCCTCGGTGGGCCTCACCGAGAAGAAGGCCATCGAGCGCGGCTACGAGGTGAAGGTGGGCAAGTTCCCCTTCACGGCGATTCACAAGGCGACCATCTCCGACGAGTCGTTCGGCATGGTGAAGGTGGTGAGCGACAAGAAGTACGACGAGGTGCTGGGCGTGCACCTGGTGGGGCCGCACGCCACCGAGCTGCTCGCCGAGGCCTGCGTGGCGCTCAAGCTGGAGACCACCACCGAGGAGCTCGCGCGCACGATGCACGCGCACCCGACGCTCTCGGAGATCATGAAGGAAGCGGCCGAGGCGACCCTCGGCCACGCGATCCACATCTGAGTTCGAGGTGTGGAGTCGATGCCTCGGGTGGAGTGCGCTGGCGCGCTCGCCCGAGGTAACCCTGCGACGTCAGGCGTGATTCGCCTGGCATGGGCGGCGCACTGCGGTCCGCATGGCCTCGACCCTGCGGAGTGCAGTCTGCGCTGTGGCCCTCCTCTTCTTCGGCTGTGAAGGCGTGCCGGAGCTCGGGAGCGCCGGGGGTGGATCCGGCACCAATGGCGGCGGTGCGTCGTCGAGCGGCGGCGGCGCGTCGTCGAGCGGCGGCGGCGCGTCGTCTAATGGCGGCGGTGCGTCGTCGAGCGGCGGCGGCGCGTCGTCTAATGGCGGCGGTGCGTCGTCGAGCGGCGGTGGCGCGTCGTCGAGCGGCGGCGGTGCGTCGTCGAGCGGGGGAGACGCGTCGTCGAGCGGCGGTGGCTCAGGTGGCGGTGCGCCGGTGGCCGACGCGGGCACCGTCGGCGTCTGGGTGAACATCACGCCGCCCGTCTCGCTCGACTTCAACTCACCGAAGGACAACTACGGCACGCAGACCATCGGGAGCTCGCCCGTCGCGCCGCGCACGCTCTACGTCGGGACTTGCTACCAGGGCATCTGGAAGAGCACCGACGGCGGCGATCACTGGACCAAGGTGAACACCGGCACCAACGGGTCCAACCTGGACACCGGCCGCAACTGGTCGCTGGCGGTCGACCCCACGAACCCCGACGTCGTCTACACGGTGAGCGGCTACGGCGCGGGCCAAGGGCTGTGGAAGTCGAGCAATGGCGGCAAGGACTGGGCGCAGGTTTTCAGCCAGAGCGAGCTGCAGTCGTACACCGCCGACGTCTACAGCGTGACCATCGACCCTGCGGACCACCTCCACCTGCTGGTGGCCTTCCACAGCGGCTTCAACTTCATGCCCGACGCGGGGCTCGCCGAAAGCAAGAACGGCGGCCAGAGCTGGACGTGGATCGCGCCGCAGCCCTGGGGCGCCGGGCACTACGCGTTCTTCATCACCTCGACCACCTGGCTGGTCACGACCCAGGGCGCGGGCCTGTGGCGCACCACCAACTCCGGCACCAGCTGGACCAAGGTCAGCGCGGACTCGATGCAGCACGGCGGCAACCAGCTCTACCGCTCGAAGACGGGCGCGCTCTACGTCGGGGGGCTCCACCAGCTCCAGCGCAGCACCGACCAGGGCGAACACTGGAGCCAGGTCGGCCCGGTGACCGCCGACGGCTACAACGCGGTGGTGGGCGATGGCACCGTGCTCTACGCGCAGCCCGCCAACACCGGCGCCGCGCAGCAGAAGAACACGTACTTCACCTCAGCCGAGACCGACGGGCTGACCTGGGTGGCCTTCAACCAGCAGCAGTTCACCGACGGTCCGATGGCCATGGTGTTCGACGCGCAGAACCGCGTCGTCTACTCGTCGAACTGGGGCGCCGGCGTCTGGCGCCTCGCCACCGGCCACTGAAGGCGCTGCGCCTTCAGCGGGTCGGGTTGTTCTGGAACCGCGCGGTGAGCGCGTCGAGCGCCGCCACGGTCTCGCCCGTGGCCTCGCCGCGGGCCTTGGCGATGAGGCGGGGCGTCACCGGGGCATCGACCACCATGAGCGCGTTGTTCGCCGC
Source organism: Myxococcaceae bacterium (assembly GCA_019694595.1). GTDB lineage: Bacteria > Myxococcota > Myxococcia > Myxococcales > Myxococcaceae > JAIBBQ01. Next base: position 23,720 of record JAIBBQ010000085.1, read on the forward strand.
CTGGCGGGCGCGCCCGGTCCGCTGCACGAAGGTCTCGAGCAGTGCCTGCGCCGCGAGCTCGCGGATGGTCGCTTCCTCGGCCTTGGTGACCGCGCCGGGCGTCTTCCACGACCACGCGTTGCCGAGGTCGGCCAGCGCACGGATGAGCGCCACCGCTTCGGTCTCGTCGCGCTCCTGCGCGAGCTGCGCGGCGAGGAAGCGCACCGCCGCCACCCGGCGGCGGCTGCCCAGGCCGGCGCGCAAGGCGCGGCCCTTCTCGGTGCCGTCGCCAGCGGCGGCGACGAGCTCGGCAGCGGCTTCGTCGGTCTGCAGGAAGCCGTAGGCCTCGGCCGCCGAGCGCGCGAGCGGCACCGGCAGAGTGGGGGACTTCACCAGCGCGAGCAGCACGGGCGCCGCGCGCGGGTCGCGCTGCTCGCCGAGCGCTTCCAGCGCGCCGATCTGCAGCGAGAGGGTCGCGCCGGGCGTCAGCTCGGGCCCCGGCAAGGAATCGAACGCCAGCAGCTCGACGAGCGGCAGCACGCCCTGCGGGCCGAGCGGCTTGAGCGCGCGCGCCATGGGGGCGATGGGGCCCCGCTTGGCGGCGTCGAACCGGTTGGCGTCCTGCCGCAGCTGCCAGACGCTGCGGAACGCGGCCGCGTCGCGCAGGTGTGCGGCGCCGATCTGATCGCGCAGCGCCCGTGCGGTGGCCGGCGGAAGCGCCTCGGGCGAGAGCGCGAGTCCGGAGGCGAACGCCGGAAGCGAGGTGAGGACCACGGCGGTGAAGAGCTTCGCAGCGAGTCGGGTATTCATCGTCCGGTCTCCCACCAGAGCGTCGAGGGGATCTTCCGCATCGTGTTCGAGCCGCAGTGCGCCTCGCCCGCGTTGATGTGGTACAGGTACCAGTCCTCCACCCACTTGACCTGCACGCCGAAGGCGGCGAGCGCGGTCTCGAGCTGGACCTTGAAGATGTCCTTGCCGCCGATGATCGGCCCGTGGGGATCCGGCGCGGCGAACACCTTGCTGGTCATCAGCACGCCGTTGACCGTGCCGGGCATGTAGGCGAGCGACTGCCCGCTCACCGGCTCGTGCAGGTACGGCACGTGGATGATCTCCGCGTCGGTGAGGCCGGTCGCGGCCTTGATGATCGCCAGCTGCGCGTCGACCTCGGCGGCGGACGCGGCGCTCTCGTTCATCACCTGGGTGTCGGCGAGTACCTGCGAGATGGTGCGCTCGGCGGACACGTAGGCGGTGCCGGCCGCGTTGTAGGTCAGCATGCCGGGGAACATCTTCACCGCGCCGTTGCCGTTGGTGACTTCCGCCTCGAGCATCGACTTGGCGAGGCGCGGGTCGTTCACCAGCAAGATCCACCCGCGCGGCGAACTCACCGGGATGAAGCTGGTGGTCTCGTCGACGTGGCCGACCAGCAGCCACGAGGTGTCGATGTACACCGGCGGCTGCATGTTCTGCGCCTCCATCATCTTGATGAAGGAAAGATCCGGGTGGTAGCTCGGGATGTTCCCGCGCAGCGTGCGGCCGAGCGGGTAGTTCGTGCCCATGTACGAGTACGGCGGGATCGTCTCCAGGTTGCCGAACGAGTTGAGCGTGTCGGTGGTGGAGCTGTTGCGCGTGAACTGCTGCACCGTGCCGAGGTCCGGCCCGCGCAGCTGGCTGTAGATGATCTTGCCCGCGGGGCGCAGCGGGTTGGTGGTGCTGTTCGAGTAGACGTTGGCCGAGCGGATCGCCATCTTCATCGTGTGCGGCCCGTTCGCTCCGGGCATCGTCATGTACCCGGGCTCCCAGAAGTCCTGGGCCCACTGGTCGCCGTCCACCGGGTTCAGGTTGAAGAGCGGGTTCAGGATCTGCGCCGCGGTGAGCGCGGCCTGCAGGCCCGACCGGAAGTCGACCGAGTCCTGATCCTGGGGGACGTTGGTCGCGTAGACCGTCTCACCGTCGGTGATGTGGCTGAAGGTCAGCAGCGGCGCGACGCGCAGCTTCACCAGGTCGGTCTGCTGCACGTCCTCGTAGAGCGCTCCGCCGTCCCACGGGCCGGGCGTGCCTGCCCCGCCGTCGGCGCGGCCGGTGGTCACCTTGAAGGTCACCGCGGCCGTGCCGTCCCACAGGGTGCGGTCGCGCACGATGTCCGTGCCTTCGACCAGGAAGCTCACACCGGCGCGCAGGTCGAGCGCGTCGAGCTTGTCGGTGGCCGGGTGAAACACCGTGTACGTCTTGCTCGCGCCCTGGGTCACGGTCTTGAAGATGCGGACGCGGGTCGCCGCCTCCGGATTCAGCGTCAGCGTTCCCACCGCGGTCGGCGGCGCGGAGCTCCACGGCAGCACCGCCATCGGCGCGAGGTCGAGGAGGTCGTTCGTTCCGTTGACGACCTCGTCTGCGCCGTCGTTGCACTTGGCGAGATCGATGTCGGTGCCCGTCTTCGCGCAGCGACTGGTGTCGTCGTCGAGGTTGGCGAGGAACACCGCGCCCGCGTCGGCGCTCCACACGTCCTCGTTCAGGTCGTCGCTCGCACCGACCAGGTCCACCACGCCGTCGCGGTTCGAGTCCGCGCGCAGGTCGATGACCGGGGGCCCGCCATCGCTGGGGACCACCACGATGCCGCCACCGCCGGAGGCCGAGGTGCCACCGCCGGACGCCGACGTGCCACCGCCCGACGCCGAGGTGCCACCGCCCGACGCCGAGGTGCCGCCGCCGGAGGCCGAGGTGCCGCCGCCCGAGGCCGAGGTGCCACCGCCCGACGCCGAAGTGCCACCGCCGGACGCCGAGCTACA